>DASYDZ010000087.1:0-30652 GCA_036499305.1 Candidatus Didemnitutus sp.
CGGCAGCCCTACAGACGTTGTAGACTGACTTGATCGCGACGTTGACCGCGAGCGTTTGATTGGCGAAGATTGTCCGTGAGACACGATGCCAGCCCGGTTCCGGAAAGAAAAAGCCCGGCCACAACGGGCCGGGCGAAAGTCTGGAAAGGAAGGAAACCCTCTAAACGAAGGCGTTCGCAAACCACTTTTGGTAAAGTGGGCCGACCACCGGAACCGGTTTCATCTGGCCATTGACGGCTGCGATGAGACCAAGAATCCACAAAACAAAGAAACAGGGCATCGCGAGGATTGCGATCAGCCACCCGAGAATCGGGATGACGCAAATCACTCCAACCGCAAATCCCGTGACCACGAAGCCAAGGGTCTGGCGCAGGTGGAAACCGCCCAAGGCGGTCTTCTTGCTGCTGAACATCACGAGGGCGATGATGAATCCGATGATCGTGAGATATGCGATGATCGCGACGGTCTTGTCCTCGCCCGCAGGTGCGGTGGGGACTGGTGGCGGCGCGGCAGGAGGTGGGGCGGGCGGAGGTGTGGCGTCCATGGATTTATTAGTTTATGGTGTGTCCGAACGTGCGAATCTTATGATGACAGTTGGTCCGCCGACGTCAATCCGCATGGTCAGGCTTCCCGGCGGCCAAAAAGAGATTCCTCGCCTCCCCCGCCACCCGCCTTAGACAGATGGCCATCCCGATGTCCGATTCCTGGGACAGCCTCAAGGTCCTATCCGACTCGACCCGCCTGCGCCTCCTGGCCGTGCTGTCGCGCGAGGAACTGTCCGTCGCCGAGTTGCAGGAGATCCTCGGCATGGCCCAGTCGCGGATTTCGTCCCAGCTCGCCCTGCTGCGCCAGGCGGGTTACGTCAGCGATCGGCGGGACGGCAAGCGCGCCTTCTATTCGTTGAGGGCCGACCTGCCGGCCACCCGGCTTGGACTGCTGCGCGCGGCGGGCGAGGCCGTGGCGGGATTGCCCGAGTCGGCCGAGGATCGGGCCAGCCTCGAGCGGGTCATCGAGAAACGCCGGCGAATCTCGGAACAGCATTTCAACCTCGTCGCCGGCAAGCTCGGGCGCAACCACTGTCCGGGCCGGTCGTGGGAAGCCATCGGCCATCTCGTCCTGCACATGGTGCCTCCGATCACGGTGGCCGACCTCGGCGCTGGCGAGGGCCTCATTTCGCAACTGCTTGCCCGCCGGGCCAAGCAGGTCTGGTGCGTCGACAATTCGCCCCGCATGGTGGAAGTCGGCACGGAGCTGGCCCGCAGGAACGGTCTCGAAAATGTGACCTACAAGCTGGGGGACATCGAGAAGGTGCCGCTGCCCGACAAGTCCGTGGACCTTGCGATCCTTTCGCAGGCCCTCCATCACGCCAGCCATCCCCAGACCGCGATCGACGAGGCCGTGCGGATCCTCCGCCCCGGCGGACAACTGCTCGTTCTCGACCTGCGCGACCACCATTTCGACAAGGCCCGCGAGTTGTACGGCGACCTCTGGCTCGGATTCAAGGAAAGCGCGCTGCATGGTTTCCTGAAATCGGCGGGACTGCAGCATGTGGAGGTGAGCGTCGTGTCGCGCGAGGACGCCGAACCTCATTTTGAAACCCTGCTCGCGAGCGGGGTAAAGGCGGGAAAGTAGCGGACGATGGTCCGATCGTTGGCTTGCGGTCCGATTCGGACTCCGGGCCCTCTCGCCTCCGGTCTCCTGTTTCCCGACTCCCGCCCGTCGCCTCACTCCGCCTTCACGCGCTCGTTATAGAAGGCCTCGATCAGGGCGTAGATTTTTTTCGGGTCGCGTTGCGCGAGAACTTCATCGGCCAGCTTCTTCGCGTCGGCCATCCTGGTGTTCCGGATCAGAAACTTCACGGCGGGCAGCAGGGACGGCGTCATGCTGAGCTGGTCGATGCCCAGGCCGAGCAACAGCGGCGCGTAAATCGCATCTCCGGCCATCTCGCCACACACCGAGACCTTGATCTGGTGGGCCTTGGCCGCATCCATCACCGACCGGATCAGGCGCAGCACCGCCGGATGCGAGGGTTCGTAGAGGTGCGCGATCCGGTTGTTTCCCCGGTCGATCGCAAGGGTGTACTGGATCAGGTCGTTGGTCCCGATGCTGAAAAACTGGCATTTTTCGGCCAGCGCATCCGCGACGAGGGCGGCACTGGGAATCTCGATCATCGTCCCGACCCGCATGTTTGGATCATATGCCAGGCCGCGCGCCCGCAACTCCTGCCGCGCCTCCTCCAGCAGGCTGTTGGCGCGGTCGAGCTCCTCCGGTCCGCTGATCATCGGGTACATCAGCTCCACCGTGCCATGCGCGCTGGCGCGCAGGATCGCGCGGAGCTGCGTCTTGAACAGGTCGGGATTCTCGAGACACATGCGGATCGCGCGAAATCCGAGAAACGGGTTCGCCTCCACGCCGATCAACTGCGGATCTCCCGGCAGCGGCTTGTCGCCGCCCACGTCCAGCGTGCGGATCGTGACCGGTTGCGGCGCCAGTCCTTCGACAATGGTCCGGTAGGTCTCGTACTGGCGCTCCTCGGACGGCAGGCTCGGCGAACTCAGGAACAGGAACTCCGTGCGGTAAAGTCCGACTCCCTCCGCCCGAAACTGCTTCACGAGCCCAACTTCATCCGCCTTCTCGATGTTGGCCAGCAGCGAGACGCGGACCCCGTCCTGGGTCTCGGCCGGCTGGTCGATCGCGGACATCAGCCGGGTCTCGAATGATTTCTTGCCCTCCTGGATCTCGCCGTAGCGGAACAGCGTCGCCGGCGTCGGGTTCAGGATGACCAGTCCCTCGTACCCGTCCACGATCAGCCAGTCGCCGCTTTCGACCTTGCGCGTCAGACCGCGCACGCCGACCACGGCGGGAATCTTCATCGAGCGCGCCACGATCACGGCGTGGCTCGTGCGGCTGCCGGTCTCGGTCACGATGCCCATGGCGGCACTGCGGTCGACGCCCGCGGCATCCGAGGGGGTGATGTCGTGCGCCACCACGATGCGCTTGTCGACGAGTTCGCTCAGCGTCGCGGTGGCCTGCCCCATCAGCACCCGCAGCACGCGGGCGGTCACATCCTTGATGTCCGACGCTCTCTCGCGCAGGTACTCGTCGTCGATTTGTGCGAAGGCTTCGATGTACCGCTGGGCGACGCTGTTGAAACAGGTCTCGATGTTCAGCCCCGTCGTTTCAAGCTCGCGGATCGTCTCGCCGATCAGCGCCTGGTCCTCGAGCACCATCTGGTGCGCATCAAAGATCAGCGCTTCCTCCTCGCTCAGGTTGCTCTTTACCTGCTGCTGGATCCGCGCGATCTGCTGGCGCGTCGTCACCAGTGCCTGTTCGAAACGCGCAATCTCGCTGGCGCGCTTGATCGGCTCGACCGTGTAGTGCGGAATGTCGAGCTGGCTCTCCAGGTAAAGAAACGCTTGTCCGTAGGCGATTCCCCGCGATGCGGCAATTCCCTGGATTGCGATCTCCGGTTTGCCGTTCGCTTCCATGGATCAGGTTCCGTGGATTAAACCCGGCGCCGCGGGATACGGTCAATGCGGAAGTCTAAAGAATACGTGCGGTTTGCACGAACGCCGCCTCACCCCAAGCGGCTTGAATGCGCGCTGTCAGCGTCGTCACCGGATCGTTACCGGCCAGCACAAAACACGCGCTGCCGCTCCCGGTCATAAGTGCCGGCCGGCCTTCCCGGCGCCACGAGCCCAGCAGGGCTGGCAATGCCACATACTTGTCGAAAACAGGTCCCTCGAAGTTGTTGAACAGCAGGTCGGCCAGCGGTGCCTGACCGGCACACCATGACTGCAGCCGTCGCTCCGCCGCCTCCGCCGGCACGTAGTCCGCCTGCCTTGCCGCCATGCGCCCGTACGCCCAGGCGGTGGGGACGCCGACCGACGGCTTGAAGAGCAACACGCGGGCTCCGCCGAGGCGCTGCCGCGCCGCGCCGCCCAGCCGCTCGATCCGCTCCCCGCGCCCGCGCGCGATTACCGGCCCATCCGGGAGGAACATCGGGCAATCCGATCCCAGCCCGGCGGCGAGGTTCGCGAGCGCCTCTTCACTCGCGGCGCCGCCCGACAGCCGGTTCAACGCCCGCAGGGCCGCCACCGCATTGCTGCTGCCGCCGCCAAGACCGGCTCCCATCGGAATCCGTTTCGTGAGACGAAAGTGAACGCCGTCGCGCCAGCCGGTCGCTGCGGAAAAGGCCGCCGCCGCGCGCAACACGAGATTTGTCGGGTCGACCGCGAGGGTCGGATCGGAGCATTCCAGCGAGTATTTTGCCCGATCCGGCGACGACGACACCGTTTCCGCCTCGAGCGTGTCGCCAAAATCCAGCGGCGCCGCCACCGACACCAGGTCGTGGAAACCGTCGGCGCGCCGGCCGGTGACCGCCAGAAACAGATTGATCTTCGCCGGACTGAAGACGGAAACGTTCACGCGTGTCCGATCCGGTTGCGCCCGATCCGGTCTCGCCTCCGACCTGGAGACGGGAGTTTCATGGTGCGGCGGGTGCCCATGTCGCAAGTGGATGCAGGCAACATTTCAGTGACAATCCCCAAAGCCCCCGAAGAAGGCGATTGCCGCCGTCTATCTGTGATTGCCACGAGCCCAACTCCCATTTGTGACTATCTCCGCATGGCATGTGACCTGATTCTGGCCCTCGATGTCCCCACCCGCGAGGACGCCGCGCCCATCCTGCGTCAGTTGCGCGGACAGCTCCGCTGGGTGAAGATCGGGCTTCAGATGTTCACCGCCTATGGCCCGAACTATGTCCGCGAGGTCGCCGGCATGGGCTTCAATGTCTTTCTCGATCTCAAGCTGCACGACATCCCCAACACGGTCGGCAAGGCCGTCGAGTCGCTCGGCCCGCTCCCGATCCGGATGCTGACCATCCATTGCGCCGGCGGAGCGGAGATGATGCGCACCGCGATCGCCGCCCAGCAGAAGACCAATCCCCCTCTCCTGATTCTCGGCGTCACCGTCCTGACGTCGATGGATGCCGCCGCGCTGGCCGCCACGGGAGTGCCCGGCGCACCGGCCGACCAGGTGGCGCGACTGGGCCGCCTGGCCGCCGACTCCGGGATCCGCGGCCTCGTTTGTTCGCCGCTCGAGGTGGAACTCCTGCGGCGAACGCTGCCCGCCGACATGCAATTGATCACTCCCGGAATTCGGCCGGCCAGCGAAGCCGGCTCGGGCGACGACCAGAAACGGGTGATGACGCCCGCCGATGCCGCCCGCGCCGGCTCAACGTACATCGTCGTCGGCCGTCCCATCCTGAAAGCCGCCGATCCCGCCGCGGCCGCGCGCGAAATCCTCGCCGAGATCGGGCAGGAGCAAAAAGCGGAAGGACGGAATATCTGAAGAACTGAACCGAACCGCTCCCACTCCCCGCCGTCCAAATCTTTCAGCTTCTCAGTTGTTCAGCCATTCGGTCCTTCAATCCTCCAGCCTTTCCCCCATGAGCCGCACCGCCGCCATCCTCCTCGCTTCCGGCCGCAGTCGGCGCATGGCCGGCCTGGTCGCCGACAAAATTCTGGCCCCTCTGGCCGGCAAGCCGGTCTTCGCCCATTCGGCATCCACATTCTATCGCAGCGGTGTGGTCGACTTTTTCGTCGTCACTTACCGCGGCCAGCAGCAGCTCGTCGAACTCTCGGCCTATGCCCCGACGCCGACGCTGTTCGTGCCGGGCGGGGCGGAACGGCAGGACTCCGTCGCCGCGGCCCTCGCCGAGCTGCCCGAGGACGTCGAATACGTTTTCATTCATGATTGCGCGCGGCCGCTGGTGCGGCCGGAACAGCTGGCCGCCCTGCACAAGATCGTTCGCCGCGAAAACGCCGTGGTGCTCGCCCATCGCGTCACCGACACGATCAAGCAGGACCACGGCGACGGGCGGCTCACGACCCTCGATCGCGATGCCCTGTGGGCGATGGAGACGCCGCAGGTTTTTGCCCGCGAACTCATCTGTCGCGGCTATGCCCGGGCTCTCGCCCGCCAAAAGCGCCTCCCCGACGATGCCGCCGCCGTGGAACTGCTCCGGCATCCCGTGGCGTTGCTCGAGAATCCGTATCCGAATCCCAAACTGACGACGCCGGCCGATCTCGCCTACCTCGAGTTCCTGCTCGCCCCGCGGTCGGACTCCAAGGCGCCCTTCATGGCCCCCACGGCATGAACGTCCGCATCGGCCACGGCTACGACATTCACCGCATCGTGCGCGGACGCCGCCTGGTTCTGGGCGGGGTCAGGTTCGACACCGATTTCGGCCTGGAGGGACATTCGGACGCCGACGCGCTCACCCACGCGATCTGCGACGCGTTGCTGGGCGCCGCCGGACTGGCGGACATCGGAAATCATTTTCCCAATCACGATGCCGCCTGGAAGGACATCGACTCCCAGTTGCTCCTGCAAAAGGTCGTCGAGATTCTGCGGGCGCATGGCTGGAAACCGTCCAACATCGACGCCACCTTGATTGCCGAGCGTCCGCGGATCACCCCGCGCGTCCCGGAAATGAAGGCGGCGTTGGCGAAATCCACCGGGCTCGACCCCGATGCCATTGGCGTCAAGGCCACGACCAACGAGGGTGTCGGCGGGATCGGGCGGGGCGACGCCATCGCGGCACACGCGGTCGTCCTGATCGCGCCGGTGTAATGCCTCGCACCACCCAGTCGCGCCGCTGCCGCACGATTGCCGTGCTCGCGGCGCTGGCGGTCCTGCTCGGCGGCGGTTGCGCCCGCGGACGCACGCCGATTGAACGCGGCACCCGCGAACAAGTGCTGTATCGCAGTCTGAGCGCCGACCTCACCGACCTCGATCCGCAGCTCGTGACCGGCCTCCCGGGGATCAACGTGGCGTCGGCCCTCTTCGAAGGTCTCGTGGCCGAGGATCCGGTCGACCTGCATCCGGTTCCGGGCGTGGCGGAACGCTGGGACATTTCTCCCGACGGCAGGATCTACACGTTTCACCTGCGCGCGGACGCGCGCTGGTCGAACGGCGACCCGTTGCTCGCGGACGATTTTGTCGCGTCGGTGCGGCGCGCTCTCTCGCCCGAACTGGGCGCGACCAGCGCCTCCATGCTCGCGGTCCTGAAGAACGCCGCCGGCTTCGCGGCGGATCATGACGGGAAAGCACGGTTCGAGGATGTGGGGATCAAGGCGATCGATCCGCACACCCTGCAACTGACGCTCGAGCATCCGGTGGGATCGATGCTCTCGCAGCTCTGTCACCCAATCTGGTTTCCCGTCCCGACGGGCGTGATTGCTTCCTGCGGGCCTCTGACGGGCCGGACCAATCCCTGGACGCTTCCCGGTCATTTCGTCGGCAACGGACCGTTCACCCTTAAATCCTGGGAGCATAACAGCCTGATCCTTGTCGTGAAGTCGCCCACTTACTGGGACGCCGCCCATGTGCGCCTCAACGCGATCCGGTTCATTCCGGCGGCGTCCGTCGACGCCGAGGAACGCGCCTTCCGCGCCGGCCAGTTGCACATCACCGAGGCGCTGCCGGTCGCGAAGATCGACACCTACCGCAACGAGCACAGTCCGGCGCTGCAGATCAGTCCGTTTCTCGACACCTATTTTTACCGGATCAATGTCACCAAGCCCGCCCTCAACGACGCCCGCGTCCGGCGCGCGCTCTCCCTGGCCATCGACCGCCAGACCCTGGTCCAATCCGTCCTCCGCGGACAACAGCAGGCGGCCCACGCCTTCACGCCGCCGCAATGCGAACCCGGTTACGCGCCGCCGGAGCTCGCGGTCGATGATCCGGCGGCCGCGCGCCGCCTGCTCGCCGAGGCCGGTTATCCCAATGGGACCGGTTTGCCGCCCCTCGAACTTCTGATCAACATTTCCGGCAACCACCAGTTGATCGCCGAGGCCGTCCAGGCGATGTGGAAGCGCGAACTCGGCGTCGACGTCCGGATCGTCGCCATGGAGCAGACCGCCGCCCTCGCCCAGCGCAGCCTGCTCGCCTACCAGATCCTCCGGTCCGACTGGACCGCCGATTACGCCAACGACGCCCTCGCGTTTCTCAAGGTCTTTGCCGGCAACTCGGGCGACAATCATACCGGCTGGAAAAATGCCGACTACGATGCGTTGCTGGCGCAGGCCGAGAGAGACACCGACCCGGGCCGCCGGGCGGACGAACTCCGGCGCGCCGAGGCAATCCTGCTCGAGCAGGCGCCACTGATTCCCATTTATCACCTGACCACGATCCGCCTCGTGCATCCTTCCGTTCACGGCTGGCATCCGACGCTGCTCGATCACCATCCTTACAAGGCGATCTGGCTCGAACCTTGATCCGGAAAGCGATGCCGAGCGGCCGACCATCCTTCCGCCTCACACGCGCGGCCACGTTGTCCGCGGCGATGCTTCTCGCCGCTGCCGCAACGCTCCCTCTGGGTTGCCAGCGCCGTGAAACGTCCGGACATGTGCTGCGGTTGAGCCAACGCAACGAGCCGGGCACCCTCGATCCTCAAATCGCTTCGCTGCCCGACGAATTCTTTGTCATTCGGAGCCTCAGCGAGGGGCTCGTCCGGCCCGCGCCCGCCGGAGGTCCTCCCGGGATGACATTTCTCCCCGCGGCCGCGCTGGCGTGGGAGGCCGACCCGAGCGGACTCAAATGGACCTTTCATCTCGATCCCGGCGCGCACTGGTGCAATGGCGACCCGGTCACCGCCCGGGACTTTGTCGCCACCATCCGCCGCGCGCTCGATCCCGCGCTGGCCGCGCCGAAGGCCGGTCTTTTCCTCGATCTGCGGAACGCCGCGGCCTTCTACCACGGCACGATTCATGATCCTTCGCAGATCGGCGCGATTGCGCGCGATCAGTTCACCCTGGAACTCGCGCTGGCGCATCCGACACCGCACCTCCTCGCGCTTGCGGCCAGCGGGCCGTGGATCCCCATCCATTGGACAACCGTGGAGAAATTCGGCGATACCCGGGAAAGCGCGTGGACGCGTCCGGGAAACTATGTCGGCAACGGCCCGTTCGTGCTCGCCGAATGGAAACCGCATGAGCTGATCCGCGTGACGCGCAATCCGCATTATCACGCGGCGACCCACGTGCTGGTCGATGAGATCGACTTCCTGAAGTTCGACGATGAAAACACCGAGGAGCGGGCCTATCGCGCCGGCCAGGTGGACGTCACGATGACCATTCCCGTCACCAAGCGGGCCGGTTATCATGAACCCGAGCGGCACGTCCAGCCGCTGGCCGAGACGCGTTATCTCGCCGTCAATGTCACCCGCGCCCCGTTGTCCGATGTCCGCGTCCGCCGCGCGCTCTCTCTGGGCATCGACCGCCAGCAACTCGTGGACGCCGTCCTCCAGGGCGGACAATCTCCCGCCGATACCTTCCTTCCCCCGGGCCTCGCCGGCGTAGAGGCCGTTCCCGACCCTGATCTCGCCGGCGAACCCGCAGCGCGGCGGGCGCGTGATCTCGCGGAGGCCAGACACCTGCTCGCGGACGCCGGTTTCCCGGAAGGTCGCGGTCTGCGCAAACTCGAGATTTCCACGTGGGTCGACAATCCGGTCATTGAGGCGATCCAGCAGATGTGGCGGCGCGACCTCGGCGTGGAGACGGCAATCAGCGTGCGCGAAGCCCGCGTGCATGCCGCCGCGCTCCGGTCGGGTGATTTCGATCTCGGCTTCGCGCCGGCGATTCCCGACTACAACGACGCGTCCGCCCTGCTCTCGGAACTCGAACGCGGCGCCTCTGGAAACTACCCGCATTGGGGGAACGCGCGGTTCGGCGGCATCGTCGCGGAGGCGGCCGCCACCGCGGATCCGCGCGCCCGCGCCGACCAGTTCCGGGAAGCCGGGCAAATCCTCCGGGCCGAGCAGCCGGTCATCCCGCTCTATTTCAATACGCAGATCTACCTGGTGTCCCCGCGCGTGTCGGGCTGGAAATCCGACCGCCTCTGGACCCGCACGTATCTCGACGTTTCGCTTTCCCCATGAAATTCCGGCCGACCCTCACCTCGATCATTCTCGCCGGCCCGGTCATCGGCGATCGTTCGGCGCCGGTGCGGAAACCGGCGCCCGCCCACCAACGCCATCGGACGGCATGACTCGCACGCTTGCCGGCGCGACCTCTTTGCCTCTGACTCGGGTCCGCGATGATTCGCTTCATCCTTCGCCGCCTCCTGCAGCTCGTGCCCGTGCTGTTCGTCATCGTGACGGCGACCTTCTTCATGCTTCGCGCGGTGCCGGGTGGTCCTTTCACGCAGGAGAAGGCCGTGTCGCCCGAGGTGCTGAGGAATCTCGAGGCCCACTACGGACTCGATCAGCCGGTTTGGAAACAGTACCTCACCTACCTGGGCCATCTTTTGCGCGGCGACCTGGGCCCGTCGTTCAAGTATTCCAATCGCTCCGTCAACGAGATCATCGCGGGCAAACTCCCGACGTCGCTTGAACTGGGCGGCTGGTCGCTGCTGGTGGCCTCCGTCGTGGGACTGCCGCTCGGGATCCTGGCCGCGATCCGGCGCAACACCTGGGTCGACCATGTTTGTTCGTCGGTCGGCCTGATCGGAATCTGCGTTCCGCCGTTTGTCCTCGGCCCGTTGCTGGCGCTTGTTTTCGGCATTTATTTGAAATGGTTCGATGTGTCGGGCTGGGAGTATGCCGACGACCGGGTGCTGCCGTGCCTGACGCTCGGATTTGCGTACGCGGCCTATTTCATGCGCCTGACGCGGGGCGGCATGCTGGAGGTCCTGCATCTCGACTACATCCGCACCGCCCGGGCGAAGGGCGCGAGTGAGGCGAGGATCATTTTTCGCCATGCCCTGCGCGGCGGCCTGCTCCCGCTCGTCTCGTTCCTTGGTCCCGCCGTCGCGGGCATCCTCACGGGATCGTTCATCCTCGAGACCATTTTCCAGATTCCGGGACTGGGCCGGGAGTTTGTCACGAGCGCGACGAATCGTGACTACACCCTCGTTCTGGGCCTGGTGGTGCTCTATACGGTGTTCGTCGTCGCACTGAACCTCGTCGTCGACGTCATCCAGGTGTGGCTGAACCCACGGCTGCGTTTCGAATGAGCACCGGGACGGAGCTCCTCTCGCATCCCGCCGACGCGTCCGAGGCCGGCTCCTCGCTCTGGTCCGACGCCTGGAATCGGCTGCGCCAAAACCGCCTTGCCGTCGCGGCGGCCGTCGTGCTCCTCGTGCTGGCGGTCGCGTGCCTGGTCGGCCCGCTCGTGTCGCACGAGACCTATCGCGATCAGGACCTCAATCTGGGCGCCACGCCGCCGTCGCCGGCCCACTGGCTCGGAACCGACACGCTGGGCCGGGACCTTCTGGTTCGCATCCTGGTGGGCGCGCGGCTGTCGCTCGGGATCGGCCTGTGCGCCACCTTCGTGGCCCTGACGATCGGCGTCACCTACGGCGCCGTCGCCGGATACGCCGGCGGCCGTGTGGACGGCTTCATGATGCGCGTGGTGGACATCATCTACGCCCTGCCCTTCACGATCTTCGTCATCCTGCTCACGGTTTTTTTCGGGCGAAATCTCATTCTGCTTTTTGTCGCCATCGGCGCGGTCGAATGGCTGACCATGGCGCGGATCGTGCGCGGACAGGTGCAGGCGCTCCGGCGGGTGGAGTACGTCGATGCGGCCCGAACGCTCGGCTTCGGCACGACCCGCATCATTTTCCGGCACATGCTGCCGAACATTCTCGGACCGATCATCGTCTACACGACGCTGACGATTCCGGCCGTGATGTTGCTCGAAGCCGCGCTCAGTTTTCTCGGGCTGGGGGTGCAAATCCCGATGAGCTCATGGGGCACCCTGATCAAGGAAGGGGCGGAAAAAATGGAGGAGTTCTGGTGGCTGCTGGTGTTTCCCGGCGCGCTGTTTTCGCTGACTCTTTTCTCGCTCAACTTCCTCGGCGACGGCCTGCGCGACGCCCTCGACGTGCGGGCGGCCAAGGATTGACGCGGCGACGCAGAGTTGGCGCCGCGGGAACATCCTCCTGCGTTCCGTGATTCCAGGGCGGGCGCCGGCTTCCGTCCCGGCGACAACGATCCCGGTTGTTTGGAACGACGAAACCCGGCCCCGGCCCACCGGTCATTTACTTCTGGATTCCGCCTGCCGAATTCTGAATCCTTTTTCGGCCCCATGACGCTCCGCCGCTTCCGTCCCTATTTCCGTTATCTGCGGGCGGCGCGGGCCACCCTCGGCGCCGCGATTTTCTACGGGCTCATCTACGGCGCCACCAGCGGTCTCGGCCTGCCGACGATGATCAAGTACGTGTTTCCGCCGATCTTCGACCGGAACGGACCACCGATGGCAGAGTCGACAGTGTGGCTCATCGCCGCGAGCGTTCCGCTGCTTTTCCTGCTCCGCGCCGTCTCGGGGTATCTGAACAGCTACTACGTGCAACTGACGGGCGTGCGCATCCTCGAGGCGCTGCGGCTCGATTATTTCGCCAAGCTGCAGATCCTGCCGCTGTCGTTCGTGCAGCGGAAGCAGACCGGCGACCTCCTTTCGCGCGGCCTGGCCGACACCGCGCAGTTGCAGTACACGATGACGCAGGTCGCGAACGACGGCGTGAAGCAGCCGATGGCGCTCGTCGGTGCGATCGCGTTCCTGATCTGGCAGGCATTCACGACCGACGGTGTGGTCCTGGTTCTCGTCTGTCTCGCCATCATCCCGCTGACGGTCCTGCCGGTGCGGTATGTGGGCAACAAGATCGTCCGCCGCGCCGAGCAGATGCAGGCCCAGCTTGGCGGCGTCACCTCGCATTTTTCCGAAAACCTCTCCGCGGCGCGGGAGGTGCGCGCGTTCGGCCTGGAACGCCATGAAACCGAACGTTTCAACCGGGCCACCAGCGCGCTGGTCGTCGCCCAGATGAAGATCGTGAAGTATGCCCAGGCCCTCACGCCGGCGATCGAGGTCCTTTCCGCCCTTGGCATCGCGGCCACGCTCGTGTTCGCGCACAAGGTCGGCGTCAAATGGGAGACTTTCACCGCCATCCTCGTCGCGCTCTACATGTGCTACGAGCCGATCAAGAAGGTCGGCGCGCTCAACAGCGAGATTCGCCGCGGCGAAGCCTCGCTGGACCGTCTCGAATTCGTGCTCAACGAGCCCGTGACAATCGCCGATCCGGCTGCGCCAGCCGCGGTCGGACGCCTCCGCGGCGAAATCGCGTTCCGCGATGTCTCGTTCTCGTATGCGGGCAATCATCCCGCACTGCGCGACGTGGCGATCACGATCCCCGCCGGCACCGTCTGCGCGCTTGTTGGACCGAGCGGCGCGGGCAAGAGCACCTTCGCCAATCTCGTCCCGCGCTTCTACGATGCGGGCTCGGGCGCGCTGACCATCGACGGCGTTGACGTGCGGGCCATGCGCCTGGCCGATCTCCGCCGCAACATCGCGCTGGTCTCCCAGGAACCGGTGCTCTTCAACGACACCATCTACCAAAACCTCCTGCTCGGACGGCCCGAGGCCTCGCGCGACGACGTCATGGCCGCCGCCATCGATGCCCACGCCGACGAGTTCATCCGGACCCTTCCGCAGGGCTATGAAACAGTCGTCGGCGAGCGCGGGGCGTTGCTTTCCGGCGGACAGAAGCAGCGGGTCGCGATCGCGCGCGCCTTCCTTCGCCAGGCCCCGATTCTCATTCTCGACGAGGCCACGAGCGCGCTCGACTCGGACAGCGAGGCCGCCATCCAGGATGCCCTCCGCCACCTCGTGGTCGGGAAAACCGTCCTGATCATCGCCCACCGGTTCAGCACGATCCGCGACGCATCGCTGATCCTGGTGTTCGACAAGGGCCAGGTGACCGCACAGGGCGATCATGCTGCGCTCTACGCGTCCAACCCGCTCTACAAGTCGCTCTACGACCGGCAGCAGGGGTCAGGCTGAAGCCATCGGCGGCGCTCCCGTCCGGCGCCGTTTTCCGCCCATGTCCGAACCCCCGAAGGAATTCAGCCGCGAGGTGCAGAACCTCATCGCATCGTTTCGGTCGCTTCCCCACGACGACCGACGGTCGCACCGCCGGCCGGCGACCGGGATCGCGCCGCTGATCGAGGCGCTGCTCATCAAACACCGGATCGGACGGGATTCGATCGAGCATGAAATCCGCAGCCACTGGTCCGAAATCGTCGGACCGGCCAACGCCGCCTTTTCCCATCCTGTAACCGTCGAGCGCAACCAGCTCCTCGTCCTGGTCTCCCATGCCGTTGTCCGCAACGAGCTGTTTCTGCACCGCGCCGCGATCCTGAAGAAACTTCGCGCCATGCCCGGATGCGGGGAAATCAGGGCCGTCATGCTCCGATCCGGTTGATCTTTCCGTGAGTTTTTGGTGCGTCAGAACGTCCCATCTGGCGGCGCAAGAATTCGCTTGCGCGCCGGTGCCGCGATTTGATTAATGGTCACTTGCGTTAGTGGAAGCCTGCTGGTCGCGGGCTCTCACCACGGTCAGTCCGGGAAACTGGACACTAACGGTGCCGCCGGCCCTCCAAAAGCGGGCGACACGGGTCAAAGGACTCCTCAACGATCGCGCCATCAATCAGATAACCATGCCACAACCCGTTAAATCCGAAGTCATCGCCCAGTTCAAAACCCACGAGAAGGACACCGGCTCCAGCGACGTCCAGATCGCCCTGCTTACCGCCCGGATCAATCACCTGACCGAGCATCTGCGGACGCATCGCAAGGACTTCCACAGCCGCCGCGGCCTTCTCCAGATGGCCAGCCGCCGTCGTAAGCTGCTTGATTACCTCAAGCGCGAAGACCTGGCCAAATACAACGACCTGCTGCAGAAACTAAACCTGCGCAAGTAACCCGTTTTCACTGAGGGCGGTCCACCGACGGACCGCCTTCAGCGTTTTCCGTTCGAAGCCATTTACTCGGGACATTTCCGCTTACTGCTCTTCTCGAATCCAATTGTAGGAGGGGCTTAATGCCCCGATCGGGAAAGTATCGCGGCGGAAAGCCGCTCCTACAGCGCGAGATGAGAGCCGTAATCAGAAATTTCTCGGGAGCGGATTCGGCGGAACGAAGCGGACAACCTACCCTCGCGCCGACGTCCCGTCGGGCCGTCCGGCGCATCCGATAGAAAAATGAATCAGAAATACAACGTCACGGTCCCGAATCTCGGGATCCAGTTCTCCACCGGTTCCATTGGCAACCTCGCCAGCGGCGCCGTCATCGTCACGGTCGGCGAGACCAACCTCATGGTCACCGCCTGCGTCGCGCAGACCATGCGCCCCGGCCAGGACTTTTTCCCGCTCACGGTTGATTACCGCGAGAAATATGCGGCCGCCGGCCGCTTCCCCGGCGGTTACTTCAAGCGCGAAGGCCGCCCGTCCGAAAAGGAAATCCTCACGTCGCGCCTTTGCGACCGCCCGTGCCGCCCCCTCTTTCCGGAAGGTTTCCTCAATGAGGTCCAGATCATCGGCCAGCTCCTGAGCGCCGACCAGCAGAACGACGCCGACATCCCGATGGTCAACGGCGCCAGCGCCGCGCTCGCCATTTCCGACATTCCGTGGGGCGGCCCGATCGCCGCCGTTCGCGTCGCCCTCATCGATGGCCAGTTCGTCGCCAATCCGACGATCGAGCAGATGTTCCAGTCGCGCCTCGACCTGATCTACGTGGGCACCGAGAAGGACATGCTGATGATCGAAGGCTCGGCCGACCAGTTGCCCGAGGACGAGTTCATCAAGGCGCTCGAGTTCGGCCACCAGGCCATCCAGCCGATCCTCGCGGCGATCAAGGATCTCGTCGCCCAGTGCGGCAAGCCGAAGGCCACGTTCGCCCTCGTCGGGGCCACGCCCCAGGCCCGCGCGATCATCGAGCGCATTGTCCCGGCCGAACGCCTCGCCACCGCCATCTTCGGCAAGGAGAAAGCCGCCCGCAGCGCCGCCGTGAAGGTGCTCAAGGAGGAGGCCAAGGTCGCCCTCACCGCCGAGCTCGGCGCCGACAAGTTCACCGATGTCGACCTCAGCGTCGTGTTCGAGGACCTGCAGTACAAGGCGTACCGCAAGACGGTCCTCGAGAAGGGCGTGCGCGCGGACGGCCGCGGCCAGAAGGACATCCGTCCGCTGACGGCCCAGGTCGGCGTCCTCCCGCGCGTGCATGGCTCCGCCATGTTCCAGCGCGGCGACACGCAGAACATCGCGATCACCACGCTCGGGCCGACCAAGGAGGCCCAGGACATGGACGGCCTCACCGGCGGCGCCACCTCGAAGAGCTTCATCCTCCACTACAACTTCCCCCCGTTTTCCGTGGGCGAAGCCGGCCGCTTCATCGGCCCCGGCCGCCGCGAAATCGGACACGGCGCCCTCGCCGAACGCTCGCTCGTGCCGGTGCTGCCCCCCGAGGATGTCTTCCCCTACTCGATCCGCGTCGTGTCCGAGATCATGGCCTCCAACGGCTCGACCTCGATGGCCTCGATCTGCGGCGGCTGCCTCTCGCTGATGGACGCCGGCGTGCCGATCGTCGCCCCCGTGGCCGGCATTTCGTGCGGCCTCATGACGGAGAACGCGGCCGACGGCTCGATCACGAAGTGGACCACGATCACCGACATTCTCGGCGAAGAGGATCATTTCGGCGACATGGACTTCAAGATCGCCGGCACCACGACGGGCATCACCGGCTTCCAGCTCGATCTCAAGATCAACGGTCTGCCGTTCGAGATCGCCAAGGTTGCGATTCACCAGGCCCGCGATGCCCGCATCGAGATCCTGAAGACGATGCTGGCCGCGCTGCCCGCGCCGCGCGCCGGCCTGTCGAAATACGCCCCGCGCATCCAGACGATCCAGATCGATCCGGAAAAGATCGGCCTGCTCATCGGGCCCGGCGGCAAGACCATCCGCCGCATCACCGAGACGACCGGCGCGCAGATCGACATCGCCGAGGACGACTCGGGCAAGGTGTTCATCTACTCGAACAATGCCGACGCGATGAACCGCGCCGTGCAGGAAATCGACGCCCTCTGCGGCGGCGGCCAGCAGATCGAAATTGGAAAGATCTACACCGGCCGCGTCACGGGAACCAAGGAGTTCGGCGCGTTTGTCGAGTGCATGCCCGGCAAGGAAGGCCTCGTCCACATCTCGGAGCTCGCGGATTTCCGCGTCCGCCGCACGGAGGACGTGGTCAAGGTCGGCGACTCGATCACCGTCAAGTGCGTCGGCATCGACGAGCGCTCCGGCAAGGTGCGTCTGTCGCGCAAGGCCGCCATGCACGAGCTCGAGGCCCAGAAGAAGGCCGCGGGCGCCGAGCAGCCGGCCGAGGCCGCCCCGGCCCAATCGTAACCATCCGGTCACCGGGAATTGCGAAGCCACGGCACCTGCCGTGGCTTTTTTCTTTCCGCGGACCGGACGAAGCCTAAGTTGGGCACTCCGGTGAAATCCATTGCGCACAAGGCTCTCCGTCCGATCGCCGTATTCGAGGCGTTCAAGGGGCTGCTCGCGCTGGTCGTGGGCTACGGGATGCTGAGCCTCCTCGGAAAGGACGCCGACCAGTTCGCGGAGCAGCTGCTGCAGAAAATGCACCTCGATCCGACGAGCCATTACATGCAGATTTTCATTCGCACGATGTCGGAGGTTACCGACACGCGCCTCATCCTCGGCGCGGTGATCGCCACCGTGTATGCCGCGGTCCGCTTCACCGAGGCTTATGGCCTCTGGTACGAGCGCAAGTGGGCCGAGTGGTTCGCGGCCTTCAGCGGCGGGGTCTACATTCCCCTCGAGCTCTTCGAACTCGCCCGCCATCCGACCTGGATCCGGTTCTTTACGCTGATGCTGAACCTGGTCGTCGTCGCCTACATGGTTTGGCTGCTCGCGGACTCGAAGCGGCGCCAGGTCGCCACCCTTCCTCCCCAAGAAAGCTGAAGCCGGGCGATGAAGCTTCTCGTCACCAACGACGATGGAATCTCGTCCATTTTCCTGCGCGCGCTGGTGGATGCGCTGCGCGAGGCCGGCCATGAACTGCTCGTCGTCGCACCGGTTAATGAGCAAAGCTGGACCGGCGCCTCGAAGACACGCTCCCGCGGGGTAAAATCCGAGAGTTGCGACCGCGGCTTTGGCTGCCCGACCTGGATGGTGGACGGCACGCCCTCCGATTGCGTCAATATCGCCCTGGCGCATTTGTTGCCGGGACCCGTCGATGCCGTGGTCAGCGGAATCAATGTCGGCTTCAACTGCAGCCTCGGTTTCATCCTCGCGAGCGGCACGATCGCCGGCGCATGGGAGGGTGCGCTTCACGGGCTGCCCGCCATGGCCGTTTCCCAGGACGTCACCGAGGAGATCTACAGCCACCTCAAGGAGCCTGGAGGCCAGCCCGATGAATCGCTGCTGGCGACCCTGCGCCACTCCGCCCGGCACGCCACCCGGCTCGCCGGCGAACTGCTGCCCGCCACCGCGCCGCGCAGCTTCACCGTCCATAATCTCAACTTTCCGTTCCCGTGCGGGCCCGGGGCCCCTGTGCGGCGCACCGTGCCGGCGAGGTTCTTTGTTCCGGGACTGTTCAGCCCGGCCGACGATGACGGCACCCACCGCCTGATCTGGACCGCCGGGCAGGATGTCTCGCCGCCCGAACCGCTGAATGACCTGGCCTGCGTCAGCGCCGGCGCGATCAGTCACACGGTGCTCGACTATCGCCGGCTCGGCCAGCCCTGACGAACCCAGCCTTCGGGAGCCCGACATTCGCGTCCGGAGCACGGGACCGACGGCCCCGTCGATCGCCCGCGATATCTCCCGTCAACTGCGCGCCGGGTCGCGAAGCGGTTGCGTCCGGGCGGAATCCGTGTTCACTCGCCGCCCGCATGATCGAAGTCGAAAACCTGACGCGTGTCTTCCGCACCTACAAGAAGAAGCCGGGCTTCCTCGGCGGGGTGCAGGGCCTGTTCAAACGCGACTTCGAGGAGACCCGCGCCGCGGACAGCGTGACGTTCTCGATCGGCGAGGGCGAGTTCGTCGGGTTTCTCGGTCCGAATGGAGCGGGCAAGACCACCACCCTGAAGATGCTGTCGGGGCTGATCTACCCGACGAGCGGCCGGGCGCGCGTCGCCGGCTTCGATCCGTCGAAGCGCGAGAACGCCTATCGCCGGCTCTTCGCGCTCGTGCTCGGCCAGAAAAACCAGCTCTGGTGGGATCTGCCCGCCCTCGAATCCTTTTATCTGCTGCGCGCGATCTACGACCTCGATCAGGCCCAGTATCAATCGACCCTCGACGAGCTCGTCGACCTCCTGGGTGTCCGCGCCAAGCTCGATGTGCAGGTGCGCGAGCTTTCCCTCGGCGAGCGCATGAAGATGGAGCTGATCGCGGCGCTGATCCATCGTCCGCGGGTGTTGTTCCTCGACGAACCCACGATCGGGCTGGACGTGGTGTCGCAGAAGGCCGTGCGCGATTTCCTTCGCGACTACAATCGGCGCCACAAGACCACGATTCTCCTGACCAGCCACTACATGGCCGACATTTCGCAGCTCTGCGAACGGGTCATCGTCATCGACCACGGCCGCAAGATCTACGACGGCGCGCTCGACCGCATCGCCGGCGCCGGCGCCCGGCAGCGCATCATCAAGTTTCGCTCCACCGACAGCGCGTTCCCCGCGGACTGGAAACCGCGATTCGGCACGGTCAAGGTTGGCGCCGACGGCGAATTCATGCTTCACGTGCCGAGCGAACACATCACCGACGTGTGCCAGCAGATTCTCAACCAGGGCACGGTCGAGGACATCACCATCCAGGACGTGCCGCTCGAGGACATCATCAGCGAGATCTTCTCCCGCGGCGCGGCGCCCGCGCCGGCTTGAGGCGTGCGGGGTGGTCGCCAATGTCCCCATCGGCGATCAATCAGCGTCGGCCTGGAAACCGACGCCCGCCCGGGACGATCCTCCTGGCTCAGTCCGCCATCTTCTCCCGCACGATCTGCGTGATGGCGGAAACGTCGAACGGCTTCTCGAACACGACGGCATCCTCCTTGCCCGTCTCCCCGCCGCCGTCCGGCAATGGATGGCGAGCCGTGAGGAAAAACGGCCGGATACCCGGGAGCTTGGAGCGGGCGTAGCTCATCAGTTCGGCTCCGTCCGGGCCGTTGCGGGACTCTAGTTCCGCGACAAAACCCTCGTACATTCCCTGCTCCAGCAACTCGCGCGTCCGGCTCGCCTGGGAACTCTTCACCACCTTGAAATCGCGGCCGAGCAGCAACGCAAAGGTGTCCGTGACCGCGGGATTCTCGTCGTGCACGAGGACGGCGGAACGCACGGCTTCATCATAGGGCGCCGTGACCTGCAACGCGGCTTCGAGCAGGCCCTCGGGATTGGCGCCATTGCGCCCCAACTCGGAGTGGCCGACCCGCAAACCCGCGACGTCCGCGAATACCGCCCGCAATTTGCGGAGGCGCGCCCGGAGCGCGAGTCCGTTGACCTCGCTGAACACAATGCCGACCCGGTGGGCGTCGTACGGCCCGCAGGTCTCGCCGAGGGTGAGAGCCGCGCGCAGGTCGGGCAACCGGCGCAGGACGCCGTCCGCCATGCCGGCGCCCTCGATCAACGCGAAGCCAAACTTCCCCTTTTGGGCGAGCGCGCGATAGGTCTCCCGCCGCATGAGTTCCAGGAGGCGGGCCTGCTCGGTGGTGAGGTCGTGCAAGGCGACCATCCAGATGCCTTCACATGGCGCCGGCATCCGGCGGGCCTCGCCAAAAATCAATTTGCCGCCGGCGCGCAGATGAAATCCACCGGGCCCTTTTTCGAAGTCGTCGAGCGGTGCCCTGGCCTCGCCCAGCCAGCGGCGCGCCAGGTCGTTGGCCACGAGGAGCGAACGGTCGGCCCCGAAGGCCGCGAGTCCCACAGGCGACTGGTTGAGCAGGAAGCGAAGCAACTCGCGGTTCTGGCCGGCCGCCTCCAGTTGCGCCGAGGCCGCGAGGGCCGCGGACAGAAAATCCGCCAGGCCCGCGAGCAGGTGCAGGTCCTCCGCGCCAAATTGCCGGTTCTCCCCGCCCGGGACCGCCTGCAGGTGCCCGAGCGGCCGCGGTCCGCTCCCCAGCGGCAGACTCATCGTCCCGGCGGGGAAATGTTCCCCGGCCACGCCCCGATCGAGCGCGAGGGTGGTCCGCGCAAACGGCGCCGAACGGTCGAGCGCGGACTGCAGCCCGGCCACGAAGCGGTCGAAGTCGCCCAGATGCGCAAAGGCGCGCGCCAGCGCCCGCAGGGCCGAGGGGCCGTCCATCGTCACCGTGGGGGGCGCGAGCAGGGTCATTGGGCGACAGCGGTGAAGGGAACGACCGGGCTCATCAGGCGAAGATCGGAAGCTGCACGCGGAACGTCGTGCCGCCGCCGACCGCGCTGGTGACGTCGATGTCACCGTGGTGGTGTTGGATGATCCGCTTCACGATGGCAAGGCCGAGGCCCATGCCGTGCTTGCCGACGCGGGCGCCCGTGGCCTTCGTCGTGGTGAACGGCTCGAAGATGCGCGGCAGCAGCTCCGGGTCGATGCCCGGGCCGTTGTCCGCCACGCTCACGAACAGGAGGGGCTGCGGCACGTCCTTGATGCGGGTGTCGAGGCCGAACGTGATCCGCCCGCCCTCGCGGCCGTCGAGGGCCTGGATCGCGTTCTGCGTGAGATTGAGGAACACCTGGAGGAGCTGGCTGTTGTTGCCGCGAACCGGCGGGACGGTCACGGCCGGCAGGTCGAGGCGCACCCCCGTGCGCGTCAGTTCCGGCCGGACGATGTCGGCGACCGTCTGCAGCACGTCGGGCAGATGCACCGAGGTCATCTCGACAATGTTGCTCTCGGCAAACGCCGAGACGTTCTCGACGATGCTCGTGATGCGGTTCACGTCGCGCAGCACGACGCTGCTGAACTCGTGCAGCGCCTCGGGGTCGGGATGCTTTTCCTTCAGCAGCGCGGTGAAGGTCTGGACCGACGTCAGCGGATTGCGGAGCTCGTGCGCCAGGCCGGCGGCCAGCGTCCCGAGGGAGATGAGTTTCTCGGTCTGGCTCGCCCGGCGCTCGAGCTGGCGCGCCCGGAGCGTCACCGCGATCTGGACGCAGGTCGACTCGAGGAGGCTGAGCTCGGACTCGGTGTAGCGCTCTCCGCCCTCGCGCAGGCCGAGGAGCAGGAGGCCCGACAGAAAGTCGTCGCACGCCACCGGAAAGACCGCATGAAAGCCCAGGGTGGCGCGAACCTGCTCCAGTTCGGCGGCCACGCTCGGGCTGAGTTCGAGCTCGATGCCATCGAACAGCAGCGGCGCCATGCGCTGGGCGAAGATGCGCGTCAGGGGCGAACCGATCGGAAGCGCCGGCGGGCAGCGCGTCCGGCCGAGCATCGCGCGGAGCTGGTACTCGTGGTCGAACTCGCTGCGGGCATAGATGGCGGCCGCGCCGAGGCCGAACGCCCGCGTGATCTCACGCACCGAATTCTCGAAGATCTCCTGTTCGCTGCCCAGCGTCGCGATGCGCCGGCTGAGGTCCTTGAGCTGCTGCTGCTGGGTGTTCCGCCGCCGCAGATAGGTTTCCGCCATCAGGCGGTTGGCGGCCCGGGTCATTCGAGGCACCGCCCAGATGAAGATCAGGCACACGACCAGGCACAGCATGAACTGGGTCAGCAGGCTTTCCGGCGTCAGTTGGAAATCCAGAAACGGCGACGCGGCCGCGAGCAGGACGAGGTAGAAGACCGCGATCGTGACGCTGAAGCCCACATACACCGCCGCATGCACGAAGTCGTACGTGACGAGCGGCAGCTGGTAGCGCGACACCGCGTGCGCCATGATGACGAGGTAGAGAAAGATCAGCGGCATGCCGAGCGGCGGGATCGGGAAGCGGTACCAGAGCGGAAAGTTCGTCGCGCCGCCGCCGAATCCCACGACCGAGGCGATGAGGATGTTGCGGAGCTGCGTCGCCCGGCCGCCGGTCGCGGTCCGGAGATTGGACAGCAGAAGCCAGCCCGCGTAAGTCGTGCACGCCGCGAAGAAAAGCAGGTAGAGCCAGTACAGGCTGCCGGCGATCGGCCAGAACGGATAGCCGCGCACGGGTTCGATGTGGTTCACCATCAGCGGGGTGAAGTTCAGCGCGGCGAACACCGCGGAGACGAAATAGCCGGCCCGCACCCACACCCGGTTGCGGTCGCCGCACAGCTCGATGATGAAGTGCAGGAACGTCACCGGCACGAAGTACGCGGGGATCATCAGCAGCCGCGTGAAGAACAGCGCGCGGACGGCGTCCTCCGAGATCTGCCACAGGAGGTAGCCGGCCGACCAGCTTCCGATTGCGAGCGCGAACACGCCGAACCGCACGTTGATGCTGTCCTTGCGCCCGCGCACGACGACCGCGAACGCCAGCATTCCCGCCGCCAGGAAGTTCAGGAACGACGAGACGATGAGGTAACGCGTCACTTCTGCGCCTTGATCACGATCGCCTGGTTGCCGAGGGAGTGAAAGCTTTCCTGCACCCTGAATCCGGCCTCGCTCGCCATGGCGGCCAGATCGGCGTCGGAGAAGAACGCGTAGTGCCCGATCTCTTCCTTGAGGCGGATCTTGCTCGCCGCGCGCAGGAGGTCGCGGGCCGCCTCCAGTTCGCCGGTCGTCACCTGCTGCGTCATGAAATCGCGGTAGATGACCGACATGTCGCAGTG
Organism: Candidatus Didemnitutus sp.; assembly: GCA_036499305.1. Lineage (GTDB taxonomy): Bacteria > Verrucomicrobiota > Verrucomicrobiia > Opitutales > Opitutaceae > Didemnitutus. The sequence continues at coordinate 23,555 of DASYDZ010000087.1, forward strand.
CGGCTTCATGCTCGACGTCACGACCACCGCGCCCGGCCGCGCCACGCGCCACAGCTCGCGCAGCAGGGCCTGCGGACGCTTGAGATACGAGAGCACGAGGCTGCAGCAGACCACGTCAAAGGTGCCGTCGGCGAACGGCAGATGCGGGCTGCCGCGTTCGTCCGCCAGGTCGTTGAAATCGAAACGGAGGTAACCCGCACCCGGCGGCGGCCGGTGCGTGAGCTCCGCCGCGCCCTGGCGCAGGGCGTTGCCGTGGTGACCGACCGCGTCGCCCAAACCGCGCTCGGTCAGGTCAACGCCGACGTACAGGGCCGGCAGATCGCGCGCGGTGACGACGCGGCGCTGGACGAGCGCCTCGCGCAGGGCCCAGAGGCCGAACATCCCGTTGCCACAGCCGGCATCGAGCACGAGCGCGCCGGGACGGAACGCGCAGAGGCGGCCCAGCAGCGCGATGTACTGGTGATAGTCGTCGGATTTTTCCAGCACGCTGTATTTCTGCAGGTAACCCGACCAGAAATCGTGCTCGCTCTCGGCCGGCGCCTCGGAGCGCCGCATGCGTTCGCGCTCGTGGCGATTCTGGGCGAGGATCACCTTCATGTCCGGCAGCTCAAGGCGCGCCTGCTCGTCCCCGGGATAGGCGGTGTCGTGGCGGCAGGCCCAGATGATCTGGCGGAAAACGCCCTCGGCCGCGCGCGGATTCTCGCGCACCTCGTGCATCGCGCCCTCGACGGCGATCAGCCGGCACAGCGGCTGGCCCGCCGTCGCGCGCATCACGTCGTCGTACGCGACCCACATGTCGTTCATCGCGTAGAAATACACCAGCGGCACGCGGATCCGCGCGATGTCGGCGACTGTCCCGTCCAGATCGTGCATGCCGGCCTCGACCGCGGTGCCGAGAAATATCTGGCCGTTGATGTCGAAGCCCAGGATGTCCGTCAGGCCCCAGTGCCGGCCCGTGAGATAGGTGCCGAAAATGTCATCCTTGTAGACCTCGCGCAGTGTGGCCTGCATGTTGACCACGCCGACGACGCTGATGAGGCGGCTGATCCGGCTGTCCCGGGCGGCGGCGCGAAACGCACAGCGCGCGGACAGGCTGTTCGAGATCAGGACCGCGTGCGCCACCTGATGCTGCCCGCCCAGGTAGTCCAGGCAGCCGAGGATGTCGTCCACCACCCCCGGCAGGCTGAAATCCTGCATCCGGCCCTCGCTTTCACCGAGATGATTGGTCTGATCGAAACGAAGCACATTGAGCCCATTTGCCGCCAGGTGGTAGGCGAGCTGGAGGTTGTTCTTCTTTGTTTCGCCATATTTTGGCGCCACCACCACCCAGGGCCGCCCGGTGAGGTCCCCGGCGTGGTCGATGCAGGCGGCCAACCGCAGCCCCGATCGATTCGGAAAGCTGACGTATTCGGTGCGTAGTTGACCCGCCTGAACAGGCGATGAGTCTGCAATCATTTTTACAAGCCGGCCGGCGCGGCAGTGTGTGGCATTTTTTAAAGCAAAATCAACGAGCAAGTCCCGGACTGACGCGATTTTCGGACATTGTTCACATGAGTTAGCGCTTGCGTAAGACCTCGCCGGACGGTTTGTTTTTGGGCAACCACACGGAAGTGACCCGGCTGCTCCTTATTGCTGAAGAAAGTCCGCCCCTGGCGCTGCTGTCGGCGCTGTCTTCCGCCGCCGACTTCATGGTTCGCCATCGCCCCCGGGTGGCCGAGGTTCGTGGAGCCCTGATCGCCGGCGCTTTTGAGGCGTGTCTCTTTGCCCCAGCCCGGGTGGATGCGACCCTTTGCGATGAGATTACGGCCACCCGGACGCTGGCCCCCCGGTTGCCGTTGGTGGTCCTCCTTGCCACCGGGACGGGGACCGACGCCCAGCAAAAACTCCTCAACCTCGGCGCCGACCTGGTCCTTTTCCAGCCGATCGAGCCCGGAACGCTCGTCGCGATGATTGAGCGATCGGCCCGGCGGGCCCCCGTCACGCCCGCCGCCGAGGACCCGTACGCGTCGGCCCGGGAGTCGCTCAATCCCCGCGCGGCCGCACTTTCGTCCGCCCTTGAGGTGCTCCGCGATTTCTCGCAGGTGCTCGGCTACTCCCTCGATACCCGGCAGCTCACGCAGCATTTCATCCTCAAGCTGCGCGAAGTGGTGGGCATCGCGCGCATTGCCATTTTTCTCGAGTCCGCCGCCCCCGAGGCGCTGCCGGGCGCTCCCGCCGCCGACGCCTCCCACCTGCCCTGCGTCGCCGCCATCGGGCTGCCGGCCGACCTGGTCGAGTCCTTCACCCTTTCGCGCAAAAGCGGCCTCGGCCGGCAGCTCACCGTCAACCCCCAGATCCTGCGCGCCCCGACCGGAAGCATGCCGCCGCTGTTCGACGACCGGGTCATCCACGAGTTCACCGTGCTCGGCGGGCGCATCGCCATTCCGATCAACGACCGCGAGCGCACGCTCGGCGTCGCCGTGCTCGGCGGGCGCATCATGGGCGGCGATTTTTCCGACGATGAGCTGCTGCTCGTGTTTCACCTGCTCGAGGAGCTCGGCCTGGCGATCAAGAATTCCTGGCTCCACCACCAGCTCGTCGGCAGCCATCGCCTGTTCTCGAGCGTGCTCGACGGCCTCACGGTCGGCGCCCTGGTGGCCGGCAGCGCCGGACGCGTGCTCTACACGAACCGGGCGCTCGCGGGATTTCTCCACGCCGAGGGCGGCCGCCCGATCGATCTCGGGGACCTGCCACCGGCCATCGCCGCGCGCGTGCGCGAGGTCATCGACCTCGGCGCCACGGTCGAGCCGTTCTTTCACGAGGCCGGCGGCACGGTTTTCCGCGCCACGGTCATTCCGCTGCGCACCGCGGCCGAGCGCGTGTCGCCGACCGCCATGCTGCTCCTCGAGGACTTCACCCGGGTGCGCGCCGCGCAGCGCGCCGAAATCGAGTCGTCGAACCTCAAGCTGATTTCCCTCATCGCGCGCCGCTTCGCCCACGAGATCCGCAATTCCCTCGTCCCGCTCACCACGCACGAGCAGTTGTTCGACGCCGAGATCAACGACCCCGATTTCCGCGAGTCGCTCAAGACCGCGCTCGCCCGCGAGACCCAGCGCATCCAGCGCTTCACGGACCAGATGCTGCTGCTCGACCGATCCGACCAGCCGGCCGCGGAGCTCGCGCCCCTCGACGAGATTCTGCATTCCAGCTTCGAGAAATCCCGCGCCTACGCCGGCGGAGAGGCCGAGCTCGAGGTCCGGAGCGAGCTGCCGCCGGTGATGCTGCGCTGCAACCCGGCGAGCCTCGCCCACGCCTTTCAGGAAATCTTTCTCAACGGCCTGCAGTCGTCCGGCGAACATCGCCACATCACCGTGGCGTTGAACGCCACCCCGACCGCGGACGGCCGCGCCGAGCTTCTGATCCACGTGCGCGACAGCGGCCGCGGCTTCTCGGCCGAATCGATTCCGCGGGCCACCGAGCCGTTCTACACCACCCGCAACACCGGCGTCGGCCTCGGCCTCACGATCGCGCGCCGCGTGATCGAGGCCCACCAGGGCCGCCTGGAGGTGCACCCGCGCCAGGCTCCGGTGGACGCCGATCTCACCATTCACCTTCCCCTTCCCCGCTAACCGCCATGAAACCACCCCCGTCATCCCGATCCGTCGTCTTGCGCGCGGCATCCGTGGCCGCGCTGGCCGTCGCTCTCGTTTCCACCGTGCCCCTGCCCGCGTCCGGCACGCGCGTCGGCTTCAAGGACGCCTTCGCCTCGGGCCGCGGCGACGCCTTTGTCGCGACCGCCGACGACCCGAGCGCCGTCTACTACAATCCCGCCGGGCTGACGCAGCTCGACGGCACGCAGGTTTCGGCGAACATCTACGAGGTCTCGCTTGCCTCCGACTACTCCGGGCCGGGCGGCTCGGCGTCGCTCGACGACGAGTACCATGCCGTGCCGTCGTTCTTCACCACCTGGAAAATGGCCGGTTCTCCCGCCGCCTACGGCTTCGGCGTGTACCTGCCGTTCGGTCTGTCCACGGACTGGCCCGCCACTTCGCCGCTCCGCACGCTCGCCCTGCGCAACGTGCAGAAAATCACGACCTACAATTTCTCCGGCGCCTACCAGTTCAATCCGGACTTTTCTCTCGGCGTCGGCGTGGCCTACAACCACGGCATGACCGACCTGCGGCGCGCGATCGGCGTCTTCGGCCCCGATGATCTGTTCCGTTTCAGCGGCACGGGCGATGCGCTGAACTTCGACGTCGGTTTCCTGTGGAAGGTGAATGCACAGAACAGCGTCGGCGCCACGTACACCCATCAGACGTCGATCAAGTTCAAGGGCACCGCCAACACCCTTCCGATCATCCCGTCGGAGCCCGCCGACGCGACCTTCGACTTTCCCGAAACCGTCCGCGTGGGCTGGTCGTTCCGTCCCGTCCCCGAGTGGAACATCGAGGCCGACGTCGATTGGACCAACTGGGATCGCGTCGGCACCGTCGTCATCAACAAGGCGTCCGGGCCCACCCCGCTGCCGTTCAACTGGAAATCGGGTTCGTTTTATGAGATCGGCGCCACCCGCTATTTCAACGGCGGCTGGCATGCCAGCATCGGCTTCAACTACACCGAGAACTCGACGCCGGACGCGACGTTCAATCCCGCGATTCCCGACGGCAACAAGGCGTTCTATTGCGGCGGCGTCGGCTACAAGTCGGACCGGTTTTCCGCCGACATCGCCTTGCAATACGGCGACGGCGGCTCGCGCCAGGTCTCCGGCAGCATGCCCTCCCTGATCGGGGCCACCGCCGACGGGGCGTACCATACCACGATCAAGGCAGTTTCCCTATCGCTGGGATTGCGTTTCTAACCCCGAACGCGCAACGCTTCACCCGCCACGCCCCATGATGACCGCTGTCGCGCCCACCCCCGCCGCCATTTTGCCGACCCTGCTCATCGTCGACGATGAGGAGGGCCCCCGGCATTCGCTGCGCCTGGTCTTCAAGCAGGAGTTTCATGTCCATGCCGTCGAGAACGGCGACCGCGCAATGGAGTACGCCAAGGCCCATCCGGTGCAGCTCGCAATCCTCGACATCCGCATGGCGGGAAAAACCGGCATCGACGTGCTGCGCGGCCTCAAGGCCATCGACCCGCACATCGAGGTCATCATGCTCACGGCCTACGAGACGATCGAGACCGCGCGCCAGGCGCTGCGCCTCGGGGCGTGCGACTATCTCAGCAAGCCCTTCGACCTTTCCACCATCCGCGAATCCGTCGCCCGCGCGCTGCATCTGCGCCGGATCTCGGAAACCGTCTCGTCCACCTCGGAGCGCCTCCAGCATCTCACCGAGCAGCTCAACGACAGCGCGCTCAAGGAGGAGATGGCGCGCACGACGACCGAGATCTACGCCGGCGCGCTGCACGACATCAACAATCCGCTCACCGTCATCACGGGGTATGTGGAGCTGCTCTCGAACCGCATCGAGTCCGTCACCGCGCTGCAGGGCGCCGACCTCCAGGCCGTCCGCGACGATGTCGACCTGCTCACCAAACAGGTGAGCACGGTCTCCGCCATCACGCGGCGTTACCTGCGCTTCGTGAACAAACGCAGCACGCATGTTCCCGAGGTCGCGGTCAATCAGGTGCTCGACGACGTCCAGACGCTCATGCGCAATCACCCGAGCCTGCGCGGCGGAAAACTCATTATTCAGCATCTGCCCCATGACACGGCCTGTCAGATCGGCGGCACCGAACTCATCCAGATCCTGCTCAACCTGACGGCGAACGCATTCCAGAGCACTGACCGGGCCCAGACCGTCACGATAACTCCGGAACGCTTCGAAACGCCGATGCCGCTCGATACGTTCAAGGACACGCCGACCGAGCGTTTCATCGGCCCCGAGTCGTTCGCCAATGTGCCGCCCATGATCGGCCTGTCGGTGCGGGACGAGGGCCCGGGCATTCCGCAGGACGTGCTCTCGCGGATCTTCGAGCCGTATTTCACGACGAAAGTGCAGACCGGCACCGGCCTCGGACTCGCCATCGTCACGCGTATCGTGCGCCACCACCACGGCCTGATTCGCGTGAAGACCGCCCTGGGCCAGGGCACCGTGTTCACGATATACCTTCCCGCCAAGGAACCTTCGAGTTCGGGCAATCCGTTTCCGTAAGCGCTTTTTGGCGTGCGAGGTGGTCACCGATGTCCCCATCGGCGATCGTCGGCTTCGGCTCGAAACCGACACCCACCCGCGGCCTCGTTTCCCCGGCTGAAGGCTTGCCCGGCGTCCGCCGCCGGGCTTCACTGCCCGAATGGACCTCCTCATCGCGCTGCTCAGCCTCGCCGTCGGCGGGGCGCTGGGCTGGTTCGTCGCCCGCAGCCGCTCGGCGGTTCTGGCCGAACGCGCGCGGCGGCTCGGCGAGGAACTCGATCAGGGCCGCCGCCGAATCGCCGAAGTCGAGGCCCTGCGCGCCCAGGCCGAAATCGCGCTCGCTGCCGAGCGCGCCACGACCGCGGAGAAAATGGCGCAGTTTGCCGACGAGACCGCGCGCCTGGAGCGGTTCAAATCCCTTTCCGCCGACGCCCTGCGCTCGAACAACCAGACGTTCCTCGATCTCGCGCGCGAATCCTTCGGCCGGCTCCAGCAACAGGCGACCGATGACCTGGGAAAACGCCAGGAGGCGATCGGCGCGCTGGTGAAGCCGATCCGGGAATCGCTCGACAAGGTCGATGGCAAGATTGGCGAGCTGGAAAAGAGCCGCGCGGAGGCCTATGGCAAGCTCTCGGAGCAACTCCAGTCGCTCGGCTCCGCGCAAACCCAGCTTCAGGCTGAGGCCGCCAAGCTGTCGGTGGCCCTTCGTTCGACGAACACCGCCGGCACCTGGGGGGAGCTGCAGCTCCGTCGCGTGGTCGAGATGGCCGGCATGACCTCCTATTGCGATTTCTTCGAACAGGAGACCTCAAACGACCGCCGCGCCGACATGGTCGTCCGCCTCCCGGGCGGCCAGCAGATCGTGGTCGATGCCAAGGCGCCGAACGATGCCTACCGCGAGGCGGTCAACGCGACCGACGAAGCCGTGCGGTCCGCGCGCCTCGCCGAGCATGCCGCCAAGGTGCGGACGCACATCGACGCC
>DASYDZ010000088.1:0-32254 GCA_036499305.1 Candidatus Didemnitutus sp.
TAACCCATCAGCTTGGACGAAGTGTTACCTATCAGCAGATCGTACCACCGATCTTAAGACGGCGATCTTAAGACGTCATGTCTTGACTCTTGACAGCGGGCGCGCCACCGCCGCGCGAACACGAGGTGAAAGTGCGAGCTCCTCACGACGTAGGCATGGATCGTCCAGCGGAGACGCCGGCCTGCCTGGTTGAGTGTGCGTTTGGAGGCCTCAGCCGCGCCCGTGGTTTTGAACAAATCCCGCCGGTTCGACTGCCTTCCCGGCACGTACCGCCATGGCAGACAGTCCAAGGTGTCGCCGGATTTGAGCTGGGTTGGTATGGGTGAAAGCGATTTGCTCCTGACGGACGAAATCCACAAGATTTTTTTGCGGCGGGACCGCCCCCGACCGTGCCATTCAACTAGTCGTCCAACAAAGAGATGAGCTCACGAAAATCGAGCCATAGCCGAATCGGCACGAGGGGAGGGGTATTTTCCGATTTATAAAGAGCAAGGGCAGCCCGCGTCCTCCCTCAGCTGCCCGAACGAACCGTTGACCGAGCGTCTTCTGTCGGGAATCAGGAAATGATTCCTTGGATCGGTCTTTCTATTTCGCGGTTGTGGGGCGCCCGGATGGCGGGATTGGCGGACGCAACTGCTTCAGAATCCGTCGCGGCGAGATTTCGCGGCGGAAAAAGTCGCTCCGGGCTGATGAACGGCCGCCGTCGATACCATTGAACGCTGCCCTTTCGCCAGCGCTACTCCCCGGAGCAAGTTCCGGGGATTCTGCGCGCGGCTTGCATTGCCCTCCAAGCAGGGCAACGCCGGGCCGCGTCCTAACTCGCATGGAAACCCCGCAGCAAGCTGCGGGGAATGTTTCAGTATTCAATAGCATTGACCCATCCGACCGCTCGCACTATCAGCCTCCGGCATGCGAGGTCGGATCTGTATGCCTGATCAAACGTCGGCAGCGAATTTCCGGGCATTTGGCCGGGCAATGCCAAAGTGAATGGTCCGCGTTCAAGGGCGGTGGATCCGTTTCTCTTGAATACTGAAACATTCCCCGCGGCTCGCGGCAGGTTTTTGGCCGGGATGGGGATGTTGCTGGGCGCGGCCTTTGCGGCAAGGCCGTTGGCGGGATCGGCCATGATTTCGGCTGAGAGATCGCCGGAACATGGAAAGTGGCGGCACTTGTGGTCGGCGCTGCCGGGGCTTGGTCGGATGCATCGTCTGCTGGCTCTTGCGTGTTTTGTTGCGGCCGCGGGTCCCGGCTTGGCGCAAAATCCGTATCCGGTCATCGTGTCCATTTCTCCCGTCGGCGGCGTCCAGGGCGTTCATCGCGGCGGCAGCGCGACGTTTTCCATCGCCGTCACGACGCTGCACAATGATTCCCTGTACTACCAATGGGTTCATAACATTTATTATCCCTCGGTGGCGCAGATTCCCGTCCCGGGGGCCAACGGCCCGTCGCTGACCATCACCAATGCCCAGCCGGAGGACGGCGGATATTACGGCGTCTATGTTTACGATTTTGCCCTGAACGACACTGATCCGGGCGAAACGCTGGGCTATACCCTTGCCGTGGTCTCCCGGCCGATCATCACCGCGCAGCCGGCCAGCCAGATCGTGGCCGTGGGTGCGCCAGTGACGTTCTCGGTCGGCGTGGACTATGCCGATATCAGTTTCAGTGGAATTCTCGGGCTGGATTTTCAGTGGTACTTCAACGGGATTCCCATTCCGGGCGCCACCAACACGACGTACCAGATCAACTCGGCTCAGGCGGGTGACGCCGGCACCTACAGCGTCATCGTGACCGAAGGCTTCGGGGATTTCACGATGACCGAAAGTGTCGCGTCGGACCCTGCAATGCTGACGGTCGGGGAGCAGGCGGCCATATCGCTGGGTGACCTGAAGCAAGCTTACGATGGCACCGCCAAGGAGGTCACCGTGACCACCAATCCGGACGGCCTTTCCGTAGCCGTCACGTATGATGGCAGCGCGACTCCGCCGTCCGACATCGGCCATTACGCGGTGGTGGCGACAATCACTGCTCCCGACTATGCTGGAACGGCGTCAGGAACCCTGACGATCGCCGACGAGGCCACCGTTAGTCTGGGCGATCTGGTCCAGGTCTACGACGGTTCCCCCAAGGCCGTTGCCGTGTCCACCGATCCCGCAGGTCTGGCGTGCAGCGTCACCTACGACGGCAGTTCCGACGCGCCCGCGGGCGCCGGCAGCTACGCCGTGGAGGCGACGATCACCGATCCCGACTACGCGGGGTCGGCGGACGATGTTCTCACCATCGTCCCGGCCGAAGGAGCCGTTGCGCTCGATAATCTGAACCAGACCTACGACGGTTCGCCCAAGGCGGTTGCCGTGGTCACCGAGCCGGCCGGTCTCCCGTATTCGGTGACCTATGACGGCAGCGCCGCCGCGCCGACCGCGGTGGGAACGTACGCCGTCGTGGCCACGATCACGGACCCGAATTACGCGGGCTCCGCTTCCGGCACGCTGACGATCAACAGCAAGACCACGCCGGTGATAACCTGGGGCATGCCCGCCGCGATCACCTACGGCGCTGCCTTGAGCGGCGTTCAGCTCAATGCCTCCGCCAATGTCGCCGGCACCTTCTCGTACAACCCGGCTGCCGGCACCGTGCTGTCACCCGGCAACCATACCCTGGTGGTCGTCTTCGTGCCCACCGACACCGCCGACTACAACGAAATCTCCGCCGCGCAAAACCTCCTGATTTTTCCGGCGACGCCGGCGATCACGTGGCCGACACCGGCTGACATCACCTACGGCACGGCGTTGGGGGGCGCCCAGCTCAATGCGACCGCCAATATTGCCGGCTCGTTTTCCTACAGTCCTCCCGCCGGTACCGTCGTCAACGCCGGTGCCCAGGTGCTCAGCGTCGTCTTCACTCCGGCTGACCGGATCGATTTTAGCGCCGGGGGCGCCCAGCGCACGCTCATGGTAAATCCGGCGGCCGCCACAGTGACCCTTGGGAACCTGAGCCAGACGTTTGACGGCACGGCCAGGCAGATAACGGTGACGACCAACCCGTCCGGCCTCTCCACCAGCGTGACGTATGACGGCAGTGCAACCGCGCCTTCGGCGGTCGGGAGTTACGCGGTCGTCGCCACGATTACCGACCCCAATCATACGGGCTCGGCCACCGGTACGTTCACGATCAACACGAAACTCACTCCAGTGATCACCTGGAGCACACTCGCTCCCGTCACCTATGGTACACCGCTGTCCGGCACCCAGCTCGACGCCACGGCGGACACTCCCGGCACCTTTGCCTACCTGCCGGTCGCCGGGACGGTGCTTCCCGCCGGCTCGCAGGTTCTGGGGGTCACCTTCACCCCAACCGACGGCACGCAATACAACAGCCTTTCGGTGCAGCGATCGCTCAGCGTCCTCCCGGCAACCTTGACGGTCACGGCCGTCGATCAGAAACGATTGCCGGGCGCCGGCAACCCGCCGTTGACGCTGACGTTTTCGGGTTTCGTCAATGGCGACACGGACGAGGATCTTGCCACGCAACCGGTGACCACCACGACCGCGACGATCTCCTCGCCAGCCGGCGCGTATCCGATCACCGCGAGTGGCGGCGTTTCGCCGAATTATCTGTTCACCTACGTCTCCGGCACACTTTTTGTCACGGTGCCTCAGGCTGACTTTAACGGTGACGGTCAGGCCGACATTCTCTGGTCGAACACCGCGACCGGCGACCGGGCCATCTGGTACATGAACGGCACGGCCATCGACAGCTTCGGTTACCTAGCGGGCATCCCCATCGAATGGAAAATCGTCGGCACCGCCGACTTCGATGGCGACGGCCAGACCGACATCATGTGGGAAGACACGATCACGGGAGACCGCAGCATCTGGCTGATGGACGGCACCACCATCCTAAGCTTCTCCTATCTCGCCTATGTCGATCCTGTCTGGCACATCGCCGCCGTCGGCGATTTCAACGGTGATGGCCACCCCGACGTCATTTGGGAAAACACCGCGACCGGCGACCGCGCCGTCTGGTTTCTTAACGGCACCGGCATCGACAGCTTCGGCTACATCGCCGGCATTTCGACCGACTGGCAGATTGTCGGAGCGGCGGACATCGACGGCGACGGCCACACCGACCTGATTTGGGAAAATCTGACCACTGGCGACCGCACGGTCTGGTTCATGAACGGTGCCAGCCTGTCGAGCTTCGGCTACATCGCCAACATCCCGGGGGAATGGCACATCGCAATGGAGGCCGACTTCGATGGCGACGGTCATCCCGATCTGCTGTGGGAGGACACGACGACCGGCGACCGGGCCATCTGGCTGATGAATGGTACCACGCAGATGTCGGCGCCTTACCTCGCCCTCGTTGATCCGGTCTGGCGCATCGCGCCGTAGCAGCGGTCCGGTACCGTCAAAGAAGCGTTCGTGGTGGGCCACGACGGATTGGAGGGCGAGCCGAGGCCGCTTTCGCCGGACGAGAATGTGTCAGGGCTTGACGACGGGCAGCCCGTGATGACCGAAGATTTCGTTGAACGCGGTGGCCGCAGTTCCGGCAATCGGAAACCACGCGACACCCTTTGACGTGACGATATAGCCGGCGATGCAGTGAAAACAGATCACGGCGGTGTAGGACTCGCCGTCCACGGACCAGCGCAGAGCATGATGCGGGTCAAAACAGCCGAGTGCGAATCCCCTCTGCGGCCGTTCGATGTCGTCGGAGAGAGCGCTCGCGAGGCTTTCAATTTCGGCGCGAGAGCCGGTTGCGTCCTGGCCCGTGATGTCCCAGCGATCATCCAGCTTCGGCCGTGGATCACCGTCGTATCCCTGAGTGATTCCGATCAGTTCGAGCCGGGAGGCGCGCAACATCTGTCGCCGCACGAGATCGGCCAAGAAATGGCAACGCTGTTGGTCCTCGATCGGCCAGTTCAGATCCCGCACCGTCGTCGGATCTCGCGATTCGTCAAAACGGGCGAATTGGTCACTGAGCTCGGGAAAATAGCGGAACAGCACCGCGGCCACCGGGGCCATGACGGGACGGTAATTGGCGAAGGCAATCGCCTCGGACCCGCGGGCGGTGCGGAGGACGGAGTCATTGAAGGCAAGGTCGAGGGCGAAGTCGGAGTCACACCCGGCAAAACGAACGCGGTAGAGAAAAAGGGGCGGGGCGAGGGGAGCATCGGTCCAGTCGTAGCTGTTGTCACGGGACAGCAATGAGACGAGGCGCGCGCCGTCCGCCGCGGTGAGGGTCACCGACGGGGACAGACCATTGGTGGCGACCTCCCTGGTTCGGTCGGAATCAAACCCTTCGGAATAAGAATTCCGGGGACCGCCGGACGGGCTGCCTGGAAGTCGGGCGACGCTCACGACCCCTGCCGCCATCACCCGCCGGAGATTGTCGGGGCTCCCGAAGATGTCGCTCAGGCCCGCGATTGTTTTGGCGGGGATTTCCAGCGCCGAGCGCGAATAGTCGGTGCGAAGATGGGGCAGCCCGAAGACCGGTTTGACAGGATCGCGAACGTGGACCAGCGGTGGCTCGAGAGCGATCGGTTTCAGAATGGACGGGGATTCGACGGTCAGGTCCGGCAGCTCCGGCCAGGCAAACTCAGGTGCCGGATCGACGGCATTATTGGGCTTGGCCGTCATCGGCACGCATGTCGCCAGAGTCGTGCTTAAGACGCAGAGCGTGCCGGCGAATCGGACGCCAGGGCAAAAAGAATAGATGTAACGCTTCAAAGGTTCACGTTGAGATTGAAGATTCCGGTGAGAGCGCTTCGAACTCTGCACGAGTGCGCGATTGCCATCGATTATTACTCGAAGAGCCATCGACGTGCACGTCGGCCTGCAGGTTCAGGCCGGACGCGTTCGCCGGCGGAGTTTTCTTCGCCGGATCGGGCCAGGCAGGGGCCGGAAAGACGGCCAAGGACAGAAGGACAATAATTACGGTGGCCCGGATGCGCATGAGTACGGAGTCGGAAGGAAGCGGCATTGGCCCATGACGTTTCCAGATTCAGGTTGAATGGGATTGAGATCGGTGCCGAAACAAAAATCGGGTTCGCCGGGGACGGTGCCGTGGGGCCATCAGAAGGATAGACGGGGCTGGCGCGGATATCTTAGGGAAATCTTTTGTGGCAAATCTTGGGCCGAACGACGGGGATTTGATCTCTGGCGTATGTGCGCCAAGGCATTGACCACGGATTTCACGGAGGGCACGGATGGGTGATCGCCGCTGGCACGGCGGCAACCACCTTGCGCCCTTTTGCGGCTAATCTTGGGCGGAACGATGGGGATTTGGTCCCTGGCATTTGTGTGCCAAGGCATTGACCACGGATTTCACGGAGGACACGGATGGGCGATCGCCACCGGGAGCGCGACAACCACCTTGCGCCCTTTTGCGGCTAAGGAATCGGATTGAAGTCCCGGCGCATGAGAAAATGCGTGGAGGTCTCGCCGAACACGACGAAGCCGAGGCGTTCGTATAAGCGGCGGGCGGGATTCGGCCGCAGGACCTGCAGCTCGACGTGGCGGCGGTCCCGGGTGGCTTCCGCGATGACATCGGCAACCACGGCGGCACCGAGTCCGCGATTCTGAAAGGCGGGCAGGATCTCGAGCTGCGCCAGATAGCGGTGCTCATCACGGTCGCGCACCTCAACCATTCCCACATCATTGCCATCGATGCGGATGATCCGTTTGGCGGCGGGATCGAAGGCTTCCTCAAAACGTTCGCGCTGGTCGGCCTCGTCCCAGCCGAAAACCTCTTTCACGTAAGACTGCATGGTCGCGCATTTCAGCGCGAACAGCCACTCGCAATCCTCCGGTTGCGCAGGACGCGTCGTGAAGAGCGGAGGCGGTGAGCGGTGATGCGACATGAGCGGGAGATGCGGAGAGCGAATCTGATGCCGGAGGATTTGTTTGCCGCAAGAGATCGCAAAGGGATGAGGGGAGAAGCTGTTTTCCGGACGGGAACCATCCATTGCGCCCTGACTGACCAGGCAAATCTCCGAGATGGGTTCCTCGAGCGTCGGCCTCTTTGCGTCCTCTTGCGGCGGAAGGAATTTGGTCGGCGCTTTAGGCCAATGCGGCCCGAAGCGTTGCGATCAGTTCCTGCGTGGCGAACGGCTTTTGCACGAATGCTCGAATGCCCATCCGCTCGGCCACCTGCTGCGTCTCCGCGGGGAGATGTCCCGATGCCAGCACGATCGGCAGGTCCGGACGCAGCGCCAGCAGGCGTTCGGCCAGCTCGAGGCCGTTCATCTCGGGCATCGAGAGGTCCGTGAGCACCGCGGCAATGTTGGCGGAGGATGGCTCGAATGCCTTGAGGGCATCCGATCCGCGGGAAAAATTCTGCGTCGCAAAGCCCAGGCGCCGCAGCAGGTTCGCGGTGACTTCGCGGACAAATTCCTCGTCGTCGACCAGCATGATGGTGCGGCCGTCACCGAAGGGTGCGGGAAACGAGCGACTGGGGCTGGCGGTGGCCAAAACGGGCAGCGGGGCGGGCGCGATCGAGGCTGACGCGGGAAAATAGAGGAAAAATGTGCTGCCGGTTCCGACGGTGCTGTCCACCACGACCGCGCCGCCGTGGCCCTTCACGATCGCGTGAACGGTCGCCAGACCGAGTCCCGTTCCTTCGCCAAACGACTTGGTGGTGTAGAAGGGTTCAAAAAGCCGCTGGAGGACTTCCGGCTCCATGCCGCAGCCGTCGTCGCTCACCGAAAGGCAGACCGCATGCCCCGCGCGCACCTGCGGGAATCGCTCCCGCAGGATCGCGCTCGGCTGGACCGCATGCAGCTCGACGACGATTCCGCCGCCGCGCGCGCCGACCGCGTGGAGCGCGTTGGTGCCGAGATTCATGATGATCTGGTGGATCTGGCTCGCGTCACAGCTCACCGGCGGACACGCGGGATCAAACACGGTGCGGATCTGGATGTTGGCCGGCAGACCGGCGCGGAGCAGTTGCACGGCCTCCTCGATGATGGGCGGAAGCGGTTCGGGCGTGCGTTTCTCGTCCTGTAGGCGGCTGAACGCGAGAATGCGGGCCACGAGATCGCGGGCGCGGTTGCTGGCCTTGCGCGCGGCGGCGAGCCAGTTTCCGGCCGCGTGGTCCGGCGGCAGATCCATCTCCGCCAACTGGATGTTGCCGAGAATGCCGGTAAGGATGTTGTTGAAGTCGTGGGCGATGCCGCCCGCGAGCCGGCCGACGGCCTCCATTTTCTGTTTCTGGCGCAACTGTTCCTCGAGGCTGCGATGCCGTCGCTCGGCCTGATGCTGCTCGGTCACGTCGCGAAATGCCGTCATCCGCAGCTCGCGGTTGCCCGTCCTCATGACCTTCGTCTGGCATTCGGCCGGGAAGCGGGTGCCGTCGCGGCGCAGGAAACGCAGGTTGTACCGCGCTTCGCCGGGGTTGGAAACGGCATTGGCCAAGGTCGAACGCATCTCCGGGTCCACGAGGTCCGTGTCCGGTCGCCCGATCAGCTCGCCACGCTCGTAGCCCACCAGCCGGCTGGCCTGGTCGTTGAGGTCGATGATGCGCCCCGCCTCCGTGATGAGGATGCCCTCGAACGCAGCCGCGGTGAGATTGCGGAACCGCTCCTCGCTCTCGCGCAGGGCGATCTCGGCCAGCTTGCGCAGGGTGATGTCCTCGATGATGCCGTCGTAGAAGACCACCCGGCCACCGGGGTCGCGGACAACGGTGGCGCTCTCCCGGACAAAGATGATCGTGCCGTCCCGCTTCCGCCATTCGGCCTCGAGGCCGTCGACGCCGCCGTCAGCCTCGACCTGCTCGCGAAACTTGGGCCGCGAATAGGAGGGTTCATAGCCCTCGTTTTCGAGATCCCGGGTCTCGAGCTGCGCGAAGGACTCATAGCCCATCATCCGCACCAGGGCCGCATTGGCGAACAAGATCCGCCCTCCGGGGGTGGAGCGGTAGATGCCGACGTTGGAGTTTTCGATGAAATGGCGCATGCGTTCCTCGCTGGCATGCAGTTCGGCCGCGCGTTTCTCCACCAGGCGCCGCAGCCGCCGGTTGGCAAAAAGTGCGAGGGCGATGCCTGCCGTCGTCATGCCGAGAACCCACACCATCAGGCGCACCCAGGGCGGGAGCGGGTTCCTCACATCCTCGGTGGCGAGAAATCCGTCGAGATTCCGCTGCGGCAGCGACGGCAGAAAACGGTGAATCGCATCGGCCATCACCTGCCAGCGGCCGGGATTCATGTGACCGATTTCGACAAAATCCGCATCGATCAGGCCGCGAATTTTGTCGGCACCGTAGTCGAGCATTTCCGGGGTGAGATTCTTCGGCCGATCGGGCAGGGAGTGGAGAATCCAGTCGCGAACCTCGACCGGGTGGGCAAGAGCGTATTCCCAGCCGCGCATCGAGGCCCGTTTCATGGCGGCGGCCTCGGCCCGATGGGATTCGATATAGGAGCGCCGGCCGTACAGGCAGTCGCCGTAAAAATCGACGCCGTAGTCGCGCGGCAGGATGAACCGCCATTTTTCGCCCCGGTTGTAGCGGAGATTGTCCGGACGGTTCATGATGAACATGTCCATCGCATCGGCGGTCCCCTCGCCGAGTTCGTCGACGCCCCACCGGTTGGGCACGAGATGGAGGTGGTTGAAATCGAGGCCCTCGCGCTCCAGCATCATCTTCACCTCGGCGGCGAGGCGCGTGGAGTCGATGGCGAGGCGGGCGTTCAGCAGGTCGCGCGGACCGTGCAGGTCGGAATCCGCGAGGACGGCGATGGCGAACGGCGAGTGTTGCATCACGGCGGCGAGCACCTGGACATCGCGCGCCTGCATCCAGCGGGCGACCAGGCCGGGGCCCTGGTAAACGCCGTATTCCGCCCGGCCCTCCACCACCTCCGGCAGGCTGGGACCATCCTTCAGATTCTGCCGCAGTTCGACCTCGAGTCCCTCGGCGGCATAAAAGCCCTTGAAGCTGGCCGCATAATAGCCGGCGAACTGGAAATGATGGGTGAAAGGAAGCTGCAGGACGACATGACGGGGGGTCTCGGCCGCCCAACCGAGGGCCGAGCTCACGGCAAATATCCATCCCGCGCCGCACCACCGCGATGGCATGCTCATCTTCAGACAGTGGATACTCTACCGTTTGTCCGCCGAGGACAAGTGAATCGCTGCGTCCGGGAAATGGAGGGCGGGCCTGCCGATCCCGCCAAGGGAATGCCCGCAAAACGACACGAACGGTCGCGAAATCATTGCGAAAGCAGGACCGCTGCCTGCCGCGGCCGCAAATCGGCCTTCGCGAGCGAAGGCCCTACCTGCCGGAACGGACGCGTCGTTGCTCGGAGTGGAGAGAAGGCTGGGCGATGCCGCCCGGCCACTAACACGTGACCACGGCCCGCGCAGGGATGTTCACTGTTTTCCACCCGCGGCCGGGTGGGTGAAAATCGGCCTTCGCGAGCGAAGGCCCTGCCTGCCGGAACGGACGCGTCGTTCTTCGGCGCGCAAGGAAGGGGAAGGGCGGGGCGATGCCGCCCTGAAACAGACGAGACGCCGCGACCCACGGAGACGTTCAAGGCGCCTTTGGCGCGGCCGGCGCGGGTTGCACCGCGACCGCGACGCTCTGCCGATGCTCCGACACGACGACGATTTCAGCCGGGGAGTTTTCGATGACCTTGGCATTGGGGCTGATAAGGCGGCAGGCCAGTCCCGACATCGCGTGGACCGTCACGGTGAAGTCGCGATCGCCGTCATGGAACAGGTGCGGCTTTTTTTCGACCCGCGGCAACCAGGGCGTGAAAAGCGACACCGTGTCGCCGCGATAATGGAAATTGGACTGCACGTGGGAGATGGTCCCTTCGAACCGGACCCGGGCCATGCTGCGGGGAACCTCAAAGGTCGCGACGAAAACCTGGGCGTTGTCGACGATGGGAAACTCGGTAAGGGAGGAATAGTCGATGCGACTGCCGGCGATCGGCCTCAACGTCTGACCTTTCACCTCGAGCTTCAGGTCGGCCGTGTTCGCCGCATCCTGCCAGTCGGCGCTGTCGGCGGGGGCGTAAAACGGATAGTGAATGAACACCCGCGCGGCGTGGTCCGCATCCTCGGCTTCGACGTACTTGAAGATATACCGCGCGGACACGAGCGACATGTCCTGACCGACCGTCAGGTCGACGTTGCCGGCGACGATGTCAAAAGGCGGGTTGGCCCAGTCGGTGACAACGGGTTTCGGCGTGACGACAGCGGCGGCGAGGATCAGGAGTGCGGTCGCGTTCATGGCGGAAAACTACCGGGTTTTCCGAAAAGGGATAGTCGCAAAATGACCCCAAATCGCGCCAAAACCGGAAGCGGGCGCGAAAGGAACGGGGCGCATGTCGGATGGAACCCGGCGTGCGCCCTGATTAGGCTTGGCATGACGAGGGTGAATGGCACCCTTGTCTTTTTGGCCCTAGCCGGCTGCGGCCGTGCGAGGGAAAGCAATCCGTCCATGCTCCGGCTCGATCGAATCCCGCGCTCTCCATTGCGCTGTTGAGGCCCGACGGTTGCCCATCCGCCCGTTTTAACCCCCCCCATCCACTCATGCGTTATTACTACACGGATACGAACAATCAACCGGTCGGGCCCTGCGAGATCGAGCAGTTGCAGGCGTTGGCGGCCGAAGGAAAGATCACGGACGCGACTTCGGTCATTCCCGAGGGCGCGCAAATCTGGACGACCTACGGCGCAGTGAAACCGGGGGCGGTGCCCGCCCCGCCGCCAGCACCGAAAAAGCCGGTCGATCCGTTCAAGATTGCCACCATCATGGGCGACACGGTCGCCGGTGTCCTCGGACTGCTGACCCGCTGGCTGACTCCGGCCCTGCTGAAGTCCACCCTCGCGTTCTGCCTGCGCTTCGGACACTTCGCCGTCCTGACAGGCGCGGTGCTCGGGCTGGTGGCGGCGCTCGTGGCCTCGATCCAGGATCACACCTTCTCGTCCTTTGCCATTGGCGGCATCGTTTTCGTGATCGCCGTGGCGGTGGCGCAGTATTCGGCCCAGCGCTTTCTGACGGCAGGGGACGTGCTGATCGCGGCCTCGCCCACACGGCTCGCGTCGAAGGCGTTTCTGGACTGCGTTGCCCTGTTCTCCGCGCTCGGCGCGCTCGCGTCGCTGGTCGGCTGCATCTACGTCTCGATCCGCGCGGATACGATCTACCCCATCATTCCGGGCTTTGTGGTCGCGGTCTTTCTCACGTTCCTTGCGCTCATCGCCCTGCGACCCGGCGAAGCGAATGTGACACTCGAATCCGGCGCATCCGCGGGCGAGGAGGCGATCGCGATCTTTTCGTTTTTCAGCAAGGCGTGGCTGCGCCTGGTTCCGATCGTCTTTTTTGTCCTCACGACGCTCGGAGTCATCGGCATCATCTTCTCGTTCTCGGACCGCGGTCGCATGATGGCGGAGGAAATGATGCAGGCGCTCATGCTTCCCGTCGGGCCGCTCGCCCAGGTCGGAACCTCGGTGGGCACGGCGGTCGTGCTGCTCGGCTGCCTGTTCCCGGTCCTATATTACCTCTGCTTCCTGCTATCCTATCTGATCATCGACCTGATGCGCGCGCAGTTGTCGGTCCCGGGCAAGCTCGACGCCTTGAGGAAATCCTGAGCGACGCGCAATCGCGGGCATTGCGCCCTGCGAAAAAACGCGCTTCATCACCGGTCGCCCGCGATGTCGTTCCAGCCACCGCCACCCCCGCCGCCGTCAGGCGGCACGTCGTCACCTGTCCCGCCGCCTCCGCCGCCGGGAGGCAGCTCCGTGCCGGTGCCGCCCCCGCCGCCTCCGGCCACGCGTCCACCCGTTCCGCCACCACCGCCGCCGGGCGCGTCGCAACCGCCGCTTCCCCCGCCGCCACCGGCGGTCGCTTCGACGCCCCCCGCGCCGCCGCCGTCCGATGCGCAGATTCCCGTCGCTCCGCGGCCCCCGCCGGCACCGGCCGTGGCGGCGCCACCGGTCGCGCCGCCGTCGCCCCGGCCTGTCCCGCCGCCGCCGGCTGATCCCGTCATTCCGCCTTCCGCGGATGACTTCTCCGACGCCACCGTGCCACCGATGCCGGTGTCCAAGGCTCCGGCGCTGGCCGCGGGCGATTTGCCCCGGCCGATACCGCGCCTGGCACCGAAGCTGAAAGCCCCGCCGCCGGCCCCTTCGTTTCCCGCGCCGAAGGTCGTGGTTGGAACGACTCCGGGAACCGACATCGCGCCGGCTCCGACGAAGTCCTCCGGCTCACTCGCGGTCGTCGGCGTGGTGGTCGCTCTCCTTTTTGTCGGTCTCGCGGCGGGCGGGTACTATTTTTGGCGACACCGCAACATTCCGCCGTCGGCGCAGCAGGTGCAGGCCGCCGTGCAGAAGGTCGTCGCCAATCCGGCGCTCGTCGTCGGCGACGTGGTGCCGACGGTCACCGCCCGGGAATCGGGCCAGGAGGAAATTGACTATCGGGCCACGGCCGAGCTGCGGGAGCCGCTTTACGAACAAACCGACACGGCGACCGTGCTGAAGAACGAGTTCAATCTCGACCCCGAAGCATGGGACAAGGCCCGGGCGAGCATCAGCGGAGCCGATGGCCCGCACATCCTTGAACTGGCGGGACTGAAGGGCGTGGACGACTCGCTGCTGACCACGGTTTATCTCAAGGAGGTCACCGCTCGCGGGGCCAAAGTGACTTTCTCCGGTCACCTCAAGGCGACCAAAACCGACGGAGACTGGCACCTCGTGTCGTCGGGTCCGGCCCCCACCATCGCGATGCCGGCCGGTCAGGCGCGCGCGCAGTTTCATGGCCGCACGGCAATCGCCGGGGAGGCCGCGGAAATGGGGCGGCTGCGCGAGCTGGCAAAGGCCCAGGCCGATGTGCCCGCGAAGGTCGAGCAGGGCCGCCTGGCCTTGGTCGAGGAGCGCCGTGCGGGCATGGAAAAAACCGTGGCCGGACTGGCCGCGGAGCTCTCGCCCGGCACGCTGTTCGGGGGCACGGCCACCGGATCGGGCGCCAGCGAGCGTCTTTGGCTGGAGGTCACCGACGTCCAGGCCGACGACAAACGGATTTCCGCCGAGCTCCGGAACTCGGGCGGATGGATGGACAAGCGTCCGTTTCACGGAACCTACGCCGCCAACCCCGAGGACGGCACGCTCACCGTCACGCTCGTGACCCAGCGCAACCAGGCCGTGAAAAAAGGCGGCCCGTTTCTGGATCGCGCGGAGAGCTGGCAAGTCGTGTTTTCATTCAGCGGCGGCAAACTCACCGGTCATTCCGGCGAATGGGACTACCAGTTCACGCGCCTGTCGGCCGCCGACATCACGAACGCGAAGGCGGAGCTCGATTCCGAGGCGGATGCCATCCGGACGGCAATCGGGATCGGAAAGGTTTTCCGCGGCTCCGCGAAACCCAAGGCCGGGGGCGACGGGCTCGAGATCGAAATGCGCTTCACCCGCCTTGAGAACGACGGGGCCGTGGTCGGCCTCATCCTGACCAGCCCGTCGCATCCGTCCTGGCAGCGGAATTTTCGCGGCGGAATCATCGGCAACACGTTTCGCGACGACGGCTGGCCGATTCATCTGGAGACGGCGACACGGGACTACGTCAAGGCGGCTTCGGGCCATCCGATCCTCTCGGCCCACGAGGCGTTCGAAGTCAACCTGAAGCTCGTGGACGGCAGACTTGTCGGTGCGAGCCGCGATTTCAACTGGGACCTCGGCCCGGTGGCGGGCGAAACCGTGGCGAAGCAGGACTCCGACCTGGCGGCGGTGCGGAAGCAAATCTTTGCGTTGGTGAAAAGCGGGGCGTCCTTCACCGGACGGGCCCATGCCGAGGGAAGCGATGATGCGGAGCGAATCCGCATCCGTTTCACCATGGTCGACCAGCGCAGCGGCATTGTGGAAGCCTTGCTCGAGTCACTGGAGACGAGTGGCCTGAACCGCGAGTTCAAGGGCACGGCCGAACTGCAGGACGGGAAGCTGGTGCTCGCATCCAACGGCCAGGTCCGCGGACGTCCCGGACGGGCGGTGCATCTGCCGGCGTTCGTGGATGGGACGGCGGATGCGTCACTCAGCATCACGCTCGACGGCGAGCAACTGGCCGCGGAAGTGCTGCCGTCGGGATGGGTCCTCGATCTGCACTGACGTTGGAGGGCGGACTATCGGGCGCGCCTTCCGCCCTGTGCAAGAACGCAGCGGGCGGCCGGGCGACCGAGGTGAGTCGCGGCCTTCGCCAGCGAAGGCCCTGCGGGATCAAACAAGGTCCGGCAGGACCGTTCGGGGACTGATGTAGGGGCTGCGCTGGCGCAGCGCCGGACTCCATCGGGTGCGGCGCGATCCCGTCGCGCCTTTTTCTTTGCGCCGCCGCCCCAGATTCGGCCAATCTGCTCTGGTGCCGCACCTCACGCAGGATCTCGTCATTCTCGCCGCCGGCATGGGCAGCCGGTTCGGCGGCGTCAAGCAGGTGCAACCGGTCGGACCGGCAGGCGAGTTGATCGTCGAGTATTCGGTGTTCGACGCGCGGCGTGCCGGATTCGACCGGGCGGTGCTCGTGATCCGGCGGGAGATCGAGGCCGATTTTCGCGCGGCGATCGGGCGCCGGCTGGAATCGAAGATCGACGTGCACTACGTTTTTCAGGAGCCTGGCCCCGACCGGGCCAAGCCCTGGGGCACCGGCCATGCGGTGCTGACGGCACAGCCGTCCGTGCGCGGCAATTTTGCCGCGATCAATGCCGACGATTACTACGGACCTTCGGCCTTTGCGACGCTCGCCTCGTGGTGGGGCCGGGGATCGCCGGGCGGAATTCCGGAGTACGCGCTGGTCGGATACCGTCTCGCCGAGACGCTGTCGGAACACGGTGCGGTGAGCCGCGGGGTGTGTGCCACCGATGCCGCGGGCCGGCTGCACTCGATCACGGAGATGACGCGGATCGAGCACGGAGCGGGCGGCATACGCGCCGGCGACCAGCCGCTCACCGGCGACGAGATTGTCTCCATGAACTTCTGGGGCTTCACGGCGGAGATTTTTCCGCAGCTCGACCGCCTGTTTTCCGCGTTCGTCCGCGAACGGGGCGCGGATCCGAAATCCGAATTCTATCTGCCCACCGCGGTCGACCTGCTCAATGCGGACGGCTCGGCTCGCGTGACGCTTCTGCGCAGCTCCGACCGGTGGTTCGGCGTGACGTATCGGGACGATCTCGCGTCCGCCCAGCGTGAGATGGCGCAGCGGATCGCGGCGGGCGTTTATCCGGCGGCACTTTGGGGCTGACGCGGAAGCTCGACCGCGAAGAGGGTCCCGTCCGGCCCGGTCCGCTCGAGCGTCAGCTCCGCGCCGATCTGACGGGCGAGCAGCCGGCTGAGAGCGAGGCCGAGCCCCGATCCCCCCGGCCGTCCGCTGCGGCCCGGTTGAAAAAGCTGGTCACGGAGATCGTCCGGAATCCCGATGCCTTCGTCGCGCACGGTGAGGCGAATCCGGACGCCCGGCGCCTCCAGCCGGACGCTTACCCGCGCGCCCGCCGGCGTGGCGGTGATCGCGTTCTGCACGAGGTTGTGCGCGATCAGGCACAACAGGCTGCCGCGATGGCTGTCGACGATTCCCTCGAGCGTGTTTTCCACCGTGAAGACGATTCCGGCGGCCGCCGCCGCGGCGGCGTGCCGCGTGCGAACAAGTTCCGCGATCTCGTCGCCCGAATATTCGTAGCTCGCGTTGGCGGTGGTGTCGGACAGCAACGCCACGGTGTCGCGAATCATCCGCTGCAGGCGCTCAGCGTAATCGCTGGCAGCGTGCCAGTGGGGACTGCCCTGGCCGACGTCGCGCGCGGCCACGAACGAGCGCAGTCCCTCGACCGATCCCTGCATTCCGTGAATGAGATGCGAGGCAATCTGTCCGATGGCCGAGGCCTTGGCGGCCAGCGTGAGTTCGAAATTGGCACGGGTCAGGCGCTCGTTGCGCTCGGCAACAATCCGTTGCGCCCGCTGGACGTTCAACATGGCGCCCGCCATGACGAGGACGATCAGCAGCGCGCCCACGGCGAGGATCAGGCCCGTCTGGCGGTCGATCCGGCGGTCAATGAGGGCCAGTTCGCTCGCCAGCGGCCGGGCATCGATGTAGTAGCGGACGAAGCCGCGCAACGTCGACTTTCGTGGCCCGGGCAGGGCGAGCAACACTTCAAGGACCGGGGCCTGGCGCTGGTCCTGCGATATGCCGGCGAAATACTGATCGAGGGGAAACGCGGGACGAAAACGGGTGATCGAGCCGGTTGTCTGCAGGCGAAGGTAGTCCTCCGCCGGCAGTTCGACAAAAAGCTGCGTGGCTGGGACGGCATCCACCGTGTTGCCCTCGGAATCGAAGACGGCGACCGCCAGCATGCCCACCTGCCTTGCGGCCTTGAGGAGGACACTGACGGTGGCCTGCCTGCCGCCGGGGCTCGCGGAATCGCTGTCGGCCAATTGCTGCAGCGCCATCGGATAGAGCACGGCAGCGTCTCGTTCGACGATCTTGAGATGGATTTCATCGCGCATATCCGTCCGGAGCCAGATGACCAGGATGGAAAAGATCGCGACGAGCACCCCGCCCGTGGCCAGGGCGGCGGTGAGATTGTGTGGGCCGGCTCGGGGCATTCAGAACGGTTCCAGACCTTGCCAGCTCAGTTCGTCTTCTCCGCTGCCGGGAGGGGCAGGGACAGTACTTCCACGGCGGCATCAAAAAGCAGCCGGCGTTGTTGGGGCGAAAGGCCCGGCAGCAAAACCGCCTCCTGGTATTCGCGGTACCGGGCCCAAGTCTCCTGCTTCTGCCGCGCACTCTCGAATTCGCTGAGCAGATCGGCGATTGATTTCCGGTCGGCGCGCGGATTCGTCGAGCGGACAAACTCGGACAAAGCCTCCCGGATACCCGCAAGCTCACGATTCAGGTCCGCCACCAGGGCGCTTTGGCGGCGGTTGAATTCCTCCACCGAGACGCTCAGGTTGGCCGGGGAGAGCTTCGTGGTCACCGCGGATTCGTGGGGGCGCCCGGACATCCCGGATCCCCCGTCGTCGCCGGACGGGCCTTCGGGCATTCGGTCGGGGCCGTCGGATCGGGGTGAAACGGCCAGGAGCGCAAAAAGGGTTTTGAGGACTTCAACCTTATGGGCACGGTAGGCCGAGATGCGGGTCGTCAACCCCGGCGGCAGCGCCGGGGCCGAAGGGGGACCCGGGGGCTCGGGCAGCGCGGCGAATTCGATGCGTATTTCTTCCGCGGCCGCCTCAAGGCTTGCCAAACGGGGTGCCTGGGCGGCGGCCAGCCGCCTCATCGCCTCGATGCGGTCATGACTCCCGGTGGTTGCGCTTCGGGCAATGGCCTCGCGGAGCTCCGCCTTCAGACCGGATTTTTGGGAAACATACTCGCTGATCTTTTCCGCGAGCTGCGCCGGCAAATTGGTCATTAGTCGGATCCGGGCCGGCTCGGGGGAAAAACTGAGCGTCCAGCCCTCGGCGGCGGACGCGGACGTCGAATTCCCTTCAGTCGCCGGCGGATCAGGATCGAGAGCTGCTTCCCGCAGGAGTCGCCGCTGTGCCGGCGACAGGCCTTCCTGGAAAAAAGCCGCTTCCTGCGCGGCCTGCGCCCGTCGCGGCAGGGCCGGAGGGGAGGTGGGTCCCGCCGGTGCGGGCGGCCGGGTGGCCGCGGCGAGGTTCCCCAGTCCCGCCGCGTCGGCCGGCAACCCGTTCTCGCTGGAGCGCCGCAAGTCAGCGCGAAGGACTTCGGCCGTCGCCTCGAGTTCGATGATTCGCGGCGTTTGCACGGCGGCAAAGGCGGCAAGTTGCCGCTGGCGGTCGGCTTGATCAACGCCCGACAATTCCGAGATCTTCGTCTGCAGTTCGCCCTGCAGCGCGAGTTTGGCGTCGCGGTAAGCTTGCAGACGGCCGTGAAGGCTCTTGGGTAGGTCGTTTGCCGCCAGTCGCTCCGCCAACAATGGATAAAATAACTCGCCTACGTAGGCGGCGAGCTCCGGTGGCGCCGACTTTTCCGCGGGGGGTGCGGGCAGCAGTTGGATCTCCGCGTCGAGCGGAGGCGTCACCGGCGGAAAGAAAACGTAAGCCGGCTCGGATTGCGCCGGCGTGGGATTGTTGTTGTAGTAATGCGACGCGGATTGATTGGTGAAACGTACGCGGTCGAAGTCTTCCGAAGGTGTCTGGGCCTCACTGTTCGGCCGGGTTGGGTCCGCGGCGCCGGAAGGGACCCCGGTGGGTTGGGCTGCCGTCGCGGAGGAAAACGCTGCCACCAAGATCAAACACAGCCGCCGGCCCGTCGGCACCGGCCGATCAGTTACCGATGCTGCTGTGGGCATTCGTTTCATCGGCCGGTTCCTGCCGTCGCGCCGCGCGCCCAGCGTCCCGAGTGCCAAATCGCCTGCGGCCACTGCATCCGCCTTCGATCCAAGGCGCTTGCCGGAACGCGCGCCCAACCGTCCGCCGCCGAGATGACCTGGAGGGGTTGAACGCAACCCCATCGCCTTCCAGCCGGGCGCCACTGCCCGACGGCGCGACCGGCGGCCGGGGACGAGAGTCTATGATCGGCGGCCATTGCCACTTTTGAGACGATAGCGGAGGAACTCGCGGGTGACGCCGAGCCGGCGGGCGGCCGCTGAAGTGTTGTGATTTGTCTCGCGGAGCGCCTCCTCAACCAAATCGGTGATGACTCCGTCGATGGAGAACCCCTCGCTCGGCAGACGCCACTGCGGGTTGCGCCAGCCGGCGGGCGGGGCGGTGTTGATGTCACCGAGATGGGCAAAGTCCAGCTGCGATGCCCGGCCGAAGATCACTTCCCGTTCGATCTCGTGGGCCAGTTCCCGCGCGTTGCCCCGCCAAGGCTGGCCCAAAAGCCGTGCCTCTCCGGCCGATGAGATTGAAACGCCCTTCAGGCGATGCCTTCGGGCGATCCGCTCCAACAGGTGGCGTGCAAGCTGGGGCAGATCCCGGGTCCTTTCACGCAGGGGTGGAAGCACCAGGTGGAGCAAACGGAGTCGGTGGTACAGATCCTCCCGAAATCCTCCGTCCTCGACCAGATCCAGCAAGGGACGGTTGGTGGCGGCGATGAGGCGGACGTCGACCCGGATCTCCTTGGAGGCGCCGAGGCGGCGAACCACCCGATCTTCGACGGCCAGCAGCACCTTGGCCTGGGTTGATGGTGCCAGAGCACTGATTTCATCCAGGAACAAGGTGCCGCTGCCCGCGGCCTCAAACAACCCGATCCGCGCGCTCTTCGCGTCGGTAAATGCCCCGCGCTCGTGACCAAAAAGCTCTGAGTCGGCCAGCGTTTCCGGCAGCGCCGCGCAATTCACGGTGATAAACGGGCTCCCGTTCCGGGGACCCTGCCGGTGGAGCCAACGGGCCAACAGGCTTTTCCCGGTGCCGGTCTCTCCTTCGATCAAGACCGGCGGCAGGCTCCGCCCGAGGCGACGGTCGGTGGCGAGAATCCGGTCGAGCAGGGCGCGGACTGCCGCGAGGCTTTCGCCGAAAAAAATCTCGTCCCCCATCCCTGCGGCCATCTCACTCGCCGGATACTCGTCCCTCCGGGCAACGCTGCGTTTCTCCCGGCAACGGAGAAATGCGAGGGGAAGCTCGTCGGGCTCGAACGGTTTGGTGAGGTAGTCGCCAGCACCGAGGCGCATTGCTTCCACGGCCTCCTTCGTGCCACCAAAAGCGGTCATGACCACCACACCGGTATTTTCCGAGAACACTCCGGTCCGGAGCAGATCCAGCGCCTCGCCGTCGGGGAGGTGCAGGTCGACCAGGGCATAATCGAACCGCAATTCCGGCAGCACCCGCCGCGCCTCTTCGACGGTGGAAACCTCGGTCACCATGGCGCCAAGGCCCCGCAGATGGGCCGCCAGGCGGCGCCGGAGCACCGCGTCGTCTTCGAGCAGGAGCAGGTCAATCCCGGGAGCGAGCTCGGTCTCAACGGCCATGGTGACCGATGCGATCATTGCTCCCGTCGGCATCAACACAATTCCCGGCGGGATTTTCCGCGGAGCTGACGGTGTGGTGGTTGCCTGCAGCCAGCCGACGCGCCGAATCCGGACTCAGAACGGTTGCCCACCACCAATTTCCGATCGCCTCGGCCGGCGGGGAGGGGCGACGATTTTTGCTAGTCTATTTGGGGAAGTGAGTTGCGATGCCGCAAAGCCCGTGGCACGACGCGTGCAGTGATTGGCGGGTGGCCTGTCCGTCCGCTCCGATTTTTTTCCGCGCCATCGCGCCTCGCCGCCTGCAAGCGGGCGCGAAACCACCTCGCCTCGCGACCGGTCGGAAAAAATTCTCCCGCGCCTCCTGCGCGGCGGTCTCCTCTGACCTGAGCTCTTTGGATTTTCAACTTGCTGCCGGAGTTTCTCCGCGACCAAATGTCCAGAGGTCGTTCCCCCAGCCGCCGGTGTCACGGCGCGATTCGATGCTGATGTCCTCGGTGCGGCACCGGATTTCGGTTCCATCCCCATGAATGTCTCATTGCCCGGTTCGGTCCGGTCGCTCTGGCCGTTGGCGTTTGCGGTTGCCGTTTCGCTGCGGGCCGCCGCGCCCGTCGCGATCGACACCCTGGAGAAGACGGCTTCGGATTGGGTGAAAGTGCGGGCGGAGACCACGCGCCTCGAGAACGAATGGAGCCCGCAGCGACAACTCCTGGAGTCAATGGTCAACGGCCTTGGGGAGAGAGCGGCCCAATTGGAGGAGAAGCGTGACTATCTGAAGGCGAAGACCGCCGGCGATCGCGAGGAGCTCGAGAATCTGCGCACGGCCAACCTGGCGTCGGCGGACGATCTGGCGGCCGTCGAGGCGGGACTCAGGACGCTGACGGCACGGTTGACCCAATTGCGCCCCGCCCTGCCGCCGCGTCTCTCGGCGGCGCTTGAGCTTTCCTACCAGAGCCTGGCCGGGACGGGACTGGGCTTGGGCGAGCGGATGCAATTGACCATGACGGTGCTCAATCGCTGCACTCAATTCAACCGGGCGATCACGTGCGAGGAGGAATTGGTGCAGATGGATTCAGATCAGCCCCCGCGAATGCTCGAGGTGATTTATTGGGGGCTGAGCCACGCCTATGCCCTCGACAAGTCCAAGGGCGCGGCGTGGTTTGGCTCGCCGGGACCGCAGGGCTGGCACTGGGAGCCTTTGCCGCAGGCTTCCAGCGCGGTGGCCCGGCTCATCGCCGTCTATCAGGGCAACACTGAACCCGAATTTGTCGAGGTTCCCGCCCGCTTGGGAAGCCAAGCGGCCGAGCCACCCCGGAACTGAGCCCATGCGAACCGGTAACCATCTCGGTCTGGCCGTCCTGTTTTTGCTGGCTCTTTCCTCGGGGAGGGCCGATTCGATCGACGACGCCATGAAACGGGCGTCGCTCGACTATGCCGAACGGCTGCGCATTGCGACCGAGCAACTGGTGCAGGTCCGGGAGCGGACCGGCCGCGAGAAGGCGCCCTTGCTCCAGGCGATGCGCGCGGCCGAGGATCGAATCTTGGCGGCTGAAACCGAGATTTCCCGGCTGGAAACAGGCCAGGAGCAATCCGCCGAGAATCATCGCAAGCTCGCGCGGGACTCCGATGCGCTGCGGAAGAATGAAAGTTATCTGACCACGATCGCGCACGACAGCCTGACCGCGTTTTCGGAGGGGCTGCTGCCGGGCGAGAAGGAACTTCTGCCGG
Source organism: Candidatus Didemnitutus sp. (assembly GCA_036499305.1). GTDB lineage: Bacteria > Verrucomicrobiota > Verrucomicrobiia > Opitutales > Opitutaceae > Didemnitutus. The sequence continues at coordinate 22,619 of DASYDZ010000088.1, forward strand.
CGCAAATTGAAAAGATTGAAGAGCAATTCAACGAGGGGGCCATCCGGCCGGGCCGGCAACGGGCGCTGGCGGTGGCCGATTTTCTGTTTGGCCAGACGCAACTGGATCTCGGCGGCTATACGCGGCCCGGAAAGTCGCTGCGCGAAGGGGACAACGAGATGGTCGACGGCACCTTCGCTTTCGCGGGGCCCGAGGCTTTTTTCCGCGTGAACCGGGATGGGACCGCGGGCCCCGTGCGGATCCGCGCCGGTACCGACCGGCCGGTCGCATGTCTGCTGCCTGAATGGAAACCCGCGTTGACCGCGGATTTCTTTCAGGGGAGGATGGGGATTTTTTTTGCGGACGCCTCATCCGGGAAGGCGCTGCGTTTGCGGGAGGCGAAGGGCACGCTTTGGCAGCATGTCCGAAAAGGCGGGATTGTTTCCCTGGCCATTCTCGGCGTGGGTTTGGTGGCTCTCCTGATGATCCTCCAGAAGGTCCGGGATGCGATCAGCATGGCGGTGGACTCGCCGGCGGCGGTCGAACGCTGCCTCGACGCCGTCGCCAACGGCACCCCGAAGGAAGCCGGGGAGGCGGTCCGGTCGATGCGGTCGACCACCCGGGAATTGTTCAGCGCCGGTTTATGCCGGATCGGCCAATCCAAGGACCAGCTCGAGGAACTCCTTTATGCGGTTCTCCTCCGCCAGCGGCTGCATTACGAGCGTTGGCTTTCATTGCTGGCCGTGATTGCAACGGCCGCGCCGTTGATGGGACTGCTGGGCACGGTGACAGGGATGGTGCGGACATTTGCCCTGATCACGGTGTTCGGGACGGGCAACGCGGGCAAACTGGCCAGCGGGATTTCGGAGGTGCTGGTGTCGACCGAGCTCGGGCTGATTGTCGCCATCCCGACGCTGGTGGCCCACGGTTTTCTATCCCACCGCATTCATAAGAATCTTTCGCTGTTGGAGCGGTATGCGATCCAGTTTGTGACCGTTGCGCAGGGGGACGGCCTGCGCGAGGAACATCCCGATTCAATTCCTGCATGAGAGGCCTCCTCGAACTATTTGCCCGCGGCGGCCCGGTGATGATCGCGATCGCCCTCCTCTCGGTGGTCCTCTACACCGGTTGCTTTCGGCTTTTGCTCAGGCTGCGCCGGGAGCGGATTCGCCTGCGTTCCGACCCGGTGGCGCGAATGGTGCCGGCACCGGCCCTGCGACGGCAGCGCCAGGCCGTCCGGGAGGCATTCCAGCAGCAGCGCACCGCGCTGGGGGCCATGATTGCCGCCGCGCCATTGTTGGGCCTCCTGGGGACGGTAAACGGGATGACGAAGACTTTCGACAGCCTTGCGGAACACGGGGGCCAGAAATCGATGGAGGGACTTGCCCGCGGCATTTCCGAAGTTCTGGTGGCGACGGAGTCGGGTCTCGCCGTGGCCATTCCGGCCCTGCTGCTTGTCTATCTGGCCCAACGCTCGGTCCAGCGCCAGTTGCAGCGACTGAACGAGATGGAAACAAGCCTGCCGGGAGGCGGCCAGCCATGATCGGGCGCGACCACGGCCGGAACCGTTTTGAGGTCACCCATATCGACATGGTACCTATGGTGGATTGCGTCATGGTCCTGCTGATTTTCCTGATGATCAGCAGCGCGTTCGTGAATGATCCGGGCATCGAGGTGCAGAAGCCCGACGTTGCGGGCACCCAATCCACCGAGCAAAACTCCCTCCTGATCGCGATCTCGGCCGACAACCGGATCTTTTTCGACGGCCAGCAGATTCGCCTCGATCAGGTCGCGGGCCTGGTCAGGCAGGCGGCCGTCGGCCGCTCTCCCGCGCTGATCATCCGGGCGGACCGAGCCAGCAGCCATGGGACCTTCGCCGGAATTTATACGGAGGCCAAGCGTGCCGGCATCCACCACGTCGAATTCGCGACCTCCCGTGCCGGCGGGCCCTGAGATGACGACCCGGATCAACTGCGCAGTCTTCATGGCTCCCGAAACCGGCGGGCGGGCCGCCCGGGTCCGGTCGGGCGCTTTCAGCCTGCTGCTCGGGTTGGCCTTCACCGTCCTCCTGTTCGGGGGCATCGCGTATTTTGAAAGGACCGCGCCGGCGGCGCCACCGGTCGAATTCAGCGACCTGGGTGTGGCAGTGCTTCCGCTCGAGCCGCCGCCCGTGCCGGCGATGGAGTCTGCCGCCGTGGCCGTCGAGCCAACCGGGCCCGGGTTCGAGTTGGCGCCGTCCGAGAGTCCGGTAAAGCTGGCGGTCGTTCCGCCGCCGCTGGAAACCGTTTTGGCCGAGGATTTGTCCAAAATGCCGGCGGCCAGTTTCACGCTGGGATTGCCGGCGGATTTCCGGCCGAAGGCCATTGCCCGGGGCGACCCCCAACACGTCTTTCAGCGGATGGAGGTCGATATGCCGGCCAGCCTGCTGGTGCGAACGGTTCCCACGGTTTCCAGGCGGATCATGGACGGCAATTCCGCGCTCCACCTCACCTTTTTCTGGATCGTCGAAATCGACGGCACGGTCAGCAATGCGAGCGTCGCGAGTTCATCCGGCAATGAACAGCTTGACGCCCTGATGCTCGACATGATCAGGAACTCCGTCTTTTCCCCCGCGATGAAGGGGGGCCGGAAAGTCCGGATGATGACACAGCAGCGAATCGACATCAGATGGTCCGACGGCTCGCGCTTCAATGAATAAGGCCATGAACCTCCGGGCACTGTCCGTCGTTCTCTGCCTGGGTCGGCTGGGCGCGCTTTCCGCCGCCGAACCGGGCGGACCCGACGATGCGTTGCTCGAATCCCTTCAGCAGCAGGAGCAACTGCGCCAGCGGGTTGCCGAGCCGTCTCTGAAGCTCGATCCCAAACGAATCATCAATGATTCCAAAAGCCTGTTGAAGGAACGCGAGCCCGAGATGACCGCGGAGGAGTACGCGCTCTATGAGCGGATTGCGCTCATGACCGCGAGCCAACCCGAATTCGCGATCAAGCTGCTCGAGGCGATGATGAACGACAAGGAGCCGCCGAGCCCGGCGTTCGAATTCATGCTGGGCACTGCCTATCTCGCCGACAAGCAGAACGACAAGGCGGAGAGACATTTTCGCGAGGCGGTGACACGATATCCTGCGTTCATCCGCGCATGGAACAATTTGGGGGTGCTTTACTATACCGAGGAAAAATACACCGCCGCGGTCCCTTGTTTTTCCAAGGCGGTGACATTGGGGGACCACGATCCGTCAACGTTCGGCCTGCTTGGCTACTGCCTGGAGCGCGGTGGCAACCTGGTCGCGGCGGAGATGAGCTACATGCAGGCCCTCGCCGGCGAGCCCGAAAGCGTCGACTGGCTGGAGGGCCTGTTGCGCGTCTATATTCTGGGCAAGCAATATGGAAGGGCGGAGTCATTGGTGAGGATCCTCACCAAACTTCGTCCCACCGAGGCCCGGTTCTGGCTCGCCCAGGCCGAGATCCTGCTGGCGCAGAATCGGAAACTGGAGGCAGTCGTCATGCTGGAGGCCTCGGTCGGCGCCGGAGTGGCCGGGACCAACGAACTGAACCTCCTTGGCGATCTTTACGCGGAACTGGGCTTCAATTCCGAGGCGGCGGCAATCTATCAGCGGATTCTCGCCGCAACGCCGGACGTGGGCGAGCACAAGCTCCTCCACTTCGCCCAGGTGCTCATCCGGAGCGGCCGGGTCGCTCAGGCCGAGGACGTGCTGGGCCGATTGAAGGCCCGCGTGACCTCGGCCGGCCGGTTGGCCTATCTGCAGACTTTGTCCGATCTTTTCGCGGCCCGCCAACAATGGCCGGAGGCGCGCCGTCCGCTGGAGGAATTGCTGCAGACGGAGCCGCTCAATGGGAACGCGTTGCTCAGTCTCGGCCACACCTACGTTGCGGAGGGTGACCTGGTCCACGCTTCGTTTGCCTTTGAGTCGGCCTACCAGGTTTCCGACTCCACTTATCGGGCCAGCCTCGAGCTGGCCAATATCGAACTCAAGAACCGGCACTTCGACAAGTGCGTGCTCTACCTCCAAAAGGCCTTGAGCATTGAGAAAACCGACGCGGTCGAGGATCTCCTCGCCCGCGTCAAACCCCTGGTCGTCAACTGACGGCCGACCGTGCCCATGAAAAAAAATCCGCATATTCCGCATGGCAAGAAATCGATCCCGCGTTGGTTTCTTTTTTCGGCGTTGTCCCTGGCTGCAAGCCTTGCCGCAGCCTCGAACGACGAGTCAAAAGGCGATCCAAAGACCCATACGCTGTTCATGGGCGCCGATATTTCCGTCCAGGTGGGACATGATCTCGGCCGGGTGGTGGACGTGGGCCACGATTCCTTTATCGTCGACGTCGGGGGTCGTCGGCAAACGATCCCAATGCACGACGGACCGATCAACCTGCAGGTTGCGCCCGGTTTGCGTCTGACGGAGGTGTCCGCCAAGGTCGCCAATCTCAAGGCCGAGCGCGCCTATACTCTGCACAATGACCCGTCCTACCTCCTGACCAAGTCGTTGAACGACTCCGAAGTGCTGCTCGCCGGATGGTCCGCGGCCAACAGTCAGATGGCGAAGGCGCGCGATGACCTTCTGTATTCGAATCTGGCTCAGTTGAACAACCCGGTGATCGGCGGCCCGGACCCGCAGCTCATGGCGCAGTATCAGGCGGCCGTGCAACGTGCCACCGATGCAAATAACGCCGCCTTGGCTGGCCCCGGCTCCAGTCTGAACGGCTCAGCCAATGGCGATTTGGCCAGCACGGGATTCGACGCCTTGGACGTTACCTTTGAAATCTCGGCGGAACACCCGTTGGCCAAGCCCTACCTTATCCTGGTCGCCAGGTATCGGACCGGCGCAGCGCAGACCAGCCCCGCGAAGAACTGGATTTTCGCATCGTCACTCTCCCCGATAACGCCCACCAAACGCAAAGTGCACGTTTCCCAAGGTGGCTTTCCACCCGATTTCGCACTGGAGGGCCTCCAGGTGCACCTGTACAACAACGGAGTGGAGGTTGCCACCGACGTGGCCGATAAGCGCGTGCTTCTGACCGCCGACGAGGCTTTCGAGTATCTCCGCATGGAATATGTCGGAGACCACAAGGGAGCCACTCTGCCGGCGGCTCCGGCCATGGGCCATCTGCCAGCCGATCTCCCGGTCCGGTTGGCCAACGGCCAGTACAAACAGACCTATTTTGTCAGGGTCACCAAGGAGGGGATGGCCGGTGACGCCTTCCTCGACGAATCATGCACCCAGCCACTCAATGATCCTTATGTTATCGCAGTCGTAAGGGCGCTCCGCTACAATCCGGCTCTGGACAACGGTAAACCGGTGGACGGTGTCGCTCCGCTCCATCTCAACCAACTACCGCTTTAGCGTGAATCGATGCGCCCGGTATGTTCGGACCCCGGTCCGGCGATTCCGGGCGAGCGACTCAAGTCTTCAACTCCGTCAACAACTGTCGCAGCTCGAGCTCCGGGTCCTCGTGACTCTGGCCGACGGCGAGCGCGAGCGCTGATTCCAGCCATGGGCGCGCCTCCTTTTTCTTTCCCAGGCTGAGGTAGGCTTTCCCGAGAAGGATGCGCGGCATCATCCAGTCCGCTTTCCGTTCCGCGCAGAATCGGAGGTGGGTCATGGCCTCGTTGGTTTCATTCTCGCGCAGGAGAATCTGCGCCAGGCTGAAATGAAACAGCTCGTTGTCCGGCTGCTGGGCGACGAGGTGGCGGAAGCGGGTGACGCTCATGGTGCCGGCGCGCGAAAACGCCCGCTCACTCCACGAACACCGCGACGGCGGTCGAGTTGTCGACGCCACCGCGGTCGTTCGCAAGGTCCACCAGTGTCCGACAGATGTCTTCCGGAGCCGGCGCCTGTTCGAGCAACCGCTCGATCTCGTTCGGTGACACATAGCGGGTGACGCCGTCGGAACAAATCAGGTAACGGTCCCCGCGATGCAGGGTGTGCGCATGGATGTCGCCGACCAGTGGCGGCGGCTGGCCGACACAGCGCGTCAGGGCCTGGCGGTTTTCCGTAAACATCATGGCGGGCTCGCCCCGCGCCGCACGCTGCCGCATCTCATTCTCGACATTGTGTTCCGACGTCAGCGCCTCGAGCTGCCCGTCGCGCAGACGGTACATCGAGGTGTCGCCGACGTGAACCACGGCAATGTGGTCGGTGTCGAAATGGGCGATCGTGAGGGTGGTTCCGATGCCGAGCCGCGGGCTCAGCACGCGGCCGAGGAGAAAGACCTTCTCGTTGATCTCGGCGAGACCGGCCGTGTAGTCGTAGGGGCCGGGGGCACGCTGGCGGCCGAACCAGTCGATCAGCGACGATATCGCCGTGCGGCTTGCGTCGGCACCCGCGGGCAGCCCGCCGATGCCGTCGGCCACGGCGTAAAGGCGGATCTGATCGTCACATAGGTTGCTGTCCTCGTTTTCGGTTCGGACGCGGCCAATGTCGGTCAGGGCGGAGGAGCGCAAATTCACAGGGAGGACGTTGAACGGCTGTTTACTCAAGGGAAAGGCCGAAACGTCTCGTCGCGGTTTTCCCTTGTCAACCGCTGGAACCCGCGGTTGGGAAGAATTCCAAGGAATTCCCGCCCATAGGGTTTCACCACTATCCTCGAATCGAGGACCGTCACGACGCCGCGATCCGTCTTGCTGCGGATCAGGCGCCCGACGCCCTGACGGAACTTTACCAGTGCATCCGGGAGGGTGATCTCGTTGAATGGGTTCCCCCCTTGGTTGCGCACCCGGTCCGACCGCGCCTCCGCCACGGGCTCGGTCGGCATCTCGAATGGCAGGCGCGTGATGATCACCTGCGACAGGGCGGGCCCGGGAATATCCACTCCGGTCCAAAAACTGTCGGTGCCGAACAGGACCCCGTTCCCCGCATCGCGCAGACGTTGCGCCAGTTCGGAGCGCGAGCCGTCCGTCCCCTGCAGGAACAAAGGCCGTTTGTCACGCGCGAGAGCCGGCTGCAGAGCTTCGCCCGCCGCGCGAAGATCGCGATGACTGGTGAAGAGAACCAGCGAGCCTCCGGGCACCCGCCGAAGACAGAAATCGAGGTAATCGACGAGTCCCTGAAGATCGAGCCGCGCATCCTGCGCATTCGGAGGCGACACGTCGGTGGCGACATAGACGCGCATGTGGCGCTCGTAGTCGAACGGTGATTCCTCGATGCACGTCACGGCCTCCTCCGAACCGGTGCGCTGCTGGAAGGGTTCCATCGAGCCGCCGATCGCGAGCGTGGCGCTGGTGAGGACCACGGCCGTGTCGCGGCGGAACAGTCGCTCCCGCAGGTATGGCGCCACGTCCAGGGGGGCCGAGCGCAGCGTCACAATCTGGCCGCGCCGACCGGAACGCTCGAGCCAGTAGACATGGTCCTCGTTGGCCAGGTTCAGAAACTGCCGGATGCCCGACTGGTACGTCTTCACCCGGCCATGGTGGTCGACCAATTCGTCGCGTGCCGGACCGTCCTCCATGCGGGTGGCGATGCGATCCAATCCGCCGAGCAGTTGCGTCAGCGGTTTCTCGAGCCACGGCTCGCAGATGCCCTCGGCGCGGACGCGCATGCGGGGTTGCTGCACGAGGACCTGATCGTTGAGAAATCCGAAGAATTGCGCGGACGCCTCGAGTGCGTCGGACACCAGCAGTTTTTCCTCGGGCTTTCCCAGCTTGGCGAGCAGGCCGCGGTTCTTGTCCGGGTGAAAGAGCGATCGCAGGAGCCGCTCGAATCCGAAGGAGCTGACCCCGAGCCCGAAATGATCGGTGGCGACCTCGGCGACGGTGTGCGCCTCGTCGAGCACGACAAAATCGTTCGGGAAAAGAATGCCCTTGGATCCGTCCGCCGTCGGTGCGCCGCCGATCGCCAGCAGCGCGAAGAGCAGGCTGTGGTTGACGATGATGACCTGCGCGTCCCGCAGCCGTGAACGGGCGCGCTGGTAAAAACAGGTGCCGTCGCAATGCTTGCGGCTGCACGCGGCCGAATCGGCGTTGACCAGGTCCCATACTTCCGGGACCGGCGGTGGACTCAGTTCGTGGCGGAGGCCGTCGCGGCTGGTTCGCGCCCATTCCGCGAGGCGCACAAGCTCGGTCTGCTCTGGGCTGGAAAACAATGATTCCTGGCCGCGCAGCGCGAGGGCCAGCCGGGTCGTGCAGAGATAGTTGGACTTGCCGACCAGCAGCGTGGACTTGAAGCGCGCGTAGGGCCCGAGTTCGGGCACCGTGGCGAACAATCGCCGGCAGAGCGCGAGGTCCTTGGACTCGACCTGCTCCTGCAGCGAGATGGTGTGCGTGGAGACGACGAGTTGCCGCTGATGATCCGTGGCCAGCACGATTCCGGGCAGGAGATAGGCGAGGCTCTTGCCGACTCCCGTACCGGCCTCGCACAGCAAGGCCTTGTCGCCATGCATGGCGGCGGCCACCGCGCGGGCCATCGCCTCCTGCTGCGGGCGGTGCTCGAGGTCCAGCGCGGAGCACAGGAATCCGCCATCGGCAAAGATGGCCGCGGCGAGCTCACGCACCCGGGAGGGCGGGGGCGGTGCGTCCGCGGGCGTTCCGCCGCCGTCGTTCAACCCGATCATCGCGCGCAATGAGGCGGGTTAATGCGCGTGGCGCAAACGAAAAGGTCGGAGCGGCAGAAGCCGGAGAGTCGAGAAGGCGAGGCGAAGTCGAAATGGCGGAGACTCGTGGGGTCGAAGAATGTCGGAACCAGGTGACAGGCTCCAAAGATCGAGGCTGGAGGCATGGTGAAGTGGAGGGAATTTGGAATCCGGTGATCTGGCTCATCGCCTCCTCGTCTTTTGAACTCCCTGGTCCGGCCTAATCCTCGATCCAGACGTGATCGCGGGCCCGCACGGTCTCGAACAATTCGATGATGGCGAGATTGTTCATCTGCACGCAGCCGCTGCTGGCCGGCGTGCCGAGGCGGTCCTCGTGGTTCGTGCCATGAACATAAATGTAGCGCGAGTAGGTGTCCACGTTTCCGCCGGCGTTGACCCCAAGTTCGAGTCCGCGCAGCCAGAGAATCCGCGTCGTGATCAGGTTTTTCGCCTGCTCGATCTCGTCGAACTCGGAAAAATGCCGCCCGGTGCTCACCCGCGCCTTGAAGACAATCCCCGGAGGCGCGCCGGCACCGATTTTTTCGCCTATTTCATGCAGCCCGCGCGGAGTTCCGAGGGAGTCGCGAATGTTGGAAGGCGGTAGCTTCGAAGTCGATATGACGTAAGACTTTAGAAGAGCATCGTTTTCATAGAAGCCGAGCAACTGGCGCCCGATCGACACCACCATGACACGTGATGTCGGCTTGAGTCCAAGCGCGATGCACTTTTCCTTGGCGTGTTCATAACATTCCTTCACGTGAGCAAAACTGAATATCGTGTCGCCATCGTCGGGGCCACCGGAGCGGTCGGTCAAGAACTGATCCTGCTCCTGGCCGCGCGCCAGTTTCCCGTGGGCGAGCTGCGCCTGCTGGCCTCAGCCCGGTCGGCGGGAAAGGTGGTCGAGGCATTGGGCCGCCGGATTATCGTGCAGGAAGCCAAGCCCGAGGCCCTGGAAGGCATGGACATCGCATTTTTCGCCGCGGGCGGCCCGATCGCGCGTTCCCTCGCGCCCGAGGCCGCGAAGCGCGGCTGCCTCGTCCTCGACAAGAGCTCGGCCTTCCGGATGAAGCCGGA
>DASYDZ010000089.1:0-2766 GCA_036499305.1 Candidatus Didemnitutus sp.
CTTCCAGGGATTCAATCTGCTCGCGCGCACGACCGCCCGCGAGAACGTCGAGCTGCCCATGCTCTACGGCAAGAGGAAGTTCTCCTCGAAGGAAATCCACGAGCGCGCCACGCGCTGTCTCGAGATGGTCAGCCTCGGCAACCGCGCCGATCATTTTTCCAGCCAGCTCTCGGGCGGACAGCAGCAGCGCGCCGCCATTGCGCGCGCCCTGGTCAATGATCCGCAGGTCATCCTCGCCGATGAGCCGACCGGCAATCTCGACTCAAAAACCTCGGTCGAGGTGATGGGTGTCTTCCAGGGCCTCAACGAACAGGGCATCACGATCGTGATGGTCACCCACGAGCTCGACATCGCCCGATTCTGCCGGCGCAGCCTGGTCATGCGCGACGGCCTGCTCGTCAGCGACACCGCCGTCGTGGATCGCTCGATCGCCACCAACGAGCTTCGGCGCATTCACGAGGCCGAAGCCGCCGCGAAGCTCACGGGCTGACCATGCGCCTGTTCAACACCATCCGGGTGGCCCTGCGCGCTCTGCGCCGCAACACGATGCGGTCGATCCTGACCGCCCTCGGCATCATCATCGGGGTCGGAGCCGTCATCACAATGGTGAGCATCGGCAACGGGGCCAGGTCCCAGGTCGAGGCGTCCATCGCGAGCCTCGGGCAGAACATCGTCACCGTCTTCCCCGGCAATTTCACCGCCGGCGGCGTGCGCGGCGGCTTCGGCTCGGCCAGCACACTGACGGTGGGGGACGCGCTCGCGATCCGGGCCCAGATTCCCGACGCCGCGCAGGTGAGTCCGGACATGCGTGACCGGTCCCAGATCCTCGCCAACGGCCTCAACTGGAACACCACGATCCAGGGCGAGGACGTCAACTACCCCGACATCCGCATCTGGCCGATCGAGACCGGCGCGATGTTCTCCGAAGCCGACGTGCGCAGCGCCACCAAGGTGTGCGTCGTCGGCCAGACGATCGTCGCGCAGCTCTTCCAGGGAGCCGACCCCATGGGCCAGACCCTGCGCATCCGCAACCTGCCGTTCAAGATCGTCGGAATTCTCAGCAGCAAGGGATTCAATTATTTCGGGCAGGACCAGGATGATGTCGTCATCATCCCGTATACCAGCCATCTCAAGCGCATCGCGCGCCGCCCGTACCTCAATTCGATCACCATCCAGGCGGCGAGCGCCGGCCAGATGGCGCGCGTGCAGCAGGAGATCATCGATCTCCTCCAGCAGCGGCGCAACGGCAAGGAGCCGGATTTCACGGTGCGCAACCAGGAGGATCTCGCCAACGCCGCCACGGCCAACACCAAGACCATGACCGTGCTGCTGCTCGCGATCGCCAGCGTGTCGCTGATCGTCGGTGGCATCGGCATCATGAACATCATGCTGGTTTCGGTGACCGAGCGCACGCGCGAGATCGGCATCCGCCTCGCCGTCGGCGCGCACGCGAGCGACGTGCTGCTCCAGTTTCTGACGGAAGCCAGTATTCTGTCCCTCATGGGCGGAACCACGGGAATCCTGCTTGGCATCGGAGCCTCGCGCTTCCTCTCGCATCTGAACAACTGGCCCACCCTGGTGCCGACGCTGTGGGTCGTGATCTCCTTTTGCGGCAGCGCCCTGATCGGCATCGCCTTCGGCTTTTTTCCCGCCTTCAAGGCCGCGCAGCTCGACCCCATCGAGGCACTCCGCTACGAGTAGCAGCCGCTCGCGATGTGATCGTCGGCGCCCATCCGCGAGATTGGCGACTTCCGTCGTCAAAGCCGGTATCTCCCCCGAAACCCGTTCCATGTCGGCGCTATTTCACGGCTGCTGGCGGCTCCAAATTCTCCGGACATGCGATCGAGTCGAAACGGAACGATCTCGTGACCATTTCCGACGGTTTTTTCCCGAATCCGGGAATCGTGGCTCCCGTCTGCGATCGATTCCGGCTCCGCAGCGCCTGGGTGGATTTGACGCAGACGGAGCTCAAAATTTTGTTGTTCAATGGGTTGCACGAGTGCTTCACCGGTTGGCACGCGCGGTGCAAATACTGTGGTATCCCACGAATCAAGTCATGAAGACCACAAAGCTAATTTCCATTGTCCTCGCCGCCGGCCTCGCCGGTGCGGCTCTTGCCCAGATCGGACTTTCCCCTCTTCTCGGCTACGTCCCCGGCACGCAACTCTTCGCCATTGCGGCGGCCGCCGGCCTCGCGTTCCTCGCGCTGGCCGACGTCAGCCGGCAAATTGATCCGCTGCGCCCGCAGTCCCGGATCGCCCGGCCCGCGCTCGACGCCCTGACTCCCGCCTGGCACGCCAGCGCGCCGGCTCCCGCCCAGGAGACCCGCCGCCGCGCCGCCTGATCGTTTCCTCCGTGCCCTCGCTGCGTTCGGTCGCACGGGGGCATTTTTTTGGGCGCCGCGCCAACCTTGACAGGGCTCCCGTCGCACGAGTCACTTTTCCCATGGCCGCCAACGACCCGACAACCCACCGCATCCTGGTGGCGGATGACCAGCCCGATGTTCTCGAGGCACTCCGCCTGCTTCTCAAGGCGGAGGGCTACCTGATCGATACCGCCAAGTCCCCCGGTTCCGTGATGAAGGCGGTCGAGCAGCGCGACTATGCGCTCGCCATCATCGATCTCAATTACGCGCGCGACACCACGTCCGGACAGGAGGGTCTCGAGCTGCTCGGCAAGCTGCAGACGGCCGATCCCACCCTGCCCGTTGTCGTCATGACCGCCTGGGCCAGCGTCGAAGTCGCCGTCGAGGCCATGCGTCGCGGC
>DASYDZ010000090.1:0-36861 GCA_036499305.1 Candidatus Didemnitutus sp.
TTGCCGAGGCTGACCATCTCGAGACAGCGCGTGGCGCGCTCGTGGATTTCCTTCGAGGAGAACTTCCTCTTGCCGTAGAGCATGGGCAGCTCGACGTTCTCGCGGGCGGTCGTGCGCGCGAGCAGATTGAATCCCTGGAAGACGAAGCCGAGTTTCTGATTCCGAATGTCGGCGAGCTCATCGCGTTCCAGCCGGGAAACGTCGACGCCGTCGAGCAGGTAGCGCCCCTGGGTCGGTCGGTCGAGGCAGCCGAGCAGGTTCATGAGCGTCGATTTTCCGGAGCCGGACGCACCCATCACGGCGACGAACTCGCCGCGCTCGATGCTCAGGGTCACGCCGCGCACGGCTAGGACGGGCACCTCGCCGGAGCTGTACGTCTTGTGGACGTCCTCGATCTGGATGACGGCCGGCATCGCGCCTAAAACCGGCGTGGTCCGCCGAAGGGATTGGCGGTCGGAGCCGCGGGCCGGGCATTCGGAAGAAAGGCGCTGGTGATGATGACATCGCCCTCCTTGAGCCCCGATGCGACCTCGGAGGAAAGGCCGTCGGTGATGCCAACGCGGACCGTGAGGGCTTCGGGCACGGCCAGCTTGCTCCCGCCCGGAAGACGATAGACCGTGCGATTCACATAGGTGGCCTCGCTGGAATGGGCGCGACTGGCCATCGCCTCCGCCTGTTCCGGTGTGATCAGTCCGCGCTCGAGCATGAGCTTCCGCATTTGCTCGCGCTGCTCGGGCGACGGCGGTCCCGAGCCGGGGACAAAGCCAATTTCCGCCATGATCCCGCGCATCTTCTCGCGCTGCTCGGGCGTGGCGTTGGCGCCAAACATTCCGCCGCGCGAGCGACCTCCGGCGGCGGTGGTCGTGGTCGTCTTTCCCTCGCCCTTGCCATTGGCACTCTGGGTCACCGCAATGCCTTCGGGCATCCGGACGCGGAGGGCGGCATTCGGGACCTTCAGGGTCTTTTCCTTTTCCGCCACGATGATCGACACGTTCGCGGTCATGCCGGGGCGCAGCTTCAGGTCCTTGTTTTCGACGCTGATGATCGTGTTGTACGTGATGACGTTGTTGGTGTTCTGCGGCGCGTTGCGCACCTGCGTGATCGTCCCGCTGAAGCTGCGGTTGGGAAAGGCGTCCACCGTGAACGTGGCCTTCTGCCCCTCGAGCACCTGGCCGACGTCCGCCTCGGCGACGGCGGCGGTGATCTGCATGTTCGTGAGATCGTTATCGATCGTGAACAGCGTCGGGACGTTCAGGCTGGCGGCCACCGTCTTGCCCACCTCGGTGAGCTTGGCGATCACGATGCCCTCGATCGGCGAATAGATGGTGCAGCGCGACAGGTTGACCCTGGCATTCTCGACCTGCGCCTGGTTGATGAGGAGCTGGGCGTTGGCCTGCTTGAGCTGGGCGCTCGAGGAATCGAAGTCCTGCTGGGTGATGAGCGACTTGTCGAGGAGCTCCTTTGATCGCGTTTCGTTCAATTGCGACAGTTGCTCGCTGGCCTCGGCCGAGGCGAGATTGGCCTGCGCCTGGAGCAGCGCCTGCTGGTAGGTCGACGGGTCGAGCTCGGCCAGTTTCGATCCCTCCTTCACGGGCGTGTTATAATCCACGTAGAGTTTTGTGATCATCCCGGAAATCTGGCTGCCGACATCCACCGACAGGACGGCGTCGATCTGCCCCGTGGCGGTGACGACCTGCTGGACCTCGCCCCGGGCCACGACCGCGGTCGTATACTCGGGCACCGCCTCGGCGCGCGCCTCACGGGACCGGTAGAAATAAAGTCCGCCGCCACCGAGGGCGACGGCGATGACGACCAGCAGAAATGTTTTCATTCGGACGAGCGGGAATCGATGGCCGAACCGGAGCGCGAAGGCAATGCTCGCGCTCGGCGGGGTGGGTGCGAAGCGGAAGACGACGCGGGTGGGCCAAAAGTTTCAGCGTCCGGGCGCTTTCCCGTTGCGGTCAGCGGAACGCGGGCGTTTTCTTGGCCGCAATTCCCCCACCATGAAACTCCATCTGCTGGCCCGGTGTGTCCTCCTAGCGCTGGTGGTGTCCGTCCTTCGCGCGGACGATCCCCCGAAGGAGGCGCCGAAGGCCGACGAGAAGTCGGTCCCGGAGGCGAAGGAACCGAAGTTGTCCGTGACGGAGCACGAGATCACGCTCGGCGGCAAGACGATCAAGTACCGGGCGACCGCGGGCTACCTCGTGTTGAAGGACGACAAGGACAAGCCGCAGGCGAACATCTTCTTTGTCGCGTACACCAAGATGGACGAGGCCGATCCGGCGAAACGGCCGCTGATGTTCTCGTTCAACGGTGGTCCGGGGTCGGCCTCGGTCTGGCTGCACATGGGCGCACTGGGGCCGAAGCGCGTCCTCATGACCGAGAAGGGCGATTCGCTGCCGCCGCCGTACAAGTGGCAGGACAACGAATATTCCTGGCTGGACCAGACCGACCTCGTCTTCATCGATCCCGTATCCACCGGTTACAGCCGGGCGGCGAAGGACGTCGATCCGAAGCAGTTCCACGGCTTCAACGGCGACATCGAGTCGGTGGCAAATTTCATCCACCTGTACACAACCCGCTACGAGCGCTGGGCCTCGCCGAAGTTCCTCGTCGGCGAGAGCTACGGGACGACCCGCGCCGCGGGATTGTCGGATTACCTGCAGCAGCAATACGACCTCTACCTGAACGGCATCATCCTGATCTCGTCGGTGATGAATTTCGAGACGCTGGAATTCGGGGCGGGCAACGACCTGCCGTACCAGCTTTTCCTCCCGACCTACACGGCCGCCGCCTGGTACCATGGAAAACTGAAGGGCGACTGGGCGAAGGACCTGGCGGGCGCGCTCGCGCGGTCCAAGGAGTTCGCGGCGCACGACTACACGCTGGCGCTCATGCAGGGAGACGCGCTGCCGGCCAGGGAGCGCGAGCGCGTTGCCAAGGAGCTGGCGACGCTGACCGGATTGAAGGAGGAGTTCATCGCGAAGGCCAATCTGCGCGTGAGCATCTTCCAGTTTGTCCGCGAACTGCGACGCGACGAAAACCGCGTGATCGGCCGGCTCGACAGCCGGATCGTGGGGATCGCACCCGGAGATGGCCCCGGCCCGCGCGACGGCGGGTTCTACGACCCCAGCATCGAGGCGATCATGGGCGGGTACACCAACGCGCTGAACGCCTATGTCCGCCACGACCTAAAGTACGAGAGCGATCTCTCCTACGAGATGCTGACGGGGAACGTCCAGCCGTGGAGCTATCGCAACGTCGAGAACGAATACCTGAATGTCGCCCAGACCCTGAAACAGGCGATGACGAAGAACACCTACCTGAAGGTCTGGATCGCCAACGGCTATTACGATCTCGCGACGCCGTTTTTCGCGACCGAGTACACCGTCCAGCACATGGGCCTTGATCCCGCGGTGCGCGGAAACGTGAAGCTGACCTATTACGAGGCCGGCCACATGATGTACATTCACTCCGAATCGCTGAAGAAGCTGAAGGCCGACTTCACCGCCTACATCGACGACACGCTCAAGTCCGCCGGCGTGCGCTGACCGAATCCGGGATTAGGGACTGCGCCGCGGGAGGTGCGGGCGGGCTTGCGGACAAAACCTTCCGGCGGGTGGAGGGCGGAATCTCCGAATCCCGCCGCTCGCCGATGCGGGTTGAACATGCTCTCAAACTCCGAGCGCATGAGATCGAGTCAGGGCAATCCCGGATGTTGCGGCAGCGAATCGGTGATCGTGAACCACGGCGCCTTGTCGGCGACGAGAATATGCGCGGTGGGCCGGATGGTCGGCGCGTCGACCAGGGTGCCGAGCGTCACATGCGCCATCGTTTCGTCCTGCAGGATCGAAGCCAGCAGCGAACCGCACGCGCGGCACCGCAGATCGTGATTTCCCGGCGGATGGCCGACGACGAGAAATCCGTCCGGTGGCGCGGCGAATAGCATTTTCCCGCGGGCGATGCCGGCAAACGGCTTGAAGGCGGACCCGGTGGCCAGCCGGCAGTCGGAACAATGGCAGTTGAGGGCGTAGCGGAATTCGTCGGCGACCGTGTACCGAATGGCGCCGCACCGGCATTGGCCGCGCAGGATGCGGGCGCCGCCGGGTACGGCGACGCCGGGATCACGAGAGCTCGTCATTTCGGAATTCGATCCGAAAACCGCCGCGACAGGTAAAGGCCGAGCAGGACAAATCCGGCCGCGAACAGGGCACCGCCGGCCTCAAGCGGAGTCGCGATCGGAAAGCGCAGGAGCAGTCCGGCGCCGACCAGCGCATTGGCGGAACCCCAGAGGACATTCACGGAGGAAGACGACAGTCCGACACCTGGCGGGCGCGCGAACGGCGTGGGAAAGGGGCGGCCCGAAAGCCCATTGGCCAGATGCGGGATCGCATTGCACGTCAAGGCCCCGGCAAACAGGTGAGCGACGTGCGGCCAGATGGCCATGGATTGCAGGGCGGAGGATGACAACGTTGGAAGCCAACATTGCCGGCGCGGCCCGGGCGTCAACCGTCGTTGCGGCGCGCTTCGGCGCGAATCAGGGCGCGATGGACCACACCGGGTCGACCAACGCCAGATAGGGGGCCGAAAGTTGCGTGGCGTTGTTCATCAGCCACACCGCGCGATCACCGGTCGTCGTGTTTTCCCAGGCGAGATCGGGCCAGCCGTCGCCGTCGAGGTCGCCGACGCGCGCGATGTGCCACGCGCCCGGAATATTGGCGATGTAGCCGAAACTCACGATCGCCGTGCCATTCATGTACCAGATGGTGCGATCGCCGGTGACCAGGTTTTCCCACACGAGGTCGGTGTGCCCGTCGCCGTCAAAATCCGCCGCCCCGACAATATGCCAGTCGGTGGGAATGCCGGCGATGTAGCCGAAACTCGCGATCGACTGCCCATCGAGGAACCATATCGCGCGATCGCCCGTCGTGGTGTTCTCCCAGATGACGTCCGGTTTCGCATCGCCGTCGAAGTCGCCGATGGCCGAAATGTGCCAGACGGGGTCGACGTAGGCGAGGTATCCGAAGCTTGCGATGTTCAGGCCGTTCATCATCCAGAACGTGCGGTCGCCGGTGCTCACATTTTCCCAGACGAGATCGGTGTGGCCGTCGGCATCGAAGTCGGCTTCACCGACAATGTGCCACTCGGTCGGGATGCCGGCCAGGTAGCCGAAGCTGGAGATGGCGGCTCCGTTCATGAACCAGACGGCGCGATCGCCCGTGGCCGTGTTTGTCCAGAGCAGGTCGGCATGGCCATCGGCATTGAAATCGCCCCGGACGGTCGAGACTGGTGGTAGAATGGAAACCGTGGCCTGGGTGATCGCGCCCCAGTTCACGTTGCCCGCGACCGGCTGGCCGAGCTGAACGGCGAAGGTCTCGGTGGGCTCGGAGAGGGCGTCCGTCGTGAGTGGAATCGAAATGATCTTTGCGGTGGTGTCGCCGTCGGCCCACGAGAGTCCACCCGAAACCGGCGTATAGTCCGCCGTGGTGGCGGTGCCGGGGACGGTGGCATAGCCCACACTGAGTGCGCCGGCGGATCCGCCGGCGCGGGTGACCTGAAGCGTCACGGTCGTGCCCTCGGCTCCGGAGGCGGTCGCGCTGGCAAACTGCACGGTGCCGGGTCCTCCGGTGATGCCGGGAATGAGGGTCCAAACCGGTCGCGCGGTTGCACTTCCCTGGAAGCTGCCATAATCGCCGCCGAGCATGACGCGGCCGTTCGGGGCAAGTTCGAGGTCGCTGACGCTGGCGCCGTAACCGCCGGACGTCGCAAAGCCGGAATTGAAGGCTCCGGAACCCGAGAACCGCGCGAGATGGGCCGCCGGGCTGGCGCCGTTGTTGCTGAAGGCGCCGCCCACCAGGATGCTGCCGTCGGGCAGGACAACCAAAGCGCTGACATCGCCGTCAAGGGATGGCGCGGTGAATCCGCTGTCGATGGCTCCCGTCGAGGTGAGCCGCGCCAGATGGCCCTGCGTCGTGCCGTTGAAGCCGGTGAAGTTGCCGGCAACCAGGATCATTCCATCGGGTTGAATCGCGATTTTTTCCACCGATTCCAGGCTGGAGGTGGAACCCGCAACATGCGCCCCCTGGGCGAGCCCGGTGAAGGTGCCGTCGAGCGACCCGTTGGCCTGAAGGCGGCACAGGCCGGAGCGAAGATTGGCGCCGCCGGTGAAATAGAACTCGCCGCCCGCGAGGATTTTCCCGTCGGGCTGCTCCGCCAGGCATTGGACCCACCAGCCGCTGGTGCTCGCGAAATCCGGCCCGACAAAAGTGCTGTC
The DNA here is from genome assembly GCA_036499305.1 of Candidatus Didemnitutus sp. Lineage (GTDB taxonomy): Bacteria > Verrucomicrobiota > Verrucomicrobiia > Opitutales > Opitutaceae > Didemnitutus. The sequence continues at coordinate 6,275 of DASYDZ010000090.1, forward strand.
GAGCGAGCCATCGGAATTCAGGCGCGCGACGTATTCGCGGGCGGTGCCGTTGAAATGCGTGAACGATCCGCCGACGATGATGTGTCCGTCTGCCTGGACCATGACCGCGTAGATGGTGCCGTCGGCGCCGCTGCCCGGGTCGAACGACGGGTCGAGCGAGCCGTCGCTGTTCAACCGGGCAAGGCGACTGCGCGCGGTGCCATTGTAGGTCGTGAATGCACCCACCGCGATGATCTTTCCGTCCGGCTGGAGCGCGAGGTCGTAGACCGGCGTGGTGTCGACGCCACCGCCGGAGGCGAAGGTCGGGTCGATCGCGCCGGTGGCGGAGAGGCGGGTGATGCCTTTCCGGGCGTAGACATTGAATCCGCTGTCCTGAATCAGCGAAAACCATCCGCCGACCACGGAGCTGCCGTCCGGAAGCAGAAGCACCTTCTGGACGGAACTATTGAGGAAATCGGGATTGTAGTTCGGATCGCGGGTGCCGGGGTCGGCGATCGTGACGGTCGCACTAAGGCTGCCGACCGCGACGCCGCCAGTGACTGTCCCAAGCGTGACCGAGAAGTATCGCGTGCCGCCTGAGCTGGCGCCGGCGACGATCGGGATGGTGATGGTCTTGTCGCCCGAGTCTCCGTCGGCCCAATTCACGGTGCCTGTCTGCGCGGTGAAGTCGGCGGGCGTTGTGGCGGTGCCGTAGGAGGTGGTGTAGGAAACGGAGACGGCGCCCGTGCCGTTTTGGCCGCGCTGGAGGGTGAGGGTCGCGGTGCCACTTTGCTCGTCGACGACGAACGCGGGCTGACTCCATTGGATCCGCGGCTGGAACGACACCTGGACATCGAGGTACTCCTCGGAACCGGAGCCGCCCTGCGCGAGGGGCTTCAGGGAAATGCCGGCCGCGGAGTCGTTGAAGGTGGACCCGATCGCGAGGGCCTCGTCGTGGGTGGTGGCGACGCCCGGCGTGGTCAGGTCGAGCAGGCTGCCCTGGCGGTTCGCGTTGTAGCCCCAGATGACGTAGGCGCCATTGTTCAGGGAGACGTTGGTGGTCGCACGGCGATAGCCGATCCAATAGTCGTTGATGCCATCGCGCACGACCTTGAGCGCGCGCGGGTTGGCGAGATTGGCGCCGACGTCGTCGAACCGGTAGATGCGATAGGTGCCCGCGGAGGTCCCGAGAGTCACGGCCGTGTCGGGAATCCACTGGAGGATGCTCTTGTTCCAATGGGAGAACTGATCCTCGAAGGCGGTGCCCCCGCCCATGACATCGAACACGTCTCCATATTCCGTCGACGATCCCGCCGGGGACACGGGGTTGCCATCGTTCACCTGCCAGAGATTGGCGTGGTTGAGGCCATAATTGTGTCCGATCTCGTGTGCGACGATGTTGAAGACGTAGTAGCCGTTGATCCAAAAGTTTTTTCCTATGATCTGGCCGAGACCGCCGTAGGTGATCTGCGAGCCCGTGATGCCGGACAGATCGGCGAACACGACGCCGATTCGATCGTAGGAGTTGAGATCGAGTCCGGTGCCCGTGGCCGCGGTCTCGGCGTCGGAATGCAGCGTGTCGTTGTAGGCGTTGGTGCCGTCGCCGACCGCGTAGTAGGCCGCCGTGTGGGGCAGGCGCAGGACGGGGGTCACGTCCGGGGAGTCGCCGCCGGAGGTGGCCGCGATCTGGAGCGTGGACGCGTTGAAACTGCATTGGGTATAAAAGTCGGCCACCCCGTTCGGGCCCGTGATCAGGCTCACCGCGACGTCATCGGAGACCGCGGTCGAATTGGACGGGATCACCGGCGTGCCGGGGCGGTCGGAGAAATCGACCCGGATGATCAGCAATTTCTTGGTCCCGTGTGTCCAGGCGGACGTGGGCCGGCCGGTCACGCTGCTGCTGCCGGGCTGGCTGTCCGCTGCATTCTGGAGATGATCCAGCTCGGCGGCCACGAGCGCCTTCTCGACGGTTGACACGTGGGCTTCGTGGCAAAGGACCGTCACCTTGCCGTTGAATTCGACTGCCGTGACGCTGCCGGTGTTGAGCGGCGCCCCGGGGTTCGTCGCCGTGACGGCACCGGACACCGGGCAAACGACCTCAAGCGGCCGATCGCCCGCGATTTCGCCTGGTTCGAGGGCGCGTAACGGCGACTCGCTGACCGCCAGGGCATGATCGACGGCGATTCCGACCACCGACGTGGAGTCAACCGTGGCCTGATCGGCGCGGCGGCCGTAGACATAGGCGCGATATTCCTCCCCGTCGACCAGGGCGGAGCGAAAGGTGGATTCAGCGACGGAGCCGCCCGGAGCGGCGGTGATTCCGTTGAGTGACAGTTGCGTAAGACCCGAGACGCGCGTCTCCAACTCCGCGCCAATCGCCGCCGGAAGCTGCTGGCGAACGATCATGGGCACGGCCTTGGCGAGGGCGGAGGCCGGATCGGCCTTGATCAAGCGGGCGAGTTCCGCGCGGCGTTCGTGGGCGAGCGTCGCGCCTTCGGCCACCAGCGCCGATCGTGCGGCCGGGTCCGCGGCGAGATAACGCGCCGTCCACGCCCGGAACGCGGCAAACGCCGGCGGCAGCGGTGCCTTCCAGCCCGAACCGATGATCGTGATTCGTTCGGGCAGGATCACGGGGACCGTCGCGGGCGGCGTCGCGGATGCGACGGGATCCGCACGGGTGGGAACATCGGCGGCCGCGGCAGCGGGGGCCGTCGATTGGCGATGCCGGGCCGAATCGCGGATCGCAAAGCCCAGGCCGAAAATTACGAGCAATGCGGCAACCAAGGCGCTGAGCCGAAGCGGGGTCACGTCGGAGGGTCTTGGATACGGCCCCACGGGTCAAGTCCGGTCGGGACCAAGCGGCTGACGTTCGCTCGCGACGCCACGAATTTTTCCACTTGGTTTACCGTCGCCCCCGGCGCCGGAAGCCCGCCGGCGGCCGTGGCCGGCCGACCCCCCGCCCACGCCCACCAATCCGAGTCAGCGCGCGAAGGCGCGGCGCATGCCCTCCGCGACCTGCGGCGGGACGAATTTCGAAACATCGCCGCCAAGCTTGGCGATCTGCTTGACGAGCGACGAACTGGTGTAGCTGTACGCCTCGTTGGGCATGACGAAGATCGTTTCGACCTCGGGCTCAAGGTGCCGGTTCATCAGGGCCATGTTGAACTCGAACTCGAAGTCGGACAGCGCCCGCAGGCCGCGGATGATGGCATCCGCCTTCTGTTGACGCGCGAACTCCACGAGCAGGCCCTCAAAACTTGCGATGCGCACGTTCTTGACCGAGCGCGTGCAGGCCCGGACAAAATCCACGCGTTGGGCGGGAGTGAAGAGCGGGTCCTTGGTCGAACTGATGGCCACGGCCACCGTGACGCGGTCGAACAGGCGGGCGGCCCGCTGCAGGACGTCGAGGTGGCCATTCGTGAAGGGGTCGAACGTGCCGGGATAGATGCAGTGTCTCATGCGATGACGGTCCGCCCAGGCAGTGGCGGCCGGAGGGCAGGGAACTCATGCCCGGGCGAATGGCGAGGCTGTTTTCCAGACGGCGCCACGGTTGGTATTGCCAATCCAGAGGGTCGCGCTTGGATTTGCGGGGTGCGTTTCACCCTCCCCAATATCCTGACACTTTCGCGGGTGCCGATGATGTTCGTGGTGGTGGCGCTCATGTACTCCGATTGGTCCGGGGCCTCGACGTGGGCGTTCTGGCTTTTCATCGCCTCCGCGCTGACGGACTGGCTGGACGGCTATCTGGCGCGCCGGGCAAACCAGGTATCGGTGTTCGGCCGCTTCATGGACGCGGTGATCGACAAGGTGATGATCCTGGGGCTGATGATTGCGTTGATCAATGGCGGCTATTTTCACGGTTTTCGGATCACCGCGATGTTGCTGCTTCTGCTCATTCTGGCGCGCGAATTCACAATCTCGGGCCTGCGGATGGCCGCGGCGCTGAAGGGGGTCGTCGTCGAGGCCGACGCCGGCGGCAAGGTGAAGACCTTCATGCAACTCAACGCGATCGGCTGGCTGCTGGGCGCACGGATGTTCGAGCGGGATTTTGGTTCCTATTTCGCGGGCGATGCGGCGGTCACGGTTCGCGTGGTGCACAACACCGGGCTGATTCTCTACGCCGTGTCCGCCCTGTTGACCGTGACCTCGGGCATCTCCTATTTCTGGCGTCACGGGCAGGTCGTGCGCGACTGACGGCCCCATGAAACTGAAGGATCCCGCGTGGACGCGGAGGTTGCCGGGAAGATTTGTCATGGCCGTGGCCACGCTCGGGCCATTGGGCACCCATCTGCCTGCGCCCGGCACCTGGGGATCCGCGGCGGGGCTGTTGTACGAAATGGCATTCTTTTATCGCGCTCCGTGGATACCGACCGTTCTGGTTTCGCTGGTGATGTTCTATCTTGCCGTCGGCTTCACCGGCGAGGCCGCGCGCCGCATGGGCCGCATCGATCCGGGCGAAGTCAACCTGGATGAGTTTGTCGTGATGCCGCTGGTCTTCCTCGGCTGGCATTCCGGGTACACGGCACACTGGCCGGTCTGGGTCGTGCTTGCCTCCGGGTTCGGACTTTTCCGACTGTTCGACATTCTCAAGCCGCTCGGAATCTCCCGACTGCAGAGACTGCCCGGTGGATGGGGAATCGTCGTCGACGATATCGCTGCGGCGCTGGCTGCGTGTGTGACGTTACAGGGAATCGCGTGGGGATGGTTCCTCTGGCGATAGCCGGAAGTCGAAGGAGTAGGGCGGGCTGGACCGGGCCCTTCGGACCCGGCTACAGCGGACGGACCGGGCCTACTACGGCGGCCGGACCGGGCCCTTCGGACCCGGCTACAACGGATGGATTGCGCGCGTTTGACAGGTGGGCGTCGGTTTCCACACCGACGCAACCGATCGCCGCTGGGGACATCGGCGACCACCTTCGGCAGACGGACGACCGAAGCGTCTACGGATGGAAGTCCATCGAATTCCGGAGGCGCTGGATCATCTGGCCGAAGGTGATGTCGGCGCGAAGGCGGGAATTGGCCGAGAAATCCGATCCGTCGGGGCCCCAGGTGGAGCGAAGGCCGAGACCGATGATCCACTGCGTCTTGGAGTTCAGAGTGTACTTCTTGGGCACGAACCAAAGGACGCTGGGCTGGAGCGAGATCACGTGGATCACATTGTGGTTCAGCAAGGCCGTGGTGGTGTACGTGGCCTGGAAGGTCCAGACCAACTGGCCACGATCGTACGTGGCGCCGCCGTTGAATGACATCGAGTTGGTGCGCGGCTCGTTCATCGCGATCTCGCCGTTGACGAACGAGTGCGACACGAAATCCAGGCCATAGCCGCCGAATGTGGTCAGCCGCGGCTGCCGGCTGCTGTGGTGTTCGATTTCAAAGGCGGGGGCGAAATGATCGAGCCCATCGGTGAGGTCAACCGGGGGTGATCCGACGGGAATGTGGGTGTCGAAACTGAGGCTGATCTTGTTGCGCGGACCCAGCAGGTCGGGAAGGATGTATTTGGCTCCCGCATCCACCTCGCCGATACCGTAGCCCGCATCCTTGCCCTTGAACCAGTTGCTGATGTAGGCCTGCGCTTCGGAATAAACCTCGAGCGAGTCGTTGATCGTCCAGCGAACCCCGGTCGGAATGCGGATAAAATCGTGGTGAAAAAGATCCCCGCCGCTGGGCTGGAGGAGCAGGTGGAACGTCCCCGGGGCGTAGAGGCGCGGCAGGTTGATGTCGAACAGCCCCGGAATGGGGGCGATGAAACTCGGCCAGAACGACGAGGCCGGAGTCGAAGCCGGGACCGCCGGCGAGTCCGGGGAATTGGCGGCGGGCGGGGTGGCGGAAGACTCCTGGGCCGTGGCTGCCGTCAGTGCCGAGGCAAAGGCAAGGGCGGACAGGATCAGTCGCATGGGGTTACGGCAGGGGTTGCAGGCTGGATAGGGGCAGTCGCACCAACAGTCCTTGTTGGAGCACATCCACTGACACGACGATTCCGCGCGGGTTCAATGGGTCGTCGACATATCCTTCCACACCGTGAAGGGGGCCTCCCTGAACCCGGACCCGGGTGCCCTTGCGAATGAGAGGATGGAGGACCGCCTCGAGCCCCGAGGCGCAGACCGCCCTGACGGTTTCAAGTTGCTGGAGGAACACCGGTTCGTTTTCGACCGGCAGCGCGCGGACCAGGAGATCCTGCTGGTACAGGCGCTGGCGCTGGTCGCCTTCGATCTGGACGAAAACGTATCCAGGAAACAACGGCTTGGTGAACGTCTTGGTCCGGCCGCCGTAGCGGCGGACGCTATCGACCAGAGCGAGGTAGTGGGCGCATTTCTCGTGCGCGAGCAGGGCCGCGAATTTTTTTTCCGCCCGCGGTTTCGTATGGGCGACGAACCACCGCCGGCCGGCGAACGCGGGCAGGTGCTGGCCCATGGCAGGTCAGGCCGCGCTTTCGGTCCGCGTGACCAGGCGTTGCAAGGCCTCGGTGTACCCCGCCAATCCCCGGCCGCTGATCATGGCCACGCAGGCCCCGGCCGTCATCGAGGTGCGACGAAATTTCTCCCGTTTCCGGATATCCGAGATATGGACCTCGATGGCGGACAGGCCCGAGCCCGAAAGCGCGTCGCGGAGGGCGATGCTCGTGTGGGAGTAGGCGCCGAAATTGACGATGAATCCGGACACCTTCCGGTCGCCGAGGCGCTGGATCTCGTCGATCAGCGCGCCCTCGTGATTGGACTGGAAGAACACCACTTTGACCCGCAGGCGCTTCGCCTCGGCCCGGACCAGCATTTCGAGATCGGCGAGCGTGGCGGTGCCATAGATCAGGGGTTCGCGCCGGCCGAGGCGGTTCAGATTGGGGCCGTTGAGGATGGCGAAGGTGGGCATGGCGGGATTCCGAGGCGGCAGGGAGGGACGCGGCTAAAGGGGGTTGTCCGTCTCGATGAACGTCCACGGCACGCGGAATTTCCGCGCCACCTCCGCGGCGAGCGCGCGGACACCGTGGACCTCGGTCGCATAATGTCCGCAACAGAACAGGTTCAGATTGTGCTCCTGCGCGTAGTTGAACCATTCCTCCCGGAGTTCACCGGTGATCAGGGTGTCGACGCCGGCAGGCACCAGGTGGGGCACGGCGTTGTTGCCGGAGCCGCTGCAGAACGCGACGTGGCGCGGTTGGGCGGAACCGCATTCCACGGCCACGACCCGCGAATAAAGCTCCTCGAGCCGGGTGAGCAGTTGCGAACGCTTGAACCGGTTGGGGGCGATCCATCCGACCATTTCGCCCTCGTGCTCGAGAAACGCCCGTCGTGGGCGAAGGCTGAGCTGGCGGGCGAGCAGGACATTGTTGCCGATCTCCGGGTGGGCATCAAGCGGCAGGTGCGAGGAATACACGGCGCAGTTTCCCCGCACCAGGCAGGCGTAGCGTTCGTACACCGGCCCGACGACGGGTTGCACCCCGCTCCAGAACAGGCCGTGGTGCACGAGCAGAAAATCGACGCCGCAGGCAACGGCCTTTTCGAAGGGGACCACTCCTGCGTCGACCGCCGCCCCCACCTTTGTCACCCGCCCGTCCGAGGCCATCTGCAGGCCATTGACGGCGCCGGGATAGTCCTGGAAATCGGACCGGCGGGTGCGCTGATCGCAAAAAGCGACGACATCTTTAAGGTTGGGCATCGGGCGGCAGGCCTAGGCGGCAACCATGTGCGCTAAAGCCTGCGCCGAAACTCACCAGCCAAAAATCACCGTCGGGTCCCGGCCGCCGGCGGCGCAGGGTCTCCTCAAGCGCGAAAAGCACGGACGGGCTGCTCATGTTGCCACAGCGGCGGAGCACGGTCCGGCTGGCGTCGAGCGAGTGGGGTTCCAGCACCGGAAGAAGCGCGTCCAGCACATCGCGTCCTCCCGGATGCGTGACCACCTCCGAGACCGGGCGCGGACCGCGGTCCCGCCACAGTTCGGCCACGGCGGACGCCGCCAGTTCCGGAACCGAGCGATGGAGAAGATTGCGCAGTTTGCCGTTGCGTTGTTCGAAACGCAGTTTGTCGCGGTCGGCCGGTCGGTGGAGGGTCTGGAAACCGAAGCAACCGAGACCGGACGGCCCCGGAACGCCCTTCCAGACCGTGGCGGCCGCGCCGTCACTGAACAGACAGGCGCTGATCAGCACCCCCGGGTCGTCGTCGAGATAGAAGGCCGCGGAGCAAACCTCGACGGCCACGCACGCGACCGTCGCCTCGGGCCGCGCCGCGAGGATATTCTGCGCGGCGCGCAGCGTCGGAATGGCGGCTCCGCAACCCAGCCCGGCGAGGTCGAGAAGCTGCACGTCCGGGCGCACTCCCAGCGATTCGGCAAGATAGCTGCTCACGCCGGGACACAGATAGCCGGTGCACGTGCATACCAGGAGGGCGTCGACGTCCTCGATCCGCACCGCGGCTTCGGCGAGGGCGGGACGCAGGGCGCGGGCGGCGAGCGCCGGCGCTTCGGCGCGGAAGGCCGTGTTCAACTGGTCGGGGGTAAGGTCGAACACGTTCTCGATGTTCGACACGGCAAAATGGCGCGTGTCCACGCCGTGATCGCCGCGGAGAATCGATTGCAGGATCAGCATCGAGCGCTTTTTGAGCCGCTCGCGAACCGGCGAGCCGGCCACGATCTCCCAACAGCGTTCCTGCGAAAACGTCGTGTCCGGGACCGCGGTGGCGAGAGCGTGGAGGTACATCGGCAGGAGTATGGCGGGGGCTGGGGTTGTGCTGGCTGAACCGGGACCCGGAGGAATTCCGGGCCTTTAGGGTCGGATTCGCGGCGATCCCCAGGGGGCCACGATGGACATTGTCTGCATCAGTGGAGGGCAGCGTAAAGGGGGCGCAGTGGCGGCAGACCCATGCGGGCGAGCACCGAAAGCAGGCGCTGGCGGGTCGGGCGAAGCAGATAGGGGTGAAGCCATTCGGCCGAGGCGAGGCGGATGCGAAAGCGCCGGGCGAGCACGTCCGACACCTCGCGGCATGCCTGTTCCCATGACAGCGCACCGTGGGCATAGGACTCCAGGCGATCGGCCGCCACGGCGGCGGCCTGGAATGCCATGGCCATGCCATTGCCGGTGAACGGTGGGACCATGCCACCAGCGTCGCCGATCGCGAGACCAGGACCGCAATGGTAGCGGCGGGCAAAGGTGATGCCGGCCACCGCGCAGAAGGAATCCTCGTCGATCGCGGCGTTTCGAAGGCGTGTCGCCAGGTCACGGAGACCGGTCGCCTCGAGATACCCGAGCAGCAACGACGCGCCGGGAGCCGAGCGGCGGCGGCGGCGGAACAGACCGCAGACATTGACGCGGCCATCCTCGATCCCGGCGAGACCGACATAGCCGTCGTCACCAAGGTGGAGTTCGAGGTCCCGCCGGAGGGGCAGGTTACAGGCGTGCACCTTCAGTCCGATCCACGGGGAGGACGCGATGCGGCGGCCTTGGGCGAAGACCCGGCCGGGCGGACGGTCGAGACGCTCGACGCGGACATTCTCGCGGAGCACTCCGCCCAGTCGCACGAATTCGAGGGCGAGGCGGTGGTCGAGGGCATGGCGGCTGAGCGCCAGCGCCGGCTCGGGCAGGGATTGATTCCGGAGATTTCCCCGGGCCGCAAACCAGGCGACTGTCCGATGGCGCCGGGCGTCGGAGAGGATCGATTCCAGGCCGAGGCGGGTAATGGTGGCGCGGTCGAGGCCGGTGATGAACTCACCGCAGACCCGGTGGCGAGGATAGCGTCCGGCCTCGAGAATCGTCACGGGCACTTCAGCCCGCCGGAGTGCGATTCCGAGCGACAGTCCGGCCAGGCCGCCACCCACGATCTCGATGGCCCGCGGCGGCTTCATGGCCGGCGGACGGCCACCATGCGGCACGCGCCGAGCGAAGTCTCCGTGCAACGAACATCCCATGCATCCGGCGCAACGCCGAGGACCTCGGGAAGCTCGCTTGCGCGGAAACCGGCGGCGATCGAAACATGGGCATCGTGCATGCTGACGTAGTTCGCCCCGAGCAGGGGAGCCACCCGCGCGAACATTACTTGAGACATGCGCCTGCGGGTTGGTTCGCAGGCGACAATCACCCGGGCCCGGCTGCGCAGCTTGTGTCCAAGGGCGGCCAGGTCGGCGGCCGCGAATTGGTGGAAGATCAGGTTGCCGATGATGACATCGTAGTCCTGGTAACGGTCGAATTCGAGGAGGTCGACCCGATGCCATGCGGCGGCCACCGGCCAGTGGGGCGGACGCGGCCACAAATCCAAACCGTCGCACTCCAGTCCGCAGGCCGCGAGACGCGCACCCAGTTCACCTGCGCCGGCGCCAATCTCGAGAATCCGATCTCCGGCGCGCCTCTGCGCGAGGAGGGTTCGTTCGACCCAGCGATGGTTGCCCATGAGCCGGTTCGTGACCCGCAGGTCGCGCCGGTTGTGCAAAGCGTCGGGATGATCAGGCGACAGCGTGTCGAGGATCTCGGGTTGCACCTGGCGCTGCATGAAGCACACGAAGATTGCCCAGGTCGGGGGAGTTGTCCAGATTCACCGGGTAACATTTATGGAAGAGCCCGTCAGCCCCATCGATCTTGTCGCCCGCGCCACCGCCGCCTTTGCCGAACGCCCCACCTGGGACGAGTACTTCATGGCGACCGCAACCCTGCTCGCTTCGCGGAGCAACTGCGAGCGACTCAACGTCGGATGTGTCATCGTCACGGGCGGCGAGCGGAAGAACCGCATCGTCGCGGCCGGATACAACGGCTGGCTGCCGGGCACCCCGCACATTTCGCGACTGCGCGACGGCCATGAGCAGGCCACGGTGCACGCCGAGCAGAACGCCGTCGCCGATGCCGCGCGCCGCGGATCGAGCGTTGACGGATGCACCGCGTTTGTGACGCATTTTCCGTGCATCAATTGCGCGAAGATTCTGGCCGCCGCGGGCATTGCCGAGGTCAAGTACCACGACGACTACAATAATGATCCCATGGTCGGACCCATTCTCGCGGAGGCGGGCGTGAAGATTTCCCGGCTCTAGGATCGATTCCGCTGTCACAAGAGCAAATATCTCCGCCGGTGAAGGAACGCGGCCAATCCACCAAAAGTTTCGCGGGGCACCTCCTGCTGGCCAGCCCGGCGATGAAGGATCCAAATTTCCGCCGCACGGTCATTCTCATGTCCGCTCATGATGGCGACGGCGCGCTCGGAGCGGTGCTCAACCGGCCGGAGGGGCGGACGCTCGGCGTCCTGAATCCCGAGTTCGCGCTGACCGCCCTCGGCGGCCTGCCGGTTTACCGCGGCGGGCCCGTTGAAACGGACAAGCTGATCCTGACTTCCTGGCAGCGACGGGACGACGTCGGCGAGTTTCAACTGAATTTTGGCCTCGAGCCGCAGCGGGCCATCGAGTTGCTCGGCACCCCCGGCGTGACGGTCCGGGCGTTCCTCGGCTATGCCGGTTGGGGCAAGGGACAGCTTGAAAATGAAATGCGCCACCAGACCTGGTACACGGCACCTCTTTCCGATTGTGATCTCGCGGACGGGAGCGGCGCAGGCCTTTGGCGGACGATCCTTGGGTCGCTGGGGCCCGATTTGAAACTTCAAGCTGATGAGCCGGACGATCCGGGAATGAATTGACTGGTCATAAGCGGCGAAACGGCGTTGCCATCGTTGCGGAGACCCTGCTGCACTGTTTGGTCTCCGGCGCACTACCGTTTTGCCGCCGTCCCCACAGCACCCATGACCTATCGAAGAACCCTTCTGGCCTTTGCGGCGGTGGCCGCGGTCGCGCTCCCCAACGCCGTCCACGCCGATACCCCCGCCCCCATCCCGGTCGACTCCGGAATCACCGCGTGGATGCTGACCTCGACGGCGCTGGTGCTCCTGATGGTGCCCGGCCTGGCGCTGTTCTACGGCGGCCTGGTCCGGACGAAGAATGTCCTCGGCACCATGATGCAGAGCTTCGGCTCCATGGCGGTTGTCGGTGTCATCTGGGCGACCGTGGGTTACGCGCTCTCCTTTGGCCCCAATGCCCTCGGCGGCCTCGTCGGCTGGGATCCCGCCAACCTGTTTTTGCGCGGCCTCGACGACAAGATCATGGCGGCAGGTGTGCCGGAATACGTCTTCGCGATGTTTCAGGGCAAATTCGCGATCATCACCCCGGCGCTCATTGCCGGCGCGGTGGCGGAGCGGGTGACCTTCCGCGGCTGGGTCGTGTTCATCGCCCTGTGGATTCTATTCGTCTATGCCCCGCTGTGTCACTGGGTCTGGGCGAGCGACGGCTACTTCTTCACCATGGGGGCGAAGGGAGCGATCGACTATGCCGGCGGCACCGTGGTCCACATATCCTCCGGTGTGAGCGGGCTTGTCCTGGCCCTCTATCTCGGTCGCCGCTGGGGTTATCCGAGACTGGCCACGTCGCCGAACAATCTCACGATGGTGCTGCTCGGCGCCGGACTGCTCTGGGTCGGCTGGTTCGGATTCAACGCGGGTTCCTCGGTCGCGTCCAACCTCGACACTGCGCGCGCGCTGACGGTGACCCAGGTGGCGGCATCGACGGGTGCGCTGACCTGGATGATCATCGAGGCGTTCCGCGACGGCAAGGCGACCAGCCTCGGGCTCGCCTCGGGCATTCTCGCCGGCTTGGTCGCGATCACCCCGGCGGCGGGCGTGGTCGCTGTGCCGGGCGCGATGGCGCTCGGCGTGCTCGCTGCAGTGGCCTGCTATCTCATGATCGCCCTGAAGAATCGCCTGGGTTACGATGATTCCCTTGATGCCTTTGGCGTCCACGGCACCGGGGGGATCGTGGGCGCGATTGCGCTCGTATTTTTCATCCGTCCGGCGTGGTGGGCCGACGCCGCGACCAAGGTCAGTGGCTGGGGCATCCCGCAGCAACTGCGGGTGCAGGCGACCGCGGTCGTCTGCACGGTGCTGTTTTCGGCCGTGATGACGCTCGTGCTCGGCTTTCTGGTCCAGAAGACGATCGGTTTTCGCCTGAAGGAAAGCATCGAGAAGGAAGGCATGGACCACGCGTTGCACGGCGAACGCGGGTACGGGTTGAACAATCTCAATTGAGCGCGATCGCATCATGAAACTCATTACCGCCATCATTCGCGAAGAGAAACTCGACGAGGTCCGGCAGGCGCTGATCGATGCCGAGATCGAACGCATCACGGTTTCCCGCGTCAGCGGCCACGGCCAGCAGATGGAGATCGAGGTGCAGCGCGGCCGGAAGGTCATCCCAAACCTCATTCCCCGCGTCCAGATCATGATCGCGTGCAACGACGCGTTCGAGGACATCACCGTCAATGCCATCCTGCGGACCGCCAAGGCGGGCAGGGACGGCGAAGTCGGCGACGGCAAGATCTTCGTGCAGGACCTGCGCGAATGCATCCGCATCCGCACCGGCGAGCGCGGCGGGAAGGCGATCTGATTCGCTCCTTGGCGGGCCCATTGCCGCTGCTTTTCATAAGCGGCACCTGGCCAATGCCTTCGGGACGCGGGTTCGGCCAGCCGAAGTTGACGGGAAATGCGGGACGTCTTCGCGCTGTTTTCCTTTGACAGTCTCCCCCGCGAACCTCTTTTTTCGTGCCTTTATGAAAGTCGTTTCCTCCATCAAATCCGCGAAGATGCGTCACCCGGACTGCCAGGTGGTCCGCCGCAAGGGCCGCATTTACGTGATCAACAAGACCGAACCGCGTTACAAGGCGCGCCAAGGCTGATTTTTCCGTGAAAACCCAAGGCCATCCCTCTCTCAACAACGTCTGCTTCCTGGACGTTGCCACCGGCAAGCGTTTCCTGACGAAGTCGACGATGAAGTCCGCCCGCACCGAGCAGATCGAAGGCGTGGATTATTTCGTCGTGGTCCGCGACGTGACGATGGATTCCCATCCCGCCTACACCGGCGAGAAGCGTCTGGTTGACGCGGCCGGGCGAGTGGAGAAGTTCACCTCGAAATTCAAGCGCGGCGCCAAGGCCAGGTAAGGCCGGCTTCCGCCAGCATCTGGCCCTCCGGTGACGGAGGGCTTTTTTGTGGCCGGTGAGAGCCCATCAGCTTCATTTTGCTTTTCTTGACCGGCCTCCCGGTATGGCGTGTTGCGGATGCCCAACCGACTTCTTTTCCTCGACTGCGATGCGACCTTGAGCGCGATCGAAGGGATCGACGAACTCGCGCGCCGTCGCGGGCCGTCGGTGCTGGCGGAGGTCGCCGCGATGACCCAGGCGGCCATGGACGGCCGCATTCCCGTCGAGCAGGTTTTCGGACGCCGTCTGGAGATCATCCAGCCGACCGCCGCCGACGCCGCCGCGATCGGTACGATGTACATCGCCAACGTTGAACCGGACGCAAAGGCAGCGATCGCGTTTGCGCGCGACGCAGGTTGGACACCCGTGATCCTGAGCGCCGGATACACCCAATCGATCGAGCCGCTCGCGGCCTACCTCGGCATCGATCGCATCGAGGCGGTCACGCTTCGATTCAACGCCGCCGGTGCCTACGCGGGATTCGACCGTGATTTCGCGACCACGAGGTCGGGCGGCAAGCCTGTGCGCGTCGCCGCGTTGAAGCGCGAATTCAATTCCATCCGAACGATCATGGTGGGCGACGGCGTCAGCGACCTGGAGACGAAACCGGTGGTGGACCTGTTCGTCGGTTTTGGGCGCTACGTGGAACGGGCCCGGGTTCGCGACGAGTCGGAAAAATTCATCCGGAGTTTTCTGGAGCTGCGGCCGCTGCTGGCCTGAGCCGCAACGAGGCAGCAGGCGGGCGTCGGTTTCCATGCCAACGCCTCTGTCGCCGAGGTGGAAATCGGCGATCACCAAAGGACCTGTCGATCCTGGGGCAAAACCAGCTTCTGCCACATCGCTACGGCTACGGGACCATTCAGCAAGCGGTTCGGATCGGTGGGAAGCAGTCGAACCGGATGGCGCCGCGCGTCCGGCGACCGGGAAGTGGTGCGTTCGAACGCGCTCCTTTCGCGTCGTTCGTGTGTTTCGCGGGCCAAAATATTACGGAAACAACCCGCGCTTTGCCTTGGCTTCGGCGACGCGGGCGATGCCGAGCACGAGGGCGGCGGTGCGACGGGAGCAGCGGTATTTTGCCTTGGTTTCGTCGACCGACGCCTTGGCCTTGGCCAGGATCTTGTGGAGCTTCTCGAAGACCTCCTCCTTCGACCAGTAGTAGTTCTGCAGATTCTGCAGCCATTCGAAATAGCTCACGATCACGCCGCCGGAATTGCACAGCACATCGGGGATCAGTTCGATGTCGCCGCGCTCGTCGAGGATCTTGTCGGCTTCATTCGTGGTCGGTCCGTTGGCGCCCTCGGCCAGCACGCGGCATTTCAGCTTCGCGGCGTTCTTTTCGGTGATCACGCGCTCGAGCGCGGCCGGGACGAGCACGGTGCAGGGGAGTTCGAGGAGTTGCTCGTTGGTGACTGCTTCGCCATCGGGAAAGCCCTGCAGCGAGCGGTTTTTGGCCACGTGGGCGAGGGCCTCGCGAACCTTGATGCCCTTCGGGTTGCTGATGCCGCCGTTGAAATCGGAGAGGCCGACGACGCGGGCGCCCCACGCTTCGAGCGCGAGGGCCGTCTCACTGCCGACGTTGCCAAAACCCTGGATGACGACCGTGGTGTCGGCGGCCTTGATCCCGAGGTCGCCGAGGTAGGCCTTGGTGAACCAGGCGACGCCTTCGCCCGTGGCTTCGCGGCGGCCGAGCGATCCACCCAGCGCGATCGGTTTTCCGGTGATGACACCGGGATTGTAGTGCCCGACGTGATTCGAATACGTGTCCATCATCCACGCCATGACCTGTTCGTTGGTTCCGACATCCGGTGCAGGAATGTCGAGGTCGGGCCCGATGAAGGTCGCTATTTCCTGCATGTAGCGGCGCGAGAGGCGTTCGAGTTCACCCAGGGACATGTCCCGCGCGTTGACGACGACGCCGCCCTTGGCGCCGCCGAAGGGCAGGCCCACCAGCGAGCACTTCCAGCTCATCCACATCGCCAGCGCGGCCACCTCGCCGAGGGTGACGTCCTGGTGGAAGCGAATGCCGCCCTTGGCCGGGCCGGTCGAGATGTTGTGTTGCACGCGAAATCCCTCGAAGGAAAGCACGTGGCCGTTGTCCATGCGGACGGGCAGGGTGACGATGAGGCAGCGCCGCGGCTGGCGCGTGCGTTCACGGACGTCGGGCCTCATTTCGAGGAGGTCGGCGGCGAGGTCGAACTGGCGGCAGGCTTGCTGGAAGACGGGCGAGCGATAGATGGTTTGAGTCAGGGACATGGCTGGAGGGAGCCGGCCGGGGGGGTAGGGCTCCGGTTGGGTTGGGATCAGGCTAGGGTGGGCGGCGGGATTTGGCAATTGGCATGGGGCTGCATGTGGATTGCCGTTGCACCACGCCCGCGTCCGGGCGAAATGCGTCCGGATGCCTTCGCCATGCGTCATTTTCGACTGGGACGGCGTCATCGTCGATTCCTCCAAGGCACATGAGGAAGCGTGGGAGCAATTGGGGATCGAGACGGGACGATCGATGCCGGAAGGTCACTTCAAGGCGGGCTTCGGCCGGAAGAACGAGCAGATCATCCCGCATATCCTGAAATGGGACCTGCCGGAGGCCGACGTCGTCCGTCTCGGGCGGCGAAAGGAGGAGCTTTATCGCGAGGTTCTCCGCCGAACGGGAATCGCTCCACTTCCGGGGGTCACCGGTTTTCTCGACCGGCTGAAGGCCGCCGGCGTGTCCTCTGCCGTCGGATCGTCCACCGAGCGCCGGAACATCGAAACCATCCTCGCGATCATCGGGCTGGGGAGCTTTTTCCGGGCGATCGTGACGGCGGAAGACGTGAGCCGAGGCAAGCCGGACCCCGAGGTCTTCCTGACGGCGGCCGGGCGCATTGAGGCGGATCCATCGCGCTGCGTGGTGTTCGAGGACGCATTCGCCGGCCTGGAGGCCGCGCGCGCCGCGGGGATGAAGGCGATCGCCGTGGCGACAACACATCCGCCCGAGGCCCTCGAAGGCCGGGCGGACCGGATTGTGCGTCGCCTCGACGAGGTCTCCGTTGCCGATCTGCAATCCTTGGTTACGGATTGAAGCATGTTCGAGCTCCGTTCCGATTATGCGCCGACGGGCGATCAGCCGCAGGCGATCGCGGCGCTCACCAAATCGCTGCAGGCGGGCAACCGCTACCAGACGCTGTTGGGCGTCACCGGCTCCGGCAAGACCTTCACCATGGCCAATCTGATCGCGCGCCTCGACCGGCCGGCGCTGATCATCTCGCACAACAAGACGCTGGCGGCGCAGTTGTATTCGGAGTTCAGGAATTTCTTCCCGAAAAACGCGGTCGAGTACTTTGTCAGCTACTACGACTACTACCAGCCCGAGGCCTACGTGCCGTCGAGCGACACCTACATCGAGAAGGATTCCTCGATCAACGAGGAGATCGAGCGTCTCCGGATCAGCACGACCAGCTCGCTCGTGAGCCGCCGCGACGTGATCGTCGTGGCCAGCGTGTCGTGCATCTATGGTTTGGGCTCGCCCGAGGAATTCTCGGCCATGCGCATCGTGCTGCGGCGCGGCGAAAGCCTGGGGCGCAACCGCCTGCTCGAGAAACTCGTCGACAACCTTTACGAGCGCAATGACTACGAGCTCAAGCGCGGTTCGTTCCGGGTGCGCGGCGACGTGGTCGACATCATGCCGGCCTACCTGGAACACGGGCTGCGCGTGGCATTTTTCGGCGACGAGATCGAGGCCTTGACGGAATTCGAGCCGATTTCCGGGCAGGTCCGGCGCAAGATCGAGGCTTTCGACCTCTACCCGGCCAACCAGTACGTGACCAGCCGCGGCAAGCTGGATGTCGCGATCGGCGGAATCAAGTCGGAGCTCGAGACCCGGGTCTCGTTTTTCGAGCGGGAGCAGAAATACCTCGAGGCGCAGCGCATCCGGATGCGCACGAACTACGACCTCGAAATGCTCCAGGAAATGGGCTTCTGCAACGGCATTGAGAACTACTCGATGCATCTGACCGGCCGGAAACCGGGTGACCGGCCGTTCTGCCTGATCGATTTTTTCCCGAAGGATTTCCTTCTTTTCGTCGACGAGAGCCATGTGACCATTCCGCAGATCGGCGGCATGTACAATGGCGACATCGCCCGGAAGAAGACCCTGGTCGATTTTGGCTTCCGGCTGCCGTCGGCGCTCGACAACCGCCCGCAGAGCTTCGCGGAGTTCGAACGCATCACGGGGCAGACGCTCTTTGTGTCCGCGACGCCGGCGAAGTTTGAATTCGAACGGTCGACCGTGGTCGCCGAGCAGGTCATCCGGCCGACCGGCCTGCTCGATCCGGAGATCGCGATTCATCCCAGCACGGGTCAGATCGAACACGTGATCGGGGAAATTCGCACGGCCGTGGAGAGCAGCGAACGGGTGCTGGTGACGACCCTGACGAAGCGCCTCGCGGAGGACATCACCGCCTATCTTCGCGATTCCAAGATCCGGGTGGAATACCTGCATTCGGACATCGATGCGCTCGAGCGGGTCGAAATCCTGCGCAGCCTCCGCCAGGGCGACTTTGACGTGCTGGTCGGCATCAATCTCCTGCGCGAGGGCCTGGACCTTCCCGAAGTTGCTCTCGTGGCGATTCTCGACGCCGACAAGGAGGGATTCCTGCGCAGCGAGACGAGTCTGCTGCAAACGGCGGGTCGGGCGGCGCGGCACGAGAAAGGAAGGGTGATCTTCTATGCCGACCGTCAGACCGAGTCCATCCGGCGCACGGTGGAGGAGACAAAACGGCGCCGCCAAAAGCAGATGGCGTACAATCTGGAGCACGGCATCACCCCGCGCGGAGTGCGCCGGGCGGATCAGGCCAGCCTGCGGCGGTATGACGGCACCGGTCGCGAGGATCTGGCGGTGGCCGAAAAGGTTGACGATGTGGCGGCGGTGATTGCCGAACTCGAGGATGAGATGCAGGAGGCCGCGGGCCGGCTCGAATTCGAGCGCGCCGCGCTGCTGCGTGACCAGATCAATTCGCTGAAGACCGGGGATTACAAGACGATCGGCAAGCCGGCCCAGGCCGGAGGAAAATCGCGCCGGAGACGCTAGCAGCCTGTCGGACTTGGCCGTGACGATGCTGTCGAAGCTGGTTTTGCTCCAGGATCGACGGTCCTTTGGTGGTCGCCGATTTCCACATCGGCGACAGAGGCGTCGGTAGGGAAACCGGCGCCCACCTGCTGCATCTTTCCGTATCTGCGAATGGCATTTAGAGACGAATATTTGAATACTGAAACATTCCCCGCAGCTTGCTGCGGGGTTTCCATGCGAGTTAGGACGCGGCCCGGCGCTGCCCTGCTTGGAGGGCAATGCAAGCCGCGCGTAGAATCCCCGGAGCTTGCTCCGGGGAGTAGCGCTGGCGAAAGGGCAGCGTTCAACTCTCGCGTGATTTTTTCTCGCGAATTGTCGAGGCCGGAGGGCCTTCATTCGCTGTGGATCCGATACCCCGGAGCTTGCCCCGGCCTGGATTGTTGTAGGAGCGGCTTTGAGCCGCGAACGAGCTGGAATTCGCGGGCCAAACCCGCTCCTGCAGCTAAAGAGGGACTCGGTTGCAAGGGCTGTCTTGATCAAATGACCCGGAGCTTACTCCGGGGATCTTTGCTTTCTAAGTCCGATAAACCGCTGGTGGCGCGCAATCGGGGACGGGCCGCCCGTCCCGCGAGGGGCGGGTAAGAACCCATCCTTTCGCGATGGCTATTGGGCGATCTTGCATGTCCGAAAGCTATGAAGGCACCGGCACTATCCGGCCCGCCTCCCGAAAACATCTCATCAGCCATGAAAACCATCCTATCCTCCTCGTTTGTCGCCCCACTGCTGGGACTGATCGTCGGTGCCAGCCTGCTCTATGGTGCCGACAGGGTGACTCCGCCCGGGGGCGTCTCGATCACCGCCCAGGTCACACCCATGCAACCTGTGGTGTCGCCGGGCGAGGACATCGTGTCGCCGAATTGGACGCTCATCGCCGATTGCAACTACGATGCGCGCGGGCGTTTCTTCGCGGGCCTCACCAATCTGGAAGCGAAGGCCGACGCGCAGATTCGCGAGCTGGATGCCAAGCGCCGGTCGATGCCGTCCACGGTCGATACGAAGGACTGGGACTTCCAGATGAAGCAGATGGTGGATGCCCGCGCTTACCTCAAGGACATGGATGACGGGGCGCACAAGGCCGAGCCTGACACTTGGGACCAGCAAAAGGACCGGGTCGGGAACGCATGGAGTCGCGTGCAGGAAGCCTACGCCCGGGTCAAGGCCAGCACGACTTACTGAACCGTCGATCGATAGTTACAAAACGAAAAATGCCGCGCCCAAAAGCGCGGCATTTCAATTTGGAAACCTTACGGGGTCACCCCGCGTGCGATGACGCGGCGGCCGACGTGTCCGGCGCGGATTCGCCCATCGGGGCATGAAGCGGCAGCGTTTGCGCGGATTTTGGCGGCGGACTTGCGCACGACGTCAGGGTGAGGCCGGAGACGGCGAGCGCTGACAGGAGCGCAAGGCGGGAAAGCAGGCGAAGATTCATGGGCACGAAGCGATAGGGTTATTCGTCGCCCTGGGCCGTGCGACATTCCGACATGACCCGCAGCCAGATCTCGCGCAAATCGAAGAGACGCGGTTGCGCAAAATCGCGATAACGGGAAAGCAGCGTGCTTTCCTTCACCGTGGCCGACGAAAGGCGGGAGAGCGAATCGTTCATCTCGCGCAATGCGCGTTTGAAGAAGCAGATCGCCAGGGCGTAGTCGCCCAGGTCGAGCGCCTGGACGGCCTGCAGCGCATTTTCGCGACCGCGATAGAGAGACCCCTGAAGGGTCAGGCTGAGGGCATTCGCGACGCGGCCAGGCTGGGCGGCAATCCTCTCCCAGTTCGCAATCAGGCTCGTGTAAAGTGCCTTCGTGGAGATGTAGACGGGATTCTGATGCAGGGTGTAGGGCTCCCAGTCGGCCTCAAAGGAGGCGTCCACGGCTTCGAGGTCGGATTCTTCCTCCAGCGTCTCGTCGGCCTCCATTTCCCAGCCCAGGCGCCGGGCAACCTCGTCAATGCGGTCGGGGGTGCCGGCCAGGCTGTCGTAGTGCCGGAGGTACTCACGCACCGTGTCCTCATGGGCTCCGAGATATTTTTCCCATTCCACCTCGGTCCAGGAGAGCTCCCTCCGTTCCTCGCCATCCCCATCGAATAACCCGTCGGAATCTTGATTGGTCATTTCAGATTTGCTTTTGCGAATCTGTCGCGAGGATGGCCCAACTTTGCGAATGCGCAAATAAATTTCCTGCTCCAATTGGATGACACCGAGGAGTTGAAGCGTGGGGAGACCTCGCTTGGAATGGCGGCATGGCGGAAGTCCATCACGAAACGGTATATTTTGAAGGCCGGGTCCAGGGCGTCGGCTTTCGCTACCAGACGCTGCAGGTGGCCCGCGAGTACGAGGTTTCGGGTTATGTCCGCAATCTGCCGGACGGACGCGTGCAGTTGGAGGCCGAGGGATCCTCGGCCGAGGTCGGCGCGTTTGTCGTGGCGGTGGCGGAACGCATGACCGGATTCATCCGCCGGACGGAACGGATCCCCGGGCAGCGCGCGGGACAATTCCGTGGGTTTACGATCCGATGAATGAGCGGGCATTTCCCATAATCGGTCGGAGCGAAATGTCCAATGGCGGAGACGCGCCGGCCATCCGGGCGACGGCCGTGGCGAAGAGTTATCCGGTTTCCTGGCGCGGTGAGCGACGGCCGGCGCTGATGGGAGTCGATCTCGAGGTTTCGCGCGGCTCGATCTGCGCATTGGCGGGACCGAACGGGGCGGGCAAGAGCACCTTGCTCCGAATCCTGGCGGGATTGTCCAATCCCGATTCAGGGCGCGCCGAAATCTGCGGCCACGCGCCGGATGTCGCCGCGCGTGCCGGCCAGATCTCTTATCTCCCCGACGCCCCCGAGTGGCCGGGCGCGGTGCGGCTGTTGCGCCTGCTGGATCTGGGCCGGCGCCTGCTGGGAGGCGTGGAAGGGGAACCGGCGTCGGCGCTCGATTCCGTCGGCCTGGGGCACCTGGGCTCCCGGCGGATCGGTGAATGCTCGCGGGGCGAGCAGCAGCGCCTTGGCCTCGCGTGGGCGGCCCTGGGCCGGCCGGCGGTGATCCTGCTCGACGAACCTTTTGCCGGGCTGGATCCCCGGGGCGCCATCGACGCCGCGATCGTCCTTCGGCGCCTGGCGGATTCGGGTGCCGCCGTGCTGTTCACCTCTCATTTTCTCGCGGAGGCCGAGGAACTGGCCGATGCCGCCGTGTTGCTGGACCAGGGCCGGCTGGCGTTTGCCGGTGGCCGCGGCGACGTCAAGGCGGCCGGAGGTCTGAAGCGGATTTTTCTCGCGAGGACGGCCCGGTGACAACACGGCGGCTCCTTCCCCTGCTCGGGCTGGGATTGACCGAAGTCGTGCACCAACGTGTGTTGCGCGTCTGTGTGGTCGCGGGCCTGGCGTTGCTGCTGGTCGCGGCGTCGTTGCGGGACCTGAGTTTCGGACTCGACCAGGTGCGCTTCGTGAGCGAAGCAGCGTCAGCCCTGGCATGTTTCTTTGCCACGGTGCAGTCGATTTTCCTCGCCGGGCTGTTGCTCGGGGACCAACCGGCCCGGGCGCGCGCCGCGCTGGTCATCACGCGCGGAGTTCCGCGCGTGGACTGGTATCTCTCCCGTGCCGCTCCGGTGCTCGCGGCCTGCTGGGTGATGGTGATGGCGGTCCATGTCACGGCCACCGTGGTGGCGCCGGCCACGATGATGGGGAGCGCGAGCCTTGTGACGGACCTTATGCGGGTAAGCCTGACCACCGCTTTTGCGGTCGCTTCAGCCGTTATGTGTGAAAACGCAATTCTGGCTGCCAGTCTGGCTCTCGCGCTGACCGTGGCTTCGCTGCTGCTGCCGTTGGTCCGGGCATCGGCACCCGGCACGCCGGCCCAGGTCGGTTGGTCGATTCTCGCCGTGCTGGTGCCTTCGTTTCCCGACGGTGAAGGCCTTTCGCCGTCCGGCATCGCATATGGGATGGCGCGGATCGGAGTCGTGTTCGCCGCCGGTGCTGCCGCTTTTTCACGCCGTGAACTTTGAATGCCGTCCGTGGCTGGCCGCACTTGCCATCCTGGTAATCGGTGGTGGTGCGTTACCGTCTTCCGGTCCGAGCACGTCCATCGGTACTCGCGAGGTTTCGGCAGTGGGGATCGTCCGTTCGATGCTGGCGGACGCCGCCTGGCTTTCCGCCGATCTTGCCTGGGAGCGCCGCGACCGCGTTGACACGCGGTATTGGCTCGCGTTCACGGTGGCAGCCGATCCGGTGCCGGAATATTTCTGGCTGAACGGCGCGCGGATCATCGCGTACGACCTGCCGAGTTGGGATGCAAATGGCCGTCCGTCGTGGCGATCCTATCGTCAGCGCCTCGCGGCGCGGGAAGCGCTGGGTTGGCTCGGCCACGCACTCGTCCGGCATCCGCGGTCGTTCGCGCTGGAGGTCGAGATGGGCAACATCGCCCTGTACGGTTTGGGCGACCGCGATCTCGCCGCCGTTCACTACGGACGCGCCGCCCGCTGCGCCCGGGCGGCACCGTATGCCGATCGCATTGCCCGCGCACTCCGGGCCGGGCGGTAGCGGTTCAATTGACTTGTGGCCGCAAAAGAGCGCAAAGCCGACCGGTTCATCCGCCCACGGAACTTACCGAACTCCGGGAACGGGCCCCGGCCAATTCCTTCCCTCCGTGTCTCTGTGGTTCAATCAATCTTCCACGAAACTCACGAAATCCACGAACCAAACATCCGTGCTATCCGTGGTCAAAATGATTGGCCCGCGAAACACGCGACCCTCGCGAAAACAGGGGCCGGCCAAACCATTTGCCCACGGAACCCATCGAATCCACGGAAGAATTCGACCTCCGTGAATCGCGGTAGGGATCGATGTTCTCATCGATCCGCCAGGGAATTGGCCGCAAGAGAGCGCAAAGCCGGCCGGATCATTGGTTCACGGAGCGCATTGAATACTGAAACATTCCCCGCAGCTTGCTGCGGGGTTTCCATGCGAGTTAGGATGCTGCCCGGCGTTGCCCTGCTTGGAGGGCAATGCAAGCCGTGCGTAGAATCCCCGGAGCTTGCTCCGGGGAGTAGCGCTGGCGAAAGGGCAGCGTTCAATACGCGGAACGAATCCCGGTCGGCCGGTCTCCGTGGTTCAATCATTCCCCACGAAAAACACGAAACACCCGAACCAAATATCCGTGTCCTCCGTGAAATCCGTGGTCAAATTGATTGCTCGCGGAATACACCATGGACACGGAGGGAAGATGTAGGAGCGGCTTTACGCCGCGATTGCCCGCGTACCGCCGCGACCTCCCGCCCCGACAAGCCGTCGAGCGGGTTCCGCACACCGAGTCCCGGCTTCGCGATGACATGGGTAAGTGGGGCGCGCTGCCCAAGACTCAACGGGAGCGGATCCTCCAGAAGAAACTACGAAGAGGAAGCAAACCAACCGCCGGAGCCAACGGCCTCTGGCCGTGGCTCACCTTGAACGTTGATCAAAACGAAGCTGCGGAATGAATGACGATCCCTACCTGCTTGAGCGTTTCGTGGCTGCCCAGCGCGACACGTATGAAATTGCCTTGGAAGAGTTGAAGAGCGGGTCCAAGCGAAACCATTGGATGGGGTTCGTCTTTCCGCAAGTCGCGGGTCTGGGGTCGAATACCGTGGCTGTTCGCTACGCGATAAAGTCGCGGCAGGAGGCAAAAGCTTACCTTTCCCATCCAATTCTTGGCCCACGACTGATGAAGTGCGTCGAGGCACTTTTGCAGATCGCCGGGAAGAGCGCGGAAGAAGTGATGGGTGACCCCGATGATCTGAAATTGAAATCGTCTCTTACGCTCTTCGCCGCGATATCAACTCCCGGTTCCCTATTTCACGCCACGCTTGATCGATATTTTTCCGGAGAGGCAGACCCCAGAACGCTCAAGTATCTCGCGGCGCATGAATCGGACTCCAAGATGCCCAACCAAGCGGGCACTTGCGAAGGTGGATGAGATCGATTGGAGAGAGAAGCATCTCAAGAAGGATTTCGAATCAAATATCAGTAGAGACAACAGCGGGGCTTCGCTCCTCCGCGCCTGGCTGGTGGAGTTCGGCGACTTGCGGTGCGCGAAGCTGCGAATATATTGCAGTCGAATTTATGAATCCCGAGATCATTCGTGCTCTTGAGATCGGCGCCATCGTAGTCGCGGGGACGATGGCCGGGAGCGAACTTGCCGTGGCGGTGTTTTTTCACCCTCGGATCAGCCGCCTGGAGGACGCGGTGCATATCCAAGCCGCTCAGACTTTGGCGAAGGTCCTCGGCATGGTAATGCCGTTCTGGTATCCGCTTACATTTCTGCTCGCCGTTGCAGTGACTTTCGTTGCGCACGTGACCCGAAGCACGCCGTGGTGGCTCGCACTCGCCTCCACGGTGCTTTTTGCCCTCATAAGTGTTTACTCCGTGCTCCTGCCAGTCCCGATCAACAACCAGGTTGCCCGCTGGCAGCCAGATACGGTGCCGGCAAATTGGCGAGCTTTGCGCCGGCGCTGGGATTTGCTTCATGCCATCCGGGTCGTCTTCCTGGTTATCGCTCTGATTCTTCTCGTTGCATCATGCGTGTATTAAACCAGTCGCCCAACCAGGTGCTGCGGCGAACGGCCTTTCCGTTTTGAGGGCTAGCTTCATCGCACGTCGTCCATTCGCTCCACCTGCGCTTTCGAGGCCGTCGTTTAGCTTTTGTCGCTGGGCTGGAAGCTCCGCCCAACCGGATGGCTCCGGTCGCGCTTGTCCTTTGACACGGAAGCGCGGTCTGGCTGGATAGCCGGCCTCATGCGGCGCTGCCTGGAAGTCATGGAATCTGGCCGGCGGACCGGTTTCGACCGGAAGCCGGTTGCGTGACATGTCGTTGGATCTGAAAGTCTGGATCGAGGCGGCGCGGCCCAAAACCCTCGCGGCGGCGGTGGTGCCGGTGCTCGTCGGCACGGCGGCGGCGGCGTCCGATGGGCGGGCGGACCTGACGGCGGCGGTGATCTGCCTTGTGTTCGGGCTGCTGGTGCAGGTCGGCACCAACTTCGCGAACGACTACTACGATTTCGTTCAAGGAGCCGACCGGGCGGACCGCGTCGGACCGCGCCGGGCCGTGGCGTCGGGCCTGATTCCGCCACGGGTCATGCGGGGTGCCATGATCGCGGTGCTGGCCGCGGCCTTTCTGTCAGGGCTGGTGTTGCTCTGGCACTACGCCGGTGGCCGGAGCGGACTCGCGGACGGCCGGGGCTGGTGGCTGCTGGCGCTGGGAATCGTCTGCATATTCTGCGCCGTCACCTACACCGGCGGGCCCTATCCGCTCGGTTACAATGGTCTCGGCGACGTGTTTGTTTTCGTCTTCTTCGGGCTCGTGGCGGTGAACACGACCTATTTCGTGCAGGCGGGCGGTTTCGGCTTCGATGCGGTGGTGGCGTCGGTGGCAATCGGGCTGCTCGCGGCGAACATTCTGGTCGCGAACAATTATCGGGACGCCGAAACCGATGCGCTGGCGGGCAAGCGCACACTCGTGGTTCGATTCGGACGCCGGTTTGCGGCGGTGCAATACGCGGCCAGCAACGGTCTCGCGATCGCCTGTCCGGTGGCCTTGTGGCTGGTCAGCGGCCGGCTCGGTGTATTGCTGCCGGTGTTGCTCGCCCCGTGGATCTGGAGCCTGACGCGCCGGCTCGCACGCTCACGGGAGGCCCGCGAGCAAATCGCAATTCTCGGTGGAACGGCTGCGGCGCTGGCCGCGTTCGGCCTGCTGCTGAGCGCGGGATTTCTCCTCGCGCGCTAGAGTCTCTCGGAAAATCTTTGCCCGCGAAAGGGCGCAAAGAGACCGGAGTGCCGCGGTGGGATCACCCGTCGCGGCGACCTGTGGCCGCGACATTGATGATGCGAAACATGCGGGGGTTCGACGCCCGCACCGGCCGTCCTGGGATCGCCGTTGGGGACAACGACGACCACCGTTCCGCCTGGGCAGGCGCAGCGAGCCCTTTTGCGCCCGTTTGCGGCAATACCTTTTCCGAAGGAGCCGAAGGGCGCCGTCAGATCTTGCCGGCGAGCTTCGAGACCAGCGTCGCCTTGTCCATCGAGCCGACAAACTGGTCCGCGATCTGGCCGCTCTTGAAGAGCAGCAGGGTCGGGATCGAGCGGACGCCGAACTCGGCGGCCAGGTCGCTGTTGTCGTCGACATTCACCTTGGCGATCGAAAGCTTCCCGTCCATCTCGGTGGCGATCTCGTCGAGGACGGGGGCGATCGCCTTGCAGGGGCCGCACCACGGAGCCCAGAAATCAACCAGGACCGGGGTCGAGCCGGAAACGGCGGTCTTGAAGTTGGTGCTGTCGAGCTGGCGGATGTTGGCGTTCATGGAAGTGGAATAGGAGAGGCAGATTTGGGAAAAAGACAAACGGCCCGCCGTCAGGGGGGCGTGGACTTGGCGATGATGTCGGAAAGTTCCTGCGGCTCAACGGTGGCCAGTTGCTTCCGCCGGCTCTTGAGCACCTCGAAGGTCTTGATCACAGTCTCCGTCATCCGGCCGTGAGTCTCATCCGAGCCGCCCACGATGGTGAACTGCTCGGCCGAGGTGATGCGCTTGTGACCGTCCTGATTGTCGAGACCCACTCCCAGCAGGTGGGCTTTGGCCTTCGGTGAGCGGCGGCGGCGCGGCGTTTTTTTCATGTGGCGGCTGAGACGGTGCTCGTCGCGGCCGGACTTTCAAGCGGCATTTCGTCGATCGCGGTGCAATGGATGTCGGCGAAGGCGTCGTCCTGCTGGAGCGCGAGGCGGTGCAGGCGGGTGAGCTCGAGCATGGCGAGAAACGTCGCCACCAGCCGGCGGAGCGAAATCTTCGCGGCGAACAGGCTTGAGAACAAAAACGTGCGCTCGGCTTTCATGCGCGCGAGGAGAAATTCCATCTGGTCGGCCACGGTGACCTGCTCGGCGTGGATTTCGCCGATGACGAGCTTCTCGGCCAGCCGGCGCAGCACGAGGTTGAAGTTGTTCCACAGCTCGATGCGGTCCACATGGCGCAGCGGTCGCTCGGAGGCGGGGGAAAAGGCCGAGCCCGGGCGGCCCATCATGTTGGCCGCGTCGCCGGCCATGCTGCCCAGGCGCTGCGACGCGTCCTTGAATTTCTTGTACTGCAGGAGCTGGTGCACGAGTTCCCAGCGCGGGTCGAGGTCGTCCTCCTCGGCGTTCGGGTCCACGGCCTGCTGGTGGCGGGGCAGCAGCATGCGGCTCTTGATCTCCATCAGCGTGGCGGCCATCACGAAGAACTCCCCGGCGACCTCGAGCTGAAGCTCCTTCATCGCGTACAGGATCTCGAGGTACTGGCGCGTGACCGACTCGATCGGGATCGAGTAGATATCGAGCTCGTTCTTGCGGATCAGGAAAAGCAGCAGGTCAAGCGGACCCTCAAACACGGGGAGCTTGATGCGATAATCGGTTTCGGCGACCACGGTCCGAGTCGAGGGCCCGGCCACGGCGGGGGCAACCGGAAAAATCATCGCTTACCCGCGCCGGCGCAGCAGGGCGACGTAGAAGCCGTCGCTGTCGCGCCCACCAGGGAGAAGGAGACGGCCGATGCCGTCCGAAACGCCGCCGAGTTCGAGGGCCGGTGACTCGGGGGCAAACTCCGGTGCCTCCTGCAGGAAGGCCGTCGCAACACCCGTGTTTTCGTGGTGGCTCAGCGAGCACGTCGCGTACACCAGCAGGCCGCCCGGGCGGACGCGCGGCGCATTTGCGCGCAGGAGTCCGAGCTGGAGGGCGGCGAATTCCGCGATCATCGCGGGGCGCGTGGACCATTTCATCTGCGGCAGGCGCCGCCATGTGCCGGACCCGGAGCACGGCGCATCGACCAGGACGCCATCGTAGTCCGGCTCGAGGGGAGCGCCGATCCGCACATTGTCCACCCGCGCTCGCGCGGTGCGTTCCCGCAACTCGTCGAGTGCGTGGGGGCGGACATCGCAGGCGTCGACCCTGCCGTCTGTGCCCACGAGCCGCGCGAGTTGCAGCGTTTTGCCGCCCGCGCCGGCGCAGGCGTCGAGCCAGCGTTGCCCGGCCGGCCCGGGTACATGGCGGAGGATCAACTGGGAGCCGAGGTCCTGGATCTCAATGAATCCGCGCCGATAGGCGTCGGTGTCGGCTGCGTCGGCGTTCGGCGGAAGGCCCATCGCCTCGGGCGCGGATTCATCCAGCGTCACGGTCCATCGGTGGGAAAGAAACTCGTCGATGACGACCTGGGCCTCGCGGCACTGCAGGCGAATCCAGAGTTTCGCGCGCTCGTTCAGGCGGTCGAGCTGCGGCGAAACGAAGGCGTCCGGACAATGCTCCCGAAACCATCCGGGCAGAAGCGCGGCCGGGTCGGGAGCGAGTCCGCCCAGCCGGACGCCGACGAGCGCGGCCTTTTCGGCCAGTTCCCCGGGCACCGGCGGCCAGTCCGCCACGACGGCACTGCGATAGCGGAGGGTGTCCGCGGTTTCGGGGGCGAGCCAGGCCACCAGGGCGGCGGCTTCCGCCGGCCGGTCGGGAAACAGGGGGTCGACCCACGGCAGGAAGCGGATCGCGGTATAGATAAGCTCGCGGAACAGGCGGCGGTCGCGGGAGCCGATGGCACGGTCGCGCGCCAGCCGTTCGCGAATGCGGCGCGGGAGAGCGGTGTCCGAGGCGACATGCGGGCGCAGCTCCGACCACAGCACGAGGAAGGCGCGCTGCTGGCTGGCGGCGATCCGGGCGGGGTCCACGGCGGATTTCAGAACCGGAGCAGGTCGACCTGGACGTTGATCCCGAACGAGCCTTCGCGCGTGTTTCCGTTCGTGAACGAGACCTCGTAGCGCACGTTCCACGTCTGCCCGAGGCGTTGCGTGATGCCGAACGTCTGCTCGTCGAAGCGACCGCGCCGCGCATCGTACAGGAGGCGAAGATAAAAATCGTGCTCCTCGTTGATCCGCTGGCGGTAGTCGAGAAGGTATTGCTCGTAGTCGTTCTTCAGGAAATGGGCGGCGAGGCGGACCGCCCACCATTTCTGGTCCGCGACCTCGATGCCGTAGTTCAATTCGTCCTGGGTGCGATCATGGACATCCCAGCGCTGGAAAGCCTCGATGTGCAGCCATGGCGCCGGCATCAACGCGGCTTCCGTGTAGAGATCCGACAATGGGCGTCCCGGCTGGTGCAGAAAGGTGTAGTCGGCCGCAAAATCCAGCTTCAGCAGGTCACGGGATCCATATTCCTTGTCGCGCGTCTGCAGGGTATTGTCCATGGCGAACCGGAACGTGTTGAGGGCGTCGAGCTGGTCGACGTTGCGCTGGTCGGCGATGGAGAGCGGCTGCAGATAGGTCGTGAAGACCTGACTGTCGATGTTGGGAATGTAGGGCTGGCCCTGGTCGGCCCGCGGCGCGTAGCGGTAGGAAATCTTCGGTTCGAGCAGGTGGCGGAGCCCGTCGATTTCCCAGATCTCGTTGCGATAGTTGAAGGTGCCGTTGGCCCGGAGGACGGCATCGAAGCCCACCTCGCCGATCATGCGGGTATAGGTGTCCCGGCCGCCGATCGCGTCCGCGTAGTACGTGATCCGGCCGCCC
>DASYDZ010000091.1:0-8742 GCA_036499305.1 Candidatus Didemnitutus sp.
AGAAATGCGAACGGAAATCGCCGCCTGGCAATCCGACCGCAACCATCGCGGCGCCCCGGTGAACTGGCGCTTCACCACTGAGGATGCACGCATCAAACTCCTTCGCCTCTATCCGAAACTATAGACGTTACGGGATACTAGCGAGGCGCCTTCAAAACTGCCTCGATGGCGCGCGCGATTTCCTCGCCCTTCATGGGCTTCTGCAGGAAGCCCGCGCAGCCCAGGGCCGTGATGCGCTCGGGGCCGTCCGGGCCGACCATGCCGCTCATCAGAATGATGCGGACCTTCGGATCGACTGCACGCAGCGCCGACACCAGTTCGGGAGCCTGAATTCCGGGCATCATCATGTCGGTGAGCACGGCCTGGATCTCGGCATGCCGTTGCAGGAAGATGGCGATTCCTTCCTCACCGCTGGTCGCCACCACCGGCTGATAGCCAAAATGCTGGAGGTATTTTTTCAGGAGCAGCCCGATATCCACCTCGTCGTCGATCACCAGGACCGTTTCACCATTTCCCCGCCGCGCCAGCGGCGAGGGCGCGGCCACCGGGGGAGTGACGGCCGGTTCGAAGACGGCCGGAAGAAACAGTTGGAATGCAGTCCCCCTCCCTGGCTCGCTGGAGACGACGATGGATCCGCCGTGACTTTTCACAATTCCGCGAACCATGGAGAGTCCGAGACCGGTACCCTTGCCGAGAGCCTTCGTGGTGAAGAACGGATCAAAAATGCGATCCACGATTTCGGGCGGCATGCCGGTGCCCGTGTCCTCGACGGTGAGCATCACGTAGGATCCCGGCGGCGTGCCGGCCTTGCCCGCGGCGCTCGCGGGATCGACATCGACATTGTTGGCCTGGATCAGGAGCTGGCCGCCCGACGGCATGGCATCGCGGGCATTCACGCACAGATTCATCAGCACCTGGCTGAGTTGGGTGGCGTCGGCCCGAACCAGCCACAACTCGGGTGAAACGCGGCTCGTGATCTCGATCGCCCGGGGCAGCGTTTCGCCCAGCAGGCGGGCGACATCCTTGATCACGAGACCCACCTGCAGGGCCTGCCTTTCCCCCTCGGCGCCGCGCGCAAAAGCGAGGACCTGCCGGATGAGGGCGCCGCCGCGCTCGACGCTGTGGGTGACCATCGACGCGAGACGGTCGACCTCCGGCGATTTGTGATCTTCGCGCAGCAGGTCGATCGCAATCTGGATCGGCACGAGCAGGTTGTTCAGGTCATGCGCGATGCCTCCGGCGAGCATGCCGAGACTGTCGAGTCGCTGGGCCCGGCGAAGCTGCGTCTCGAGCTGCCGGCGCTCGGTCACATCGGTGCTGATCAGCAAGACCGACTCCGGCCTTCCGCTCAAATCCCGCACCATCGTCCAGCGGCTCTCCACGACGGCGATCTGGCCGTTCGTCATCGTAAGCTGCAATTCTCCCACCCATGAGCCGCGCAGTCCCACCTCGGTGACGGCTTCGCCCAAAATTCCCTGGTTGAACAGGCCGAGCATTTCTTCCAGGCGCCGTCCCTCGGTCACGCGATCGTTCCATCCGAACAGTTGCGCCGCACTGCGATTCCAATACGTGAGCCGTCCGTTCAGGTCGGTCACGCAGATGGCATCCCGGGCCTCATCCAGCCAGCGCGCCTGTTCGCGCAACCGCGATTCGGCCCTTCGCCGCAAGGAGGTTTGGCGCACTTCCGTCAGCGCCCGCTGCAGGGCCGGAACCAACCGGTTCATGCGATCCTTGACGATGTAGTCCGTGGCTCCGTGTTTGAGCGCCTCCACCGCCTTGTCCTCACCGATCGTGCCCGACAGGAACAGAAAAGGGGTGTCAGGCCAGTTTTCCCGGGACAGGGCGAGAGCGGCAAGGCCGTCGAAGCCCGCCAGAGAAAAATCGGACAGGATGAGATCGAACTTCCGCGTCGCAATCTGCACCCGGAGTTCCGCTTCGCTGGCGATGACCTTCAATTCGCAGTCCGGCCAGTGGCCGCGGATCATGGCATCCACCAGTTCCGCATCGTGGATGTTATCCTCGATGTGCAGAATGCGTGGGGCGATGATGGGATTCACGGTCATGGGAATACTCCGCATGGCTGGCCCAGACTACCAAGGTGCGTCGCACAGAACGACAAACCCATGGTAGTCAACCACGCTAATTAAGCAAATTGCTTACTTTTACAAACTCTATCGACCTACCCAAGCGGCGTCCTGAACAATCCTTATCGCCCGACATTTTTGACAATATTTTCATAGTAAATCACCGTCCAACGCCAAGTAAACCAACGAATGGCGATCGGCCGAGATCCAGGGGTTCGCCGTCGGAATACTCGCGGATGGACCGGCGAGCCCTGCTCTGCCGGCACTCTCGCGCCGCCCCAATAAGTGGGAGTCTTTGGGCAAAATTGCCAGATCGTTTGAATTCCGTCTATTTTCAGTTAAAACATGTCAAAAAAGTCCATCAAAACCGGTAAAATGCCCTTCCATTGGCCAAAATCGCGAATTCGTTAAACAGGCGCCGGATTTCGCTCAGAAAAATACTTTTGATGCCAATATGGATAGGCGGGAGTCACCGCGCTGGCCCGATCAAGGCGACCGATCTGATCCGCGGTGAGCTTCCATCCGACCGAGCCAAGATTGTCTTTCAACTGATCCTCCGTTCGAGCGCCGAGCACAATCGTCGAGACGGTGGGCCGGCTAGTCAGCCAATTGATGGCCACCTGCGGAATGCTGTGTCCGCATTCGCGCGCAATCTCGTCAAGTGTATCCACGACGCGAAAGAGATGCTCATCGTGGACCGGGGGACCCATCTCCGCTGTCTGCTTGGAGTTGAGCCGGCTGACCGGGGGCCGCTCCCTTCCACGGCGAATGCGGCCGGTCAATCGGCCCCAGCCGAGGGGGCTCCACACCACGCAACCGACGCCTTGATCGAGACCCAGCGGCATCAGTTCCCATTCGTAGTCCCGCCCGACCAGCGAGTAATAGGCCTGATGCGCGACATACCGCGCCGCCCCGAGCCGGTCGCTGGCCGCCAGGGATTTCATCAGGTGCCAGCCGGAAAAATTCGAGCAACCGGTGAAGCGTATTTTGCCCGCGCGGACCAGCGCATCCAGCGTCGAGATCACTTCCTCGACCGGGGTCAGCGCATCGAAGGCGTGGAGTTGGAAGAGATCGATCCGGTCCGTCTGCAACCGGCGCAGGCTGGTCTCGACCGCCTGGGTCAGCGCCTCGCGTGAGCAACCGATGTCATGGGGTCCCGGCCCGTGTCGAAACGCCGCCTTGGTCGAAATCAGAACCCGGTCGCGACGACCTTTCAGCGCCCGCCCGAGAATCTCCTCGGATTCGCCCTCGGTATAGACATTGGCGGTGTCGAACAGATTCACGCCGGCATCGAGCGCCACGTCGACAAGGCGGGTTGCCTCCTTCATCCCGAGGACGCCCCAGGCGCGGGCCACCTCGCTCGTGCCGCCGAAATTGGCTGTGCCCAGGCTCAGCAAGGGAACCTGCAGTTCGGACTTTCCAAGGGATCGAGTCTCCATCTCCGGAAGGTAGGGCCGTGATTCGCCGGCGCAACGGCAACCGCGGCACACGATTTACGGATAATTTCCCTCAAGGGGCGCCCGATTGCGCCGAGACAGAGAGGTTCACTTCAAAAAAACGCAATGGCCGAAACCCTGCAAATCACCGACAAGATCGTCGAAAACGCGATCGTCAGCTCATTGCGCAATGTCTTCTGGACGATGCTGCATCACATGCCGTCCCTCAAGGCAAGCGGCCTCGAGGCGATCCCGTCCGATGCGGATATGCATTTCGAGGTCATCGGCTGCGTGGGCTTCGCCGGTGACGTCAATGGTATCGTCTATCTTTGCCTGACCGAGGAGTTCGCCCGGCAATCGACGGCGCAGATCCTCGGCATGAGCCTCGCCGAAGTCGACATGACTGCTCCGGAAGTGATCAAGGATGCCGTGGGCGAGGTCACGAACATGACCGCAGGCGGGTTCAAAAACGAACTCTGCGATCTCGGTTATCCCTGCAAGCTGGGCCTGCCCACTTTCCTGCGCGGTCGCAGCCTTGCCGTCGCATCGACCAAATCCGCCGCCCGCCATGTTTTCTGGTTCGAATGCAACGGTCATCGGCTGGCCGCGGACATCCTGCTCAAGTCGGAGTGATCCCGAAGTTCGTCTCCCTGCGGCATTGTTAAATGCAGAGAGATTGAGGAATTGGACTTTACAGGACAGAATGGAGACGAGTGATCCTCCGTTACCTCGGTTTCCTGTGAAAATTCGCTGCTTTGCTCAGCGAACTCGGCTTGCTCCTGTCAAAGGCAGGGATTCCGGAGTTGGCCTTTACAGAAGACCGCCGAGTGCGCGGAGACCTATCTTCAGACCTGCCAGGACGAAGCTTGAAGGATCCGAACAGGGCACGCGATTTCACAGGAGAACGAAAACGAATGGTCCTCCGTTACCTCTGTTTCCTTGTGAAGATTCCGCTGCTTTGCTCAGCGATCTCTGCGTGCTCCTGTGAAATACAGGGATTGCGGAATTGGATTTTACAGGAGGCCACCGCGTTCGCAGAGACGCCTGTTTTCTCTCGCCTGCCAGGTGACTGCCTTTGAGTGGCGGTCGGCACGCCTTCGCCCGCATCCGCGTTACCTGTGCCGCCCGGGGTCAACTGGATTGCGAAATCCAGGATGATCCGTGGTCGCTTGGTGCACTCACTGCACCGGGCCGAACTTGAATTGTTCTTCGGCGGCGATGAGCACTGGCTGGCGACGGCTGGTCGGCGGCTCGAACTTCCAGGACAGGATTGCATCGAGCGCCTGCTTGGCCAGGTAGGGATGCGCATCCGGGTCGACGGAGGGCATCCGCACGGTTCCGTTTTCGTCGATGTAGAAATGGACGGTCACTTTTCCCTGCACGCCCAGGAGCGCGGCCTGCGCGGCATAGGTCGGCGACCCACCTGCGGTTCGGACCGGCGCGCGATCGAGCTTCGTCGGGGAACAGGTGAGCACGGTCAGGTGATCGTCGGAATCGCGAATCGAGCGCAGAAGCATTTCGTCGCCCATGTTGCTCGTGAGAACGACGCCGCTGACCGTGAAGTTCACGGTGAATTCGCTCTGCGATGGCACCGCCACGCCGTCAATCCGAGCGGGCCGAAAGCGCCAACTGGGAAGGGAGTCGGTGCAGGCCCGGGCAAGGCGGGGCTCGGTGTAGGCGAGCACCAGCCAGTCGGTCGGCGTGCCATCCGCGCCGATGTCGACCACGAGTTCGACGCTTCCGGAATTGATGGCATCCATCTGCAGCGAAGCCGGGAGCGCCGGCAGCGGACAGTCGGGCGCGAGGGAGGCGGGTTCGAGCGCGGCATCGGCGCGCGCGGACATTACGGCGAGCAGGATAAAGGCGAGGGCGTGTTTCATCGGCGGTGGGGGTTCGTCCCGCATAACACCGGCAGTCGCCACATCCCTTCCCCGGCGGTGCATTTGCCATCCTCTCGTCCGCCGTTACCCTCCTGAAATGCCCCACCCAGCCCAAAGTCCGATCGATCCCGCGGTCCACATCGGCCACGTTCACCTCAAGGTCTCGAACCTCCAGCAATCGATCTCGTTCTACTGCGGGGTGCTCGGATTTTCGCTGCGGCAGCGCTTCGGGGACCAGGCCGCGTTTGTGTCCGCGGGCGGCTATCACCATCATATCGGACTGAACACCTGGGAAAGCCGGGGCGGTCGACCGCCGGCCTCCGGCACGACCGGACTGTTTCACGCCGCGATCCTGTATCCCGACCGGCGCACCCTGGCGGATGCGCTTCGCCGGCTGCAACGCGCAGGCGTGCCGCTCGACGGGGCCGCTGATCATGGCGTGAGCGAGGCGCTGTATCTGCGCGACCCGGACAACAATGGCCTCGAACTTTATCGCGACCGTCCGATGGCCGACTGGCCGAAGGACGCCGATGGCTCCCTGGCGATGGGCACGCTGCCGCTCGATCTCGACGCGCTGCTCGCGGAACCGGTCTGAGGGCTATCGCGACCGACGTCGCCGCGGCGGGGCCCGGTGTCTCCAGGGGAGTTCGCGTTGCCGTTGTAGCCGGGTCCGCAGGCCCCGGTGTGATCGGTCCGCGAACCACACGGAAACGTGAATCGCGATGCTGCTGATCGGTCCCCGGCAGGAACCCATTCGCATCGCACCGGAACTCGTCGGGCTCAGAGCGTCCGGACGAACCAATCCGTCGTCACCTGCAGCGCACGGGCGGCAAGGCCAAGCTCCGGCTGGAACACGTGAAAAATATGATCGGCGCCACCGATGATGATGGCCTCCGCCGGCCGCCCGCGGGCGATGTGCATGAACTCCGCCTCGTGGCCGGGCAGGAAATCGTCCGACCCGCGAACCGAGAGAAAGGCGCCCGGATAGGCCGCCAGCGAACGATCGAGGTCGATCCCCCGGAAGCTTTCATAGAACTCGCGCCTGGTCGTGATCCTTTTCCAGCCGGGAACGTCCTCGGTCGCCACGCCGTCCTTTAGCGCGTGCTGCGCCACGGGCGTGGAATTCATCTGTTTTTCCTGGTCGCCGGACGGACTCGACCAGACGGCCATCGAACGAAACCAGCGGGGATGGCGCGCGGCCACTTCGATGCCGGTGGTGGCACCCAGGCTCCATCCGATCACTCCCAGCCGGTCCGCCTTCACGCCCGGGCGCCGGGTCGCAAACTCGCACGCGGCCTCCGCATCGGCAATCCGCGTGGCCAGCGTGGACTCGATGTTGGTCCGCAGCCGGTCGCCCTCCCCGCGAAAATTGATCCGCAACGTGGCGATGCCCGCCTGTTCCAGTTTGCCGGCGAGCTGCTTTGACAGATCGCCCGCACCGTCCATGTCGTCGGCAAAGCCGTGCAACATCACCACCGTGCGCCCGTCCCAACTGGAGTCGGGCTGGCGCCACGCCCCGGACACACCGGGCGCCACCTCGACTCGTGTCTCGGCTCCGGGAAGCGCCGGGCGGGCGAGCGCCGCGAGACCAAACACGCAGATCAGGAAGCGGAGCGGAGCCGGGTGAACCATGCCATCCCGATCATTGAGCGGGTGCCGGTTCCCGCAAGCCCAATGCCCCGGCTGCGGTGACGCAGAAAACCCGCCGCCGCCGCCGGGCGCGCTTGCAGCCGGCGCGATTTCCCGACCCCATCAGCGCATGCCCGCCGTTACCCCCGGTGCCCAGGCCCGGCTGCGCGAGATCACGCCCCAGCAATGGCGAAGCGGGATCGCCGCGTGGCTCGGCTGGACTTTCGATGGCCTCGAGCTGCATCTCTACACGCTGGTCGCGACGCCGATCGTGGTCGGATTGCTCGGGGCGGTGAGCGCCGACAATCCCGCGGTGAAGGAAAAAAGCGCGTATATCCAGGCGGCGTTTCTCATCGGCTGGGCGGTCGGCGGGGCGTTCTTCGGGCGGCTGGGCGACCTGCTCGGACGAAGCCGCGCCCTGGCCCTGACCATCCTGACGTACGCGCTCTGCACGGGCCTGTGCGCGTTCGCGCAAACATGGTGGCAACTGATGATCTTCCGGTTCATCGCCGCGCTCGGCATTGGAGGCGAATGGGCGGTGGGCGCCTCGTTGCTGGCCGAGACGTGGCCGCCCGCGTGGCGTCCCTGGCTCGCCGCGATCCTTCAAAGCGGCGTCAACCTGGGCATTCTCTTTGCCGCGAGCGCGGTCTGGCTCCTGACGCATCTTCCGCACCCTCCGGAGTTGCGTTATGTCTTCCTGCTCGGCGTCGTGCCCGCGCTCCTGGTGTGGTGGATTCGACGCAAGGTGGCCGAACCCGAGGACTGGCGGCGCGCCGAATCGGGCGCCGTGGCCAAACCGGGACTCGCCGAGCTTTTCCGGGGCTCTCTCGCGCCGGTCACGTGGATCACGACCCTCGCGTGTTCGCTCAGCTTGTCCGCATGGTGGCTCTTTGTTTTCTGGCATCCGCAGCACCTGCGCCGCGTGCTGGCGGCCGAAGGCGTGCCGGCGGGGGAAATCACGCCGCGCATCTCCGCGGCGTTCTTCGTGATGATCGCCGTCTCGATCGCGGGAAATTATTTCGCCGGATGGCTCGCGCATCGCCTCGGCAACCGGCGCGCCATTGTGCTGATGTTCTGGGGGCTGTTCGCCAGCATGGCGCTGGCCTTCGCCGTGCCGCGCGGTTTCGCGAGCCTCGCCTGGTTTTGGATTCCCCTCACCGGATTCTTTTCCGGCGTCTTCGGGCTGTTCACCATGTATCTGCCGCCGCTGTTTCCGGTCCTGCTGCGAACGACCGGTGCGGGATTCTGCTACAACGTCGGGCGGGCGGCGGCCGCCGTTGCATCGGTTGTCTTTGGCTGGCTCGCGCCGGTCGGCGATTTCCGGGTGGCGCTGCTGGCGTCGAGTGCGCTCGCCCTGGCGGCGGCGGTATCGGCGCGCTGGCTGCCGGAGGACGCGGTTTAACACCAAACGCCGCCATGTTTTGGACTTTGGTGCGCGAGCGCCGGTCAGGACGGACCGCCAGGCGTCCATGACTGCTTTGACGGCGCCCCCCGCGGTCGCGCCCCATGACGAGAAGGTCAAACGAACGGGCCATTCTCCAATGGCTATCGGTATGAGCTCGGATCCCCGCGATTGAACGCTGCCCTTTCGCCAGCGCTACTCCCCGGAGCAAGCTCCGGGGATTCTACGCGCGGCTTGCATTGCCCTCCAAGCAGGGCAACGCCGGGCCGCGTCCTAACTCGCATGGAAACCCCGCAGCAAGCTGCGGGGAA
>DASYDZ010000092.1:0-31253 GCA_036499305.1 Candidatus Didemnitutus sp.
CTGGAGGAAAAACGCACGTAGCCGTCGCTGAGGAGAGCGCCGTAAAAGGTGGCGTTCTGCTGGATGTCGATCGGTTTGTTCGTGCAGTAAATCACCCCGGTGAAACTCGAGGACGTGGTGTAGGTGACGGAATTGCTGGTCGACGTGCTCGTGCAGTAGAGCGCGAGCTTCTGGGCGTTGCCGGTCTGGTTGTCGAAGCCGCTGCCCCCAATTGTGACGTCGCCGGCGACGAACAGGTCGAGCGAGGCGCCGGGCTGGATGGTGATCTTGCCGCCCAGGCCGCCGATCGCAAGGTTGCCGTCGACGATGATCTTCGTCGGCCGCGAGATCGTCATGTTCGGAGCCAAGAGGATGATGTTGTCGACGTTCAGGCTGCCGGTGACCTCGTAGGTGTCGACGTAGGACGGGGCGCCGAGCAGCGCCGCGAGCAGGTTGAGGATGCCGCCGAGCAGGCCACCGAAATTGGAGCCGGACGTGCTCGGCAGCATGACGGGGAAGACGGCGGATGCCGGGATGAACGCGCTCTGGCCGATCCGGGTGGGATCGACATTGACGGCGGCGGTGGTGGTCGGCCCCTTGACGCGTCCGCCCGGGCTGCCCGACGTCGAATAGGAAACCGGCTGGCCGAAGGTCGCCACGTAGCCGTCGACCAAGGCACGGTTCAGGATGACGCCGTAAGTGCCGTTGTCGCTGCCCGCGACCACTGCGGCATAGTTGGATGGGGTGCCGGCGGTGAAGGAATAGGCCAGGCCCCCGTGCGCGGGATTTCCGTCCGGGTCGGAATTCCAGCTGTCGACGGTGCCGCCCGAGACGAACGACACATAGGAAGTCGCGGAGGCGATCGCGTTGCCAAACAACGGGGCCGGGGCGGTCGTGGCCTGAAGGGTCTTGGTAAACACGTCCCCTCCGTCGAGCGTGATCGTCGCCGTCGAGGTGATCGTGGGCCACGTCGCCCCGCTGCTGGCATAGCTGGCCACCCGCAGGGAGAGCGAGCCCGTCGCTCCCGCCCCGACCGATCCGAAGTCGATCGTCGCCACGCGGTCGGAGCCGCTGATCGTCCACGAATCGTCGCCGGTCGGTCCGGCAGAAGTCCAGTTGCCCTGGTTCAGGGCCCACAATGCCTCCTCCAATCCGGTTTCCGCAAGCTCGCGGACCTGGTCGTTGTGCATCTGGCGGGTCGACAACCCGTAGGTGCGCGTGCACAGCGCAAGGTAGCTCGCCAGCGCGATGCCCAGGACGGCGGTGAAGCAAAGGGCGACGAGAGTCACCGAGGCGCGCTCCGCGCAGGCAGGCCGGTTCGGATCAGTTTCCATCGGGCTCGGGGCGGTTGCGCAGCAGAAATATCGTCGAGGCCATGGCATACGTCGCCCGGGTCTGCGGCGAGGCGCTGCCCGTGGACTGCAGGGTATAGCTCACCTGAACCTGCTTGATGCTGAATGGTATGTTCACGCCGGTCGTGATCTGGCTGGTGGGCGATCCCTGGGTCGTCGTGAAGTAGGCGAAGGTCAGGGTCGTGCATGCACATGTGCTGTTCTGCAGCAGCGTGAGATCCTCGGTGGCGCCGAACGTCGCCTGCCGGCGGAGACTCTGGGCGGAGCTGCTGTACGTGTAGGTGACGTCGCCCGCCGGCAGGGTCAGCGTGACCGCCGTCGCCGTGGGCGTGGTCCCGTTCTTCACCCCCAGGGCGAGGCCGAAATCCGTGCGCATGATCGTCAGTGCCTGCCGGGATTTGGCTTCGAGCGTCTGGTAGTTGACGATCCGGCTTAGACTGCGGCCCAGGAAAATATAGCTCGTGAGGACACCCACCATGATGACGGCCGAGAGGGTCGCCCCGATGAGAACCTCGACGAGGGTGAAGGCGGTGGTGCGGTCGGGCCGGCGGGTCATTTCTGGTAGGACAGGTGCAGCCCGTTCTGGCCGAAGAACGCCTGTTCCGAGCGTCGGTAGGTCCGCCCGGTGTTGCTCGTCCATTGCACCGTGTAGACGATCTCGAGATAGGTGACGGTCGATGAGGAGGCGCTGCTCGGGCGCAGTCGCGTGCGCGCGAAACTGCACGTGAAACCGCGCGCCAGATTCAGGAGCGCGGTGTTGTCGTCGCCGTTGGTGGACGTGTAGTTGCAGATGGCGAAGGACGACTCGTTGCCGCTGGCCACGCCCGTCTGGCTGACCGAGATGGTGCCCGAGGCCGACAGGCCCGCGATGGTGGTCCACGGCCCCGAGCGCAGGCTCTCGATCTCCCCCGCGATGATCTGCATGGCGACCTGCTGCTTGCGGGAGGTGTCGATCATTTCCGAGCCGATCGTCACCGCCTCGATCAAGCCGATGAAGCCCACGACGAGGATCGTGGCGGCCATCATGACCTCGACCAGGGTGAATCCGGAGGCTCCCTTGGCTGGCATGGGCAACTCATATCCGTCGCCCGCCGCGGAACGCAGCCAAATTCTTGCGGACCCGGTCCGATCCGGACCCCGAAGGCCCG
Organism: Candidatus Didemnitutus sp.; assembly: GCA_036499305.1. Taxonomy (GTDB): domain Bacteria; phylum Verrucomicrobiota; class Verrucomicrobiia; order Opitutales; family Opitutaceae; genus Didemnitutus. Next base: position 2,480 of record DASYDZ010000092.1, read on the forward strand.
TACGCCTTTCCTTGCTCCGGACCTCCAATTCGCCGGAATGGAGGTTGCCGCATGACGATCTTCGAAGTCTTTGCCCTCCTGATCACGCTGACGGCTCTTTTCAGCTATCTGAATTGCCGCTACGTCGGGCTGCCCACGAGCGTCGGAGTGATGTTGATCGCGCTCGTGGTGTCCGGCGTTCTCATCGCGCTGCGGGCGGCGGGTTTCGAGGAAACCCGGATCGCTTCGCGGTTTCTGGAGCGGATCGATTTTGACGCCGCGCTGCTCCAGGGCGCGCTCAGCTTTCTGCTTTTTGCCGGCGCCCTGAACATCAACCTTGCCGAACTGGCCGAGGAAAAATGGACCGTGGCCGCCCTGGCGATCGTCGGCGTGGTCATTTCGACCGTCGTCGCCGGCACGGCCATCTACTGGGGCACCCGTTGGGCCGGCCTGCCGCTCGACTACGAGTGGGCCCTGGTTTTCGGCGCCCTGATCTCGCCCACCGATCCGATCGCGGTCCTGGGCATCCTCAAGCGCGCCCGCGTGCCGCGCAGCCTCGAGATCCAGATCGCCGGCGAATCGCTGTTCAACGACGGCACCGGCGTCGTGATGTTCCTGGTCCTGTCCGGGATCGCGATCGGAGGCCATCACCCGACGGCAGGCCAGGTGGGCCTGATGTTCGTCCAGCAGGCGCTCGGCGGCGCCGCGCTGGGCGTCGTGCTCGGATGGATCACGATCCTCCTTCTCAAGAGCGTCGACAACTACCGGGTGGAAGTCCTGATCACCCTGGCCCTCGTCATGGGCGGGTATGCGCTCGCGATGGCCCTCGGGACCAGCGGCCCGATCGCGATCGTTTGCGCCGGAGTGCTGGTCGGCAATCAGGGGCGGGCGCTCGCGATGAGCGACACGACGCGGCATCACGTCGACACCTTCTGGGAGTTGATCGACGATATGCTGAACGCCGTGCTCTTCGTGCTGATCGGATTCGAGGTGCTGGTCCTCACGTTCTCACGGCGCCTCTTCGTCGCGGGATTGGTCGCGGTCGGCGCGGTCCTTCTCGCGCGCTGGATCAGCGTGGCCTTGCCGGTGGCGGCGATGCACCGGTGGCGTCCACTCGCGCGGGGCACCGTCGCCATTCTCACCTGGAGTGGCGTGCGCGGCGGCATTTCGGTCGCGATGGCGCTGTCGCTGCCGGAGGGGCGGGAACGCGACATCGTCCTCGCGATGACCTACGCGGTGGTTGCGTTCTCGGTCGTCGTCCAGGGCCTGACCATCAACCGCTTCATTCGCGCGGTGCTGCCGGGCGGCGATACCGGAGCGTCAGGGCCAGACCGACCGGAGTCTCCCTGAATTGCGCGGGGATTGTCTGTCCCGTATTGTTACAAATGGGTGGCGGACAGGGCGGGGGATTGTCGCCGGCTGTGCGATCTGTTCGCTTCCCGGTGCTCCGCCGGCCGTATCCAACGCACCTTCGCATGCACCCGACCCCCTATCAGGTCCTGATCCTCTGCACGGGCAATTCCGCCCGTTCGATCATCGCCGAATATCTTCTCCGCGCCAAAGGCCATCATCGTTTCGAGGTTTCCAGCGCCGGAGCAAAACCCACCGGTCAGGTGAACCCGCTCGCCCTCTGGGTCCTGCGGGAGCACTACGGCATCGACGCCTCCGGCGCGCGCAGCAAGTCGTGGGATGAATTTGCGGGCCGCCGGTTCGATTTCATCATCACCGTCTGCGACCAGGCCCGGGAATCGTGCCCCGTTTGGCCGGGCCAGCCGGTTATCGCGCACTGGAGTTCGCCGGATCCATCGGCGTTTCCCGGCACCCAGGACGAAAAGGAACAGTTTTTCGTGCAGGTCGCGTCCCAGATTTCCCAGCGCATCGACTTGTTCTGCGCGTTTCCCGACGAGAAACTCGAACCGCTTCTCGTCGGAGAGATCGGCGGGAAGTTCAAGCTCGACGCCCCCGGCGCCGCGGGACTGCCCTGTCCCGCGTTGTAGGGCGGGATTTCCCGCCCTGAGCTTGTCGAACGGGCCCCATCCCGCCACGGCCGGCATTCGTCCACCTTCGCGCCGCGCGGCGACGGCCAGGGAGATGCCGTCCTGAATTGTGATGCGGATGTAGCCCGGTCCGCAGGGCCAGGTGGCTGGTGCCGCGCGCTCTGGCCGCAGGGGGGGAATGTTCCTATCCCGCCAAGCGAAGCATTCGCCCGCCGCCGCCCGACAATTCGCCGGCGCGGTCAGACCGCCAGTTGCGGGCGGCCCGGTTCCGGCCAGTCCACGTGGAAAAACTTGCCGCGCGGCTGGTCAACGCGCTCGAAGGTGTGCGCTCCGAAGAAATCGCGCTGCGCCTGCAGCAGGTTGGCGGGCAGGCGGGCCGACCGATAGCTGTCGTAGTAGGCCAGAGACGCGCTGAAGGTCGGAATGGGCACCCCGCACTCGGCGGCCACGGCCACGACCTTGCGCCAGTTGGCCTGCGCCTTCCGGAAGGTCCGGTTGAAATAGGGGTCGAGCAGCAGATTCGCGAGATCCGGCTTCCGCGCATAGGCCTCGGTGATTTTCTGCAGGAATGCCGCGCGGATGATGCAGCCGCCCCGCCAGATCTGCGCGATCGCGCCGAAGTTCAGCTTCCAATTGTATTCCTTCTGCGCCTCGCGCATGAGCTGGAAGCCCTGGGCGTAGGAGCAGATCTTGGCGCAATAGAGCGCGTCGTGCACCGCCTCGATCAGCGCCTTCTTCGATCCACGATACTTCCGGCCGGGGCCCTTCAGGATTTTCGACGCCGCCACGCGTTCCTCCTTCACCGCCGAGATGCAGCGGGCAAACACCGCCTCGGCGATCGTCGGCGCGGCCACACCCATGTCGAGCGCGTTGACCGACGTCCACTTTCCGGTGCCCTTCTGCCCGGCCGTGTCGAGCACCACGTCGACGAAGGCCTTCTTCTTCGTCACGGGATCCTTCTGGGCAAGGATGTCGGCCGTGATCTCGATGAGGAAACTGTCGAGGATGCCCTTGTTCCAGTCCGTGAAAATCGGGGCGAGTTCGGCCGGCTTCAGGCCGAGCAGGCCGGACAGCACCGCATACGCCTCGCAGATCATCTGCATGTCGCCGTACTCGATGCCGTTGTGAACCATCTTCACGTAATGGCCGGCACCGTTCTCGCCGATGTACGTCGTGCAGGGCACGCCGCCCTGCACCGGATGACCCGGCGTGGCGCCGAGCAGCGGCTTGCCGGTTTTGGCGTCGACCTTGGCCGCGATCGCGCGCCAGACCGGCTCGAGTTCCTTCCAGGCCGCCGCATCGCCGCCGGGCATCAGCGACGGACCAAAACGCGCGCCCTCCTCCCCGCCCGAGACACCGGAGCCGACGAAGCGAAGGCCTTTTTCGCGCAGCGCCTTCTCGCGCCGGATGGTGTCGGTCCACAGCGCGTTGCCGCCATCGACCACGATGTCGCCCGCCTGGAGCAGCGGGACGAGGCCGTCGATCACGGCATCGGTCGCCTTGCCGGCCTGGACGAGGATCACGATCCGGCGCGGCCGGGCGATCGATCCCACGAATTCCTCCAGGGTCTTCGTGCCGATCACGCCACCGGGCGTGGACGGATTGGCGGCGACAAACTTGTCGGTCTTTTCCGTGGTGCGGTTAAAAACCGAAATCTGGAATCCGTGATCGGCGATGTTCAGGGCCAGGTTCTGGCCCATCACGGCGAGGCCAATCAGTCCGACATCGGAAGGTTTCGTGCTCATGGGGAAAAGCCAACCAGTAGCCGGCGTTCCGCCAAAGACCAATCTGATTTTGCCGCCTCGGCGCCCAGGTCGGCGGAACCGGGAAATCCCGCCCCACATTTTCGCCGGCGCAGCCGGCAGGCAGAGGCTCCGCCTCAGGGCTTCGGATTCGACTGCTGCTTGGCGTTGTAGGCGCCCGCGCTCGGGAAGAATGGCGCGATGCGGTCGATGACCGGGCTCAGGAACTTCGGCTCGTTGCGATTGTAGACCCAGGAGAAGAACACGACCGTGCAGACGACGAAGCCCACGACGCCGAGCACCACCTTGTTGGTGGATGCGATCTTCCGCAGGAGGATCACCACGACGATGATCGACGCGAGGGCGATGCCGATCTTCACCCAGGTGGACACCGGCAGCTGCTTGACCGAATCCATGGCGGATGCAGCGAGGAAAAGCATATCTACGGGTTAGCGGGAATCGTCGGCGAGACGAGACCTTTTTCGGGCCGGACCGAGTTTGACCATTCCTTGCAGAATGGCCCATGGAACCCGGGAATTTGCCCCCGAAACACTCCAAAAACACGAAAATCCCGAGACGCGACCTTCAGGAACGGATTCGTGCGCGGGTTTTCGTGAAATTCGCGGGCAAAAATCAGAAATACCGCGCGGCGCGGCCAAAATAATCCAGCAGCCACGCTTCCTTCCAGATCCGGAAGCGGCCCTCGGGTGTGATCTTGCCATGCTCCTCGCGATCCGAGAGCGGCAGGAGGAACCCGAGCTCGGTGTTGAGCTGGTCCATCAGCAACTGCTGGCGGTTGAGATCGTTGAGGGGATCGCTGTCCCACGCCACCGGCTTCTCGTCCGCCGCGACCACGCGGCGCGAATGCGCGGCCACCATCTCGGCCAGCGAGCGCCGCCAGGGATTGCGGTCCACCAGCCAGTTTTCGGGATAAAACCCGCCGAATGGCAGGAAGAAATTGTCGGTGATGTAGCGGCGGCCGCTCTCGGCCTCCGTCGAAAGGCTGTAGCACACGGTGATCGCTCCGGTGTCCTGCGGCAGGAACGCCACCTGCAGGCGCATGGTGCGATCGCGGTTGTGGTAAACCGACACCCGCAGCCAGATGCCGCCGCCGACCTCCGCCTTGAGCGCCTGGACCGCGACAAAGCCCTGCGCGCGCAGCCAGTCGCGCACCTTGAGCAGCCGGCGGTGCGTCGGCCATTCGTCACCGCTCGTGTTGGCGACGAACTTCGGGAATAGCGGGAGCGGGCTGAGGCTGATGGCGCTGACGCGCAGCCAGTTGAATCCGGATTCGACCAGGAACCACAGGAGGAACGCGGCGGCGGCCACGACCCAGAACTGGCGGTCGATGAGGTTCAGCCGCTCGTTGGTCTCCGCCGCAAACAGCGCGAACAGGATCCAGCGCATCCACCGGATGGGAATCGCCAGCAGCGGCGAGGCCATCCGCAGGTTGATGTAGAACAACACCAGCAGCAGTGCGGCGGCGGGAGCGAGAACCAGGGTGATTGTGTCGTTCATGCTCCGGAATCGCCCGCCTGCGCCGCGGCCGGCGTCCTCAGCTCAGTCGGACGGGCATGATCACGCACACAAAGCTCTCCAGCGTCTTGAAGACTCCGGGACTGACCTCGTCCTTCACCTCGAAGAACACCTCGTCCTTCGTCAGTGCGCGGAGCGGATCGATGACGAACTGCGGGTTGAAGGCGACCTGCAGCTCGGGACCCGAGTATGAGATGGCCATCGACTCGTGTGACTCGCCGAAATCCGGCGAGGACGCCGTGACTTCAAGGAGGTTCGAGGAGAGCTTGACCCTGACCGAGTTCGATTTGTCCGAGGTCACCAGCGCGGCGCGGTGGACGCACTGGAGGAACAGCTCCCGCTCGAGCTTGATGCGCTGGTGCGTCTCCTTCGGGATGACCTGCTGGTAATTCGGGTAGTTGCCCTCGACCACCTTGGAAAAGAGATAGATGCTGTCGCTGAGGCCGCTGTTCGCATCCTTGTTCGTCTCGATCTGGAAGGCGGCGCGACGCTCGTTGAAGGCGATCTTGAGCTTGTCGCCCTTGCCGAGCAGGCGCAGGAGCTCCGTCACCGTTTTCGCCGGCAGGATGATCGCGCCGGCGCTCGTGGCGGGAAAGGCCAGCTCCTTGCTCACCAGCGCGAGGCGGCGGCCATCGGTCGCCACCAGGGCCAGTTTGCCATCCTTGAAGTTGAAATACACGCCGTTGAGGATGTAGCGCGTCTCGTCGGTGGACTGCGCGTAGGCGACGTTGCCCAGCATCGCGGCCAGCTCGCCCTGGTCGAGCGTGTGCGTCTTGTCGTCGCCCGTGTCCGGCAGCTTCGGAAACTCCTCGGCCCCGAGGCCCATGATCTTGAAATGCGAGCCGCCCGACGCGAGTTTCACCTGGTGGTTGGCGGAGGCCTCGACGGTGACGTCGATGTTGGGCAACTCCCGCGCGATGCCGGCGAGGCGCTTGACGGGGAGCGTGACGCTGCCGGTCTCCTTCACCTCGGCCTTGATCCGGCAGCGGATGCCGAGATCGAGGTTCGTCGTGGAAAGCGAAATTTGATCCTTTTCCGCCTCGATCAGCACATTGCTCAGGATGGGCATCGCGGCCTTTGAGCCGACGACGTTGAGGACCTGGGCGAGGCCATTGCTGAAGTGATCACGGTTGATCTTGAATTTCATCGGGCGGTAAAGGAAGGGCCGGGAGGTTTTTCCCAAACCATGGATGAATACTTCCTCTTAAAGAAGCAATATCAGTACTATTATGGTCGGTGAATATCAGGGCAACGGGCTGTTTTCATCCGGAAACGGCGTTCCCGCGGCCTGCGAACAAGGTCCGAATAACCCCGAATAACACGGTGCTTGTTCACGGGGGAAAGTTATTCGGATGATTCCTGGCGCATCTTCACAACCTTGCGGCGAATGGCGCGGCGCTGGGCATGACGGACGCTGCGCTGGTAGTGGGCGAAGAGTCCGTAGCTGATGTAGGAGAGGAACAGGAAGAAAATCGCGATTTCCTGCAGGCGCCAGATGAGCACGAAGGCGATCAGGATCAGCACAAACGTGCGAAAACGCGTCCTCGTCTCCCAGTTCACCTGCTTGAAGCTGGGATACCGGATCGTGCTGACCATGAGAAACGACACCAGCACGAGAATGAGCGGCAGGGCGAGCGCCCACTGGCGCAGCTCACGCTGGTTCGCCGCCATGTTCAGCAGCAGCAGGACCAGCGAGGCGACCGTGCCGGCCGCCGCGGGAATCGGCAGACCCACGAAATCCTTGCTGGATTCGGCCTCGGCGCGGTGGAGGAGGGGATTCGTGATGACATTGAAGCGCGCCAGCCGGACGGACCCGCAGAGCAGGTAGATGAACGCGATGAGCCAGCCCAGCTCCCGGAACCATTGATAGTCCGCGCGCGGCGCGAGGATGAGAAAAAACACCATCAGCGCCGGCGCGACCCCGAACGACACCACGTCAGCCAGCGAGTCGAATTCCGCCCCGAACAGCGAGGTGCGGCCTCCCATGCGCGCCAGCCGGCCATCAAGCGAGTCGAAGACCACCGCGGCCAGGATGCACCACACCGCATCGGTGTAGAGCGTGATCCACGACAGGTTGGTGTGGAGCTGCTGGTATTCGCCCATGTCGCTGACCAGGCGGGCCTGGATGCACAGGATGATCGCCCCGAAGCCGCAGAACAGGTTGCCCGCCGTCATCAGGTTCGGCAGGAAATAAATCCGGCTGGCCTGGGTGACGTTGTACGGGTTGTTGCGCTGCTCGAGGTCGGACATGGGCGGGCTACTTCGTCAGGCTTTCGAGGTATTTCCAGAACTTGTTGTGCTGTTCGAAGAGCTGCTGTTCCGACACCGGCAGCTTCAGGCGGAAAAGGGCATCCTCCAGCGAATCCTTGTGCAGGATGTACTGGGTGTGGAGCGTGTTGTCGTCCTTCACCTCGAAATAGAAACGGAACTCGCCGGCCCGCAGGCGGTAGAAATCCTTCCCGCCGCGGTGGAACTTGCCCAGCGGCTCGCGCGGATGGGCCAGATCGGAGGCCTTGATCTTGCTGATCGGTTCGATGGCCGCGAGCTGGTCGAGTTTGTCGAGCTTGTTCAGCTCGCGCATGCTCTGCTCGGAGAAGGTTACTTGGTACATGGCGGTCGCGGGATGGTGTCGCCGGGTTCGTGCGGACCGGGCCAGCCCCTGCGCGCAGAAGGCGCCCGGGGCGGCCATCCGACAAAAGGGCACACTATTCCTCCTCAATCTGTCAGCAATAATTATCACCGGCACCTCCTGACGCCCCTGCCGGCAACCGCATCTTTGTTGCACGAAATCCGCCTCGCGGTCAGAACATCGCTCCCATGTCCGTCACGCTTGCCGACATCCGCGCCGCCCGGAGGCGGATCGCGGGCGGGGTGATCGTCTCGCCGTGCCCCGCGTCGATCCCGCTCTCGGAGATCACCGGCGCGCACGTTTACTGCAAACTCGACAACTTTCAGCGCACGGGCTCGTTCAAGGAGCGCGGCGCGCGCAACGCCCTTCTTCGCCTCGACCCTGACCAGAAAAAGCGCGGGGTGATCGCTGCCTCCGCCGGCAACCACGCGCTCGGGCTGGCCTATCACGGGCGTCTGCTCCGCATCCCGGTCACCGTCGTGATGCCCGACTATGCGCCCCTGATCAAGGTCAGCACCTGCCGGCGCCTCGGCGCCAGCGTGCTGGTGCGTGGCCGCGATTTTGCCGAGGCCCGGACGGAAGCCGACCGGCTGGTCGACGCCGAGGGCCTGACGTACGTGCACGGTTTCGACAATCCCGACATCATCGCGGGACAAGGGACCATGGGCCTCGAGATCCTCGAACAGGTTCGCCAGGTCGACGCCATCGTGTGCCCGATCGGCGGGGCCGGCCTGATCGCGGGCCTCGCCGTTGCGGTCAAGGCGCTGCGCCCGAAGGTCCGGATCATCGGCGTCGAGTCCGTCGCCACCGCCAGCTTCACCGCGGCGTTGAAGGCCGGACGGCCCGTGACCATTCCCCGCCGCGCAACGCTGGCCGACGGGCTCGCGGTGCTCAAGGTCGGCGCGAACGCCTTCGCGCTGGCCCGGCCTCGCGTGGACAAAGTCGTGCGGGTCGCGGAAAACTGGATCGCACTGGCCATCCTGCGAATGGTCGAGCTGGAGAAAACGGTCGTGGAGGGCGCCGCGGCCGCACCGCTCGCCGCCCTGATGGCGGGTCTGTTGCCCGAGCTCAAGGGCCGGAACGTCGTCCTGACCGTCTGCGGCGGAAACATCGACCCGGCCATCCTCAGCCGCGTCATCGAAAAAGGCCTCGTTCACGACGGACGCCTGACGCGTTTCACGGTGATGATCAGCGACCGGCCCGGCGGCCTGGCCGAGCTCACGCGCGTCATCGCCGCGAGCGGCGCGAGCATCAAGGACATCGAGCACGATCGCGCGTTCAGCGGGCCGGATGTGTCCGCCGTGAACGCGGTCTGCACGATCGAGACCCGCGACCACGCGCACATCCGCGAGCTCCACCGGGCCCTCCGGCGCCACGGCTTTCCGCTGACCGTGGCGAAATAGGAATGTAGGGCGGGATTTCCAAATCCCGCCAAGGCAATGCCCGCGAAGGCGCGACCCGTCGGAACATCAGCTCTTGGGTGAATCCGACGGCCGGATCAGCGCCGTGGCCACGACCGACGGAATGGTCGCCACGAGCACCCAGACGAAGAAATTGACGTAGCCGAGGCGCTCCTGCAGCCAGCCCGACCAAAGGCCCGGAATCATCATGCCCAGCGCCATGAAGCCGGTCCCGATCGCATAATGCGCGGTTCGATGAGGGCCGTCCGCCACGTGCATCAGGTAGACGAGGTAGGCGGCAAAACCGAAACCATAGCCGAATTGCTCCAGCATGAGCGCGGAGCCGATGAGCATTTCGTTCTGCGGCCGCGCGACCGCGAGGTAGATGAAGACGAGATTGGGCACCGACATCGCGGCGAGCATCGGCCAGAGCCAGCGGCGAAGTCCGTGGCGCGCGATCGCCACGCCGCCGAGAATCCCGCCGGCGATCAGCGCCACCACGCCGAACTCGCCATACAGGATCCCAACCCGTTCGTCGTTCAGGCCGAGCCCGCCGGCCGCCGGGCGATCGAGCAGAAACGGAATGACCAGCTTGAGCAGTTGCGCCTCGGCGAATCGGTAAAGCAGCAGGAAAGCCAGGATCCGCCCCAGGCCGGGCTTGCGGAAAAACGCCGCGAAGGCCTCGAGGTAGTCGCGCCCGAATGACCCTCCGCGCCGCGCCACGCCGTCCGCGGGCGGACGCGGCAGGGTGATGGCATTGACGGCGGCGAGCCCGGCATAAACGGCGGCCAGGATCCCAAAGGAAATCTCCCAAGCACGAGCCGGACCCTGGCCGGAGGCATCCAGCCGGCCCGCCAGCCACACGAGACCGCCCTGGCCCGACAGCGTCGCGAGTTTGTAGAACGTGCTGCGCACGCCGACGAACGCCGCCTGGTCGACGGGTGGGAGGGCGAGCAGGTAAAATCCATCGGCGGCGATGTCGTGCGTGGCCGAGGCGAAGGCGATCATCCAGAAGAGCGCCAGCGTCGTGCGAAAAAAGGCGCCTCCGGGCAGGGCCAGCGCCGCGAGTCCGAAGCCTGCGGCCATCGCGAACTGGAGCAGCACCGCCCAGCGGCGCTTCCGACCGAGGAGTTCGACCAGCGGCGACCACAGCGGCTTTATCACCCAGGGCAGGTAGAGCTCGCTGGTGTACAGCGCGATGTCCCGGTTGGAAATGCCGAGATTTTTGTACACCACGGTCGACACCGTGATCACCACCACGTACGGCAGCCCCTGGCCGTAGTAGAGCGTGGGGACCCACCACCAGGCGCGGTTCGGACCGGAAGAAGGCGTCTCCATTAGTCGGGCTGGCGTTGCCGCTGCGCCGAACGGTGTGGCCATCCGTGCGGGCGCGCAATCGCGGAGAAAGGGCCTTTTGATTTGCCAGCGGTGCACGGGAAAACCAGCTTCGGCGAGGGCCAAAAACCATGGAATGGCATTACTCGAAGGACGGCATAAAAATGGGTCCGGTGACCGCGCAGGCCCTTGAGTCCCTGATCCGGGACCGCATCATCGACGATACGACGTTGGTGTGGGCGACGGGCATGGCCGATTGGCAGCCCTGGGGAAAACTCGCCCCCGAGACCGCCGTCTGCGCCGTCTCGAGTGGCCGCTACTTCCAGCGCGACATGGTGCCGTACGACGGAAAGTTCATCAGCGCCGAGCACAAGGACGAGTTCTTCCAGAAAATGCGCGAGGGCATCAGCAGCCCTGCGGCCATGATTTATGGCGGCTTCTGGGTCCGGTTTCTGGCCAAGATCATCGACAGCCTCGTCCTCGGCGCAGTCAACATGATCCTGGTGTTCGGCCTGTCCATGGTCCTGTTCGGCTCCATGGGCCTGGTGCGCCGGGGCCAGCCGCCGAACGTCGCAGCGATTCTTGGCTTCGAAGGATTGGTCATGCTGTGCGGCTTGGGGATCGGCCTCCTCTACAACTGGTATTTTATCTCGCGGCACGCCGCCACACCGGGAAAAATGGCGCTCGGACTGAAGATCGTGCGGCCGAACGGGGTTCCGCTCACCGACGGCCGGATCATCGGGAGATTCTTCGCCGAGTGGATAAGCGGCATCGTGTTGTATATCGGCTACATCATGGCGGGACTGGATGACCAGAAGCAGGCATTGCACGACCGCATTTGTGACACCCGTGTGATCAAGGCGAAATGACGCCCGGCCGACTCGCGTGTCCCGGCTGCCGGCGCCCCGTGCCGGAAATCTACTGGAAAGGCCTCGACCTCGTCCGCTGCCCGTCCTGCGAGACGGAATTCGAGCAACTGCGTTTCCGCGCGCTGCAAGCCCGGCCGGTGGTCTCGCTCGCCACGGCATCGCTGGACGGCGAATCGACCTGCTTTTTCCACGCCCAGAATCGCGCCGACGCGGCCTGCGCCGGCTGCGGTCGCTACCTGTGCTCCGTGTGTCGGGTCGATTTCGGCGGGCGCACGCTCTGCCCGGCCTGCCTCGCGAACCGCGGCGAGCGGCGCGCGATCCCGGAAAACAGCCGGGTGCTCTACGACCGGATGGCGCTGGTCGTGGCCTGCGTCCCGGCGGTATTCATTTTCTGGATGTTCTCGCTCCTCACGGCGCCCACCGCCCTGATCCTGTGCTTCTACGGCTGGCGCAAACCGGGCAGCATTCTGCCGCGCTGGCGGCGCACGCGTTTTATCGTCGCCGGCACGCTGGCGTCCGCGCAGGTGGTGGGATGGCTGGTGTTTTTCGGTCGCCTGATCTTCCGATGAACCCGCCGGCCAAATCGCCCTACCGGCTGCTGGCGCGCGGGATTGGCGCCACGCAACTGTGGATGGCCGGCGAGCACCTGCTGCTCGTGCGCACCGTGGTCTGGTCCGAAAGCTACCGCCGGTTCTATTTCCGCGACATCCAGGCGATCCTCCTCGTCCACACCAGCCGGCGGCTTTACTGGAATCTCGGGCTGCTCGGCCTCGCCTTCGTCGTGCTCATGATTTCTCATGCCGCCGGCGGGCAATGGATTTCGGACGCGATCATCGGCGCGATCTTCCTGCCTTTGCTGGTGAGGAACAACGTGCTCGGATCGGGTTGCCGGGTCGTGCTCACCACGGCGGTCCAGGATGAAGCCATCCCCTGCCTCCGCCGGCTCCGCCAGGCGCGCCGGGTCATCGCCACCCTGACGCCGCTGATCAAGGCGGCGCAGCTTGATCTGGCCGGCGATTCGACCCCGCCGGTCGTCCCCGATATGCCGGCGGTTCCCGACTTGCCGACTCCGGCGCCCGCACCGGCGGCAGACGGGCCGCCACTGACCGCATGAGCACGCTGGCCGCCCGACGCTGCATTCAGCATCCCGCGCGCGAGGCCGTGGCGCAGTGTCCGTCGTGTCACGAACATTTCTGCCGCGAGTGCGTCGTCGAGCACGATGGCATCCTCCTGTGCGCCGCCTGCCTGGCCCGGGAAACCATCCGACCCGAAGCTCCGCGCGGCGCGAACTGGCAGCGCGTGGGCCGCCTGCTTTATCTCGCCGCCTGCGTGATGCTCGCGTGGGTCGCCTTCTACAGCGTCGGTTCCATCCTCAAGGCCGTCCCGGCCCAGGTTCATGACGGCACGATCTGGGAGGCGCTCCAACCCTGACCATGGCGGCGCGCGACCACGATGCAGGACCCCCGGTCATCGAGCTTCTCGAGGAGGCCGTCCATCTGCTGCGCTCCCAACCGGGCGACGTGGCGGTCTACTATCTCGCGACCGGGCCGTTCGCCCTCGGGTTTCTCTATTTCTGGGGCTACGTGAGCTGGTTCGATCCGAGCGACGGCGCGATCGCCTGGGGCGCGATCCTGCTCGTGGTCCTGTTCGGCCTGATGAAGGTGGGGCAGCGCCATTTTGTGCAGCGGCTGCTGGCGCGCAGGCTGGAACGCGAGCCGCCGGCATTCGCCTGGCGCCGGCTGCCGGCGAACCTGGCCACGCAGTTCCGCGTTCAGGGCCCGGGTGTGGTGGCGGTGCCGCTCATGCTCGTCGCGACCATCCCGTTCGGCTGGATCTACGCCTATTTCCAGAGCGCGCTCGCGGTGCCGGAAGACGGTCCCGACGGCGCGGCCGGTGCGCGGCGCGAAGCGTGGAAAATGGCGATTCTCTGGCCCGGTCAGAACCATCGCGGCCTGCTGATCATCACCGTGCTGTGGCTCGCGGTTTTCGAAAACATCGCCATCGCGTTCTATTTTCTCCCCGCGCTTGGCACCCGGCTGCTCGGACTGCATACCATTTTCGAGCACAGCGGCTGGATGCTGCTGAACACGACATTCCTGTTCCTGATGGCGTCGCTGACCCACCTGCTGGTCGATCCGCTCGTGAAGGCCTTCTACGTGCTGAGGGTTTTCTACGGACGGTCACGGCGGCGCGGCGACGAGGTCCGCGTGGCCCTCGCGCGGGAACCGAAAACGTGGCGCCGGGCGGCGATCGCCGTCCTCCTGCTCGCCTGCACCGCGGGCCTGGCACCCGCCCGGCTGCGCGCGGCGGAACCGCCGGTGCCGGCGGCGACGCCGACCGCTGAACTGGACCGAGCGCTCGACCGGGCGCTGGCGCAGCCGGATTTCCGCTGGCGGCTGCGTCCCATGCCCCTGCCGGCGGAACACCAGCACAAGGGGATGCTCGCGGAGTTCTTTGAATCCGCGGCCGACACTCTGACCGAGATGTGCCGGGCCGTCGGCCGCAGCATCGGTCGGTTCGTCGACTGGCTCAACGGCCTCATGCCGAAGGCAAAGGAGCCTGCGCTCCCGGCATCCGCGGGCGGCGGCGGCTCGACCGAGTGGATGGTCGTGCTGCAGATGGTCGCCTACGCGCTGCTCAGCATCGTCGTCGTCGTCCTGGTCGTTGTCGCGTTGAATATCTTCCGCCTTCGCCGGCAGCCGATGATGACCGCCTCGGCCGGCGGAGTGGAGGAAGCGCCCGACCTGCGCGACGAAAACGTGCAGGCGTCGCGCCTGCCGGCCGACGGCTGGCTGGATCTCGCCCGGCAACAGATGGCGGCGGGGGAATGGCGTCTCGCGCTGCGAGCCTTGTTCCTGGCGACGCTCGCTCGTCTCGCCGAACAGCAGCTCCTCACACTCGCGCGCCACAAGACGAACCTGGAATACGAGCGGGAACTCCGGCGGCGGGCGCACAGCCGCGTGGAGATCGTCACGGATTTCCACGGGCGCCGCCGCTCGTTCGAGGAAGTCTGGTATGGCCGGCAGCCGGCGCTCGCCGCCGAGGTGTCGGGCTGGCTGGCCAAACTGGAGGGAAAACCATGAGGCGCGCGAAATCATGGCTGGCCCTGATCGCGGTGCTCGCGGCGCTGACCGCCGGCCTCGTGGCGATCTTCGATCTCCGGCTCGCCAGCGGGGACGTCTATCCGCCCTATTCGTCGCTGCGCGCCGACGCCCTGGGCACGCGCGGGCTGCATTACGCGCTGGCGTCGCTGCCCGGACACGAGGTCAGGCGCGATTTTCAGCCGCTCGACCGCCTGGAATCCGGCCCGCAACTGGTCCTCATCGCCGGCGCGGACTGGACCGACTGGCAGTCCCAGCCGGCGGCGGTGCTCTCCGCGCTGAACCGCGCCGCGATTTCCGGTGCTCGCATCGTCCTGGCCTTTCGGGCCGACGAGGTCGCGAGCCATCCGCCGCCCGCGGAGGAAGAGACGGGCGGCAATCCCGCGGCGGATGATGACAGGAAAAGCACGGACGAGGACGCCAAGTCCGGATCGGGAAAAGGCGATTTGAAAAAGTCGGCGCCGGCGAAACCCGGGGAGAAGAAAACCGAAAAGGAAAAGCCGGAGAAGACAAAAGGCGCCGCCAAGCCGAAGCATCCGGAATGGGAACACGTGAAGATCGCGGACAAATGGGGCGTCGAGATCCGCGAGCGCTGGCTCTTTTCCCCGCGGCGGTCGGCCGAACGGTCGGATGCCGCCGGCCCGGATCTCCCGGCCACGCTTCCGTGGCGCAGCGACATCCATTTTATACCGGCCAAGGGCGTGGATTGGAAGGTGCTGTACCGCCGGGGAAACCAGCCCGTGGTGATCGAGCGCCGGATGGGTGCCGGGTCGCTCGTCCTGATGGCGAACGCCTTCTGCCTGAGCAACGAGGCGCTCCAGCGGGAGCGGGCGACCAGCTTTCTCCTCTGGTTGATTTCTGGCCAGCGGCGGATCGTCTTCGCGGAATCCGAGCTCGGCGTGGTCGACGAGAATGGCGTCGGCGCGCTGGCCCGGCGTTATGGCCTCGGGGGCGCGCTGGCCTTGTGCGCGTTGCTTGGCGCACTGTACGCCTGGCGCCTGCTCGCCCCGTTCGTGCCCCGGCCCCGGGCGGAGAACGACGACGAACTCCAGGCCGGGCACGAACCGGCCGCGGGGTTCACCGCCCTGCTGCGCCGTTCGATGGGCGCCGAAGCGCTTCTCCCCGCCTGCGTGGAGGAATGGAAACGTGCGCGGCTGAATCCCGGCGGCAATGCGGCGGTGCGCTTCGATGCCGCCTGGCGCGTCCGCCCGGCCGGACAGCCGCCGGGCGAGACCTACAACGCGCTGGCCGACGCCCTGCGCAAACGCTGAAACCTTTATGAACGAGCAGCTCCAAAAAACCCTCGACATCCTCGCGGCGGCGCGGCGGGAAATTGCCAAGGTCATCATCGGCCAGGATGCCGTCATCGAGCTCGCGCTCATCACGATCCTCACCCGCCAGCACGCGCTGATCGAGGGCGTGCCCGGAGTGGCCAAGACGCTTCTCGTGCGCACGCTCGCGCGGGTGCTCGGCGCCGCCAGCGGGCGCATCCAGTTCACGCCGGACCTGATGCCGGCCGACATCACCGGCACGAACGTCTTCAACCTGCAGTCCGGACAGTTCACGCTGGTGCGCGGCCCGGTGTTCACGACCTTTCTCCTGGGGGACGAGATCAACCGCGCCCCGGCGAAGACGCAGGCCGCGCTTCTCCAGGCGATGCAGGAGCGGTGTGTGACCATCGACCGCGAAACACACGACCTCGATCCCGACTTCACGGTTTTCGCCACCCAGAACCCGGCCGAATCCGAAGGCACCTATCCGTTGCCCGAGGCGCAGAAGGACCGGTTCATTTTCCGCATCCGCATGGAGGTGCCGGTCCGGGACGACGAACTCGCGCTGGCCCGTCGCCTGCTGGGCGGCGATGCGCCCGAGCTCGCCCTCGCGCGCGGGGAAGTGCAGGCCGTCCTGCCCGCCGGCGAACTGGCGGCGCTGCGGGCCGCGCTCGAGTCGGTCCTCGTGCGCGACGAGATGTCGGCCTACATCGTCGATCTCGTGCGCGCGACGCGCAGCGATGAAAGCGTGCTCGTGGGCGCCGGACCCCGGGCCACGCAGGCGCTGCTCTGGGGCGGACGCGCCCGGGCGGCGCTCGACGGGCGCGACTACGTGACGCCGGACGACGTGCGTCATCTCGCGGTCCCGGTGCTCGCGCATCGCATCATGCTCCGCCCGGAGTTCGAGATCGAGGGGCTGGGCGTCGAGGAAGTCCTGACGCGCCTGTTGCAACAGGTGGCGGTGCCGCGCTGACAACGATGATCCCTGTCCCCTCGCGCCGACTTTTGTGGGCGGTCGCCGGGTTGATCCCGGTGGCCGCGCTGGCGGGCCTGCTGCCGGTCTTCTGGCCTGTGGGTGTGCTGGGCCTCGCGGCGGTCGGACTGCTGGCCGCCCTCGATTTGCTGGCCGGCCCGCGCGCGGCGGATTTCCCCGTCGTGTCCGCGCCGCCCGTGACGCGGATCGCGCGCGATCGCGCGGCCAAGATCCATCTGCTCGTGCCGGCGAACAGCGGCCGGCTCCCGCGGTTTCGCCTCGCGCTCGCGTTGCCGGAGTTGATCGCCAGCGAGCAGAAGGTCGCGGAAGTGGTTCGGAGCGCGGCGGGACGTCCGGTGCCGGTCGACTGGCCGTGCACGGGTTTGCGTCGCGGACGGTGGCCGATCGGACCGGTTTGCCTCGAAACGGACTCGCCCTGGGGATTGTGGCAGTTGCGGCGCCGGCAGGAGATTGCGGCCGAGGTCCGCGTCTACCCGAACCTCTTCAGCGAACGTCGTCAGCTCGCGGCGCTTTTTCTCAACCGCGGCCAATCGGGAGTCACGCGCCGACGCATCGTCGGGCGCGGCCGCGACTTCGAGCGCCTGCGGGAATATCAGCCGGGCGACAGTTTCGACGAGGTGCATTGGAAGGCGACCGCGAAGCGCGGCCGGCCGGTGACGAAGGTCTTTCAGGTCGAACGCACGCAGGAAATCTACGTCGTGATCGATGCCTCGCGGCTCAGCGGCCGGCCGGTGACCGTCGACGGGCATGCGATGACGACGCTGGAGCGCCACCTGACGGCCGCGCTGGTGCTGCTGCTCGCCGCGAGCCGGCAGGGCGACCGCTTCGGTCTCGTCGTCCACGACGCGCGCCTGCGCACATTCCTGAGGGCGTCCAATGGCGCCCTGCATTACGGAGCCTGCCGCGAGGCGGTGCATGCGATGGAACCGAGCGAGGTCACGCCGGATTTCGCCGACCTGTTCGCGACGATCCGGTCCCGGCTCCGGCGGCGCTCTCTCCTGTTTTTCCTGACCGACCTCAGCGACCCGCTGGTGGCCGAGGAATTCACCCGGCACGTGCGCCTGATCGCGCGGCAGCATCTCGTGCTGGTCAACCAGATCGGCGTTCCGGGCGCCGAGCCGGTTTTCACCCGGCCCGTCGCGAGTGACGCCGAGCTTTACGACCGCCTGGCGGGTCATTTCCAGTGGCGCGAAGCGCGCGACATCGCGGCCAAACTCCAGCCGCTGGGCGTGACCGCACGACTCGTGGCCAACGAACGCCTCGCGACCGAGCTCGTCGGGCAATACCTGCAGGTGAAGGGGAGGCAGGCGCTGTGATCGTCGACCTGTCCCGTTTCGTGGCGGCGGAGGAACCGCAATGGAGTCGGCTCGAGGCGGTGCTGACGGCCCTGAAGGCGGATCCGTGGCGCCAGTTGTCGCTGGCCGAGGTGCGCGAGCTCGACCTGCTCTATCGCCGCGCCTCGGCCGACCTGGCGCGCCTCACCGGTTTCACCGGCGAACGGGAAATGCGCCAGCGCCTGGAGCAACTGGTCGCCCGCGCCTATGCGGAAATCCACGGCGGCCGCGGAGCGCGCCGCGTGCGCTTCCGGCCGTGGCACTGGTTCTCCGTCACGCTTCCCCGCACTTTCCGGCGCAACCTGGGCTGCATGCTTTTTGCCCTCGCGGTGACCGCCGCCGGGATGATCTTCGGCGGCGTCGCCGTCGCGGTCGATCCCGGCGCGAAGGACGTGATCATGCCGTTCCCGCACCTCGTCGGCGATCCGCGCGAACGCGTCGCCGAGGAGGAGCAGGCGATCGGCGACCGTCTCGCCGGACACAAGGCGACGTTTGCGGGCGAACTGATGGCGCACAACATCCAGGTCACCCTGCTCGTGCTGGCGCTCGGCATGACGTTCGGCGTCGGGACCATCATCATGGTCTTCTATAATGGTGTCATGCTCGGCGCCATCGTGGTCGACTACCTGCTCGCCGGCGAACCGGCCTTTCTCTTCGGCTGGCTCCTGCCACACGGCATCATCGAGATTCCCGCGATGCTTGTCGGGGCACAGGCCGGCTTTCTGCTCGCCCGGTCCCTCCTCGGACGCGGCGACGGAAGGCGCATCGGCACGCGCCTGCGTTCCGTGGCCGATGATGTCGCCACCCTCGCGGGCGGCGCCAGCCTCATGCTGATCTGGGCGGGCATGATGGAATCTTATTTCTCGCAGTACCACGAACCCGTGCTTCCCTACGCGATGAAGATCGGCATCGGACTCGCCGAAGGAACGCTGCTGGTGTTCTTCTACGGCTTTGTCGGGCGGCGCGCGGCGGACCCGGAGGCGGCCAATGACTGACGATCGCGTCGCCGTCGTGCGCATCCGCACTCCGGAAGGCGTGCCTTTTTCGTTCCCGCTCGCGAGTCCCGTGACGCGGCTGGCGGCCTGGGCGATCGACAAGATGGTGGTGACGGCGGCGTGGAGCGCGATCTCCACGCTGGTGCGGCTCGTCGGGCTGCTGAGCGTCGACTTTTCCCTGGGCCTGGCGGTCGTGGGCTATCTGGTCGTGTCGGTCGGCTACGCCATCGCGCTCGAATGGCGTTGGGGCGGGCAGACGCTCGGGAAACGCCTCCTGCACCTGCGGGTGATGGACGAGCACGGGCTGCCGCTCCGCTTTTCGCAGGTCGTGGTTCGCAATCTCCTGCGCCCGCTCGATGCGCTGCCCGGAGCCTACCTCGTCGGTGGCGTCACGGCGACCGTGAGCGCGAAGGCCCAGCGGGTCGGGGACATTGCGGCGGCGACGATCGTCGTGCATGAGCCTCCCGCGGCGGCGGCCGGACTCGCCCGCCTCCAGCCTTCGAAGTACAATTCGCTGCGCGCGCAGCGGCACGTCGTCGCGCGCCTCCGCGACCACACCAGCCCGGCGCTCGCGCACGCGACGCTCCGGGCGGTGTTGGGCCGCGATCACTTCGATCCCGACGCGCGGGTCCAGCTCTTCAGCCAGTTGGCGGAGCATTTCCGCGCGGTGGCGTCCGTGCCGCCCGAACTGAGCGAGGGGATTGCGGACGAGCAGTTCGTCCGGAACGTGGTGGAGGTTCTCTTCCTGCGGCCGGAGACCGCGACGCCCGCGCCCGAGGCGATGGCGGTTCGTTAGCTGCAAAAGGCGCCGGGGAATTCCCGCCGAAGGAAAAAGAAGCGGCCCTCGGCTGCTCGCGAAACACGTGGATGGCGCAAAACCAGTAATTTTGCCTTGTCGCGTTGTTCGTCTGTTTCGCGGGCAAACCAGAATAGGCGTTTCCTTTTCAGAGGGCGTTCCTGTGCGCCCTTTTGCGGCCGCCGCCGCTCAAATCCATCCGGGGCGCGCGACGGTGCGCTCACCGCCGGTGTTGCCCGTATTCACGGTCGACGCCGGTTCGAACAGCAGCACCGAAACCTCGGCGTCTGCCACCGGCCGGTGCTCGACGCCGCGCGGCACGACCAGCAGGTCGCCGGGCCCGAGCGTTTCCGTCCGGTCGCGGAATTCCATGCGGAACGAGCCCGCGAGCACGAGGAAGAGCTCATCCTCGTGTTCGTGGTGGTGCCACACGAACTCGCTCGCGAACTTGACCAGCTTCACGTGCTGGCCATTGAGTTCGGCGATGATGCGCGGATTGAAGTGGTCGGAAAACAGGCCGAGTTTCCGGGCGAGATTGATCTTGGTCATGGCGGCGGTGGGTGCGGGGGAAGCGTAGCCGTCCGGGCCGCCAGGGCAACGCGGCCATTCGTGCCGAACCCCACAGGTGAAGCGATCCCTTCGCGGCACACCCGACAAATCGGGATTCCGCCCGGCGCTACAATGGCGGCGCCGGCTCGTCGGGCAAGCGGCGGATGCGATCGGAGAGGGGAGGATGGGTTGGGAACGCCTGCTTGGAATCGCCGGTGCGCTGGTGCAGGGCGACGAGCACGGAGCGAAGGCCACCGCCGGCATAACCACACGTTTTTGCCAAGTCATGTCCCACGTGATCGGCCTCGTATTCCGTGTCGGGACTGTAGCCGTGTTCGAACAGGGTCGAGCCAAGATGGTCGATGCCCGCGTTCAACTGCTCCATGAAAGGCTGGGCGGTGCGGGCATTGCCGCTGCGCGCCAGCACGAAGTTGCCCACCGCAGCGCCGAATTCCGCGGCCTTGAGGACCGTTTCTGCATGATGCCGGCTCACGTGGGCAATCTCATGGGCCAGCACGCCCGCCAAGGCGTCATCGCTCCGGGCGAGGTCATAAAGTCCGCGAGTGATGAAAACGAAGCCATAGGGTGCCGAAAACCCGTTCACCGTCGGCGAATTAAGGACGCCGAACCGCCACGGGAGGTAGGGCGTGTCTGAATAGCGAGCCATCGACCGGCCGATCAGGTTCACGCGACGCATGATCGTCGGGTCCCTAACCAGGCCACCATAACGCGAGACGATCTGGAGCGCGAGCGATTCCCCAATGGTCTGTTGCTCCACCGGACCCGGATTCTGCAGGGACTTGGCTCCTTGGGCGAGCGCCTGCCCAGTGTCGGTTTGAGTCTGCGTCGGCTGCTTGCCGCTGGTCAGGACATTGAACAGGCTGTTCAGCGGATTACTCTGCGCATAAATGACCAGGGCTCCCGCGAGCACGGCGGCGATAAGCAGTAGGCGGCGGGTGATCACTGGTATTCCCCCTTTTTCTGCGCCCGCAGGAAGCCGTCGACATCGCGATCGGAATAGACCTTGCACTGGTCTTCGAGCCACTGAACGTCGTTTCGGGCGGACCCGAGATTGTGCTGGCTGGCATACGTCTTGGTATCATCCGTGAGGGGCCGTGCCGCGGCGGTGGCGGTGGTCTTGCCGCCGTCCAGACCGAAAACCGAGCGCTCGCCATTTGCCATTTCGGGCTTGGTATCGGTCACCATCAGGGAAAAGAGCCACCCCGACGCCGCCCGGCCATCGCTCACGCGCAGCCAGGCGCCACGACTCTCCATCACGGTGAGCCTGGCGCCAAAGCCGAGATGGGCGGACACCGAGGCGGTCGCCGTCGGCGACGCCTTGAGGGGAGTATCCTGGTTCTTGGTATAGCCGACGTTGCCGACGACGAGCGCGGCTTCGGCAATCACCGCGACGCCGGCGAGAACCGCGAGGGCCCAGATCTGTCGCGCGTTCGGCCGTTTCATTTGGAGTCCAGTTTAAGGACCGGCTGCCAGTCGGAAGCCGGTGGGGAGATTACAAACGCTTCCGCCTCCGCCCGCAAGCGCGCGATGGTGATATCACCCGGTGCCAGCCGGTCGGCTTCGGCCAGTCCTACAGCCGCCTCGGCGAAGCGGGAGGAAACAAAGGCGTCATATCCGCGCCGGTAGGCAGCCAGAAAAAGCCGGTCGGCGTCGCTGAGCAGCTCCTCGACGCCCACCAGCGTATGCACCTCGACCGCCTCGTGCTTGCCCTTGACCTGCAGACGGGCCAGCGGCCGCGTGGCGATTCGGCCCCGGACCTGCCGGGCCGTCTGGTCGCCGACCAGCGTATGGGTTCCGAAGGCCTTGTTGGCGCCTTCGAGGCGCGAGGCGAGGTTAACGGTGTCGCCCATCACGGTATAGTTGCGCTTTCGCGATGAGCCGACATTGCCCACGATCAGTTCACCGGTGTTCAGGCCGATGCGCACGGCAAGTTTTACTCCATGACGGGCGGCGTAGCGGGCATTGATGCCCCCGATAAGTTTTTGCGCCTCGAGTGCCGCCAGGCAGGCGGCGAGCGCATGATCGGGCAAGGGCGCCGGAACGCCGAACACCGCCATCACCGCATCCCCGATGTATTTGTCGACGTAGGCTCCGTGGTTGAGCAGGCAGTCGCTGGTTTCCTCGAGGTACGCATTGACGATCTCGACCATCGTTTCCGGCGCATCCTTGAGCTTCTCCGACAGATCGGTGAAACCGGCGAGATCGGAGAAGAAAACGGTGGCTTCGCGTTTCTCGCCGTGAAGGCGGATGGCGTCGGGATTGCGAATGAGGAGGTCGACCACGCCACGATCGACGTACGCGCCGAACATCGACTGGATCTCGCGCTTGCGCGCCTGTTCCGCCCAGAAATTTTCGGTCACAATGCCGAGCAGGGTGAGAACGGCGGCAAATCCGGGCGTTGCGGGAGGGAAGAAACGAAGATGGGAAATCCCGACGTATGCACCGCCGAACAGCGCGGCGATGAGAACGGCGGTGACCAGGCCGGGCAGCAGGAGGCCCGGACGCAACGAAGCCGCTCCGACAACCACGAGCGAGACCACCGCGGCCAGGGCCAGGGCAAACCCATGGGGCAGCGGTTTCACGAACCCGCCCGCCTCGAGATTCGTCCAGGCCGTCCAATGCAGCAGGAGTCCCGGTTCAACGGTGCCAGCCACCAGCGGCTTTTGATCAAAGGTGCCGCTGGCGTTGGCGCCCACAAACACGACGCGGTGCCGGACCCGCGCGATCGCCGCGGCAAGCTTTCCGCCCGGCTCGCCCGTCAGCGGCGGTTCGGCGGCGAGCGCGGCTCCGAATGCTTCGGGCGAGAAATCCGTCACTTTCTGGCTGAGGCGCTCCACGATGGGAAGGCCCGCGGCAAAAAACGGCCATGCCGACACGACCGAAACACCGCGCCGCTGAATCTGCTGCAGGCCGCCGTGCCAGCGCAGCAACCCTCCGACCTCCGTGGTTTCGCCGAAGGCCGCGGCGGCGAGTGACCCGGGAACCTCATATTTTCGCGCCACCCCATCGGTATCGGAAGGAAAATCCGCCAGCCCGGTCCGCATCGATTGAAAGAGGGCGGGGTGAGCGGCGCGAAATGACTCATCCCAAAAAAAAGGCATCCGCACCACGGGTTGGCCGCGGACGACGTCGGTCTTGGCTGCGAGGACGACCTTGGGCATGCCCGCCGCCAGGGCGCCCAGCAGGGCATCCTCGTCGGCCGCGGTCGACTGTTCGAGAAAGGTGAAGTCCACGATGATCTTCTTCGCGCCGGCCCGATCGAGGGCGGCCAGCAGGGCGGCGAAATAGGCCCGGCCAAACGGCCAGCGCTGCCGATAGGGTTCGCGGCCAAGGAAGGCCATCGTCTCATCGTTGATCATCACCAGCGCCGAGCGACCGGGATCTAGCGGTGGCGGCGTCGAGGGATGGCGACTGGCGGTATCGAAGAACGCGCGGTTCAGGGCGGACGCGCCAAACGGAACGAAATGGAAGGCGACGACAGCGGCGGCCGCCGGCAAAAGCCAGCGCCAGCGCAGGTGGGGCGTGGGATGACCTGACTTCGACAACAAACGGAGATAATCTCAACAGGGGCGCCATGACAAGAGGCCAGCGCGACGCAGCTCAACGGCGATGGAGCGACTTTTCCCCAAGGCGCTGAACGCATTGGGGACAATGCGTTCCACCAACGATCATCCTGCGAGCGCGTCGCGCACCAGCCCGGCGATCGCTGGCGGCAGCGCGAGGCCATGCGCGAGCTCCTGGCCACGGGGACTCATCTTCCTCCAGGTCTTGCGCAAAATCTCGACAAACTTGTCGCGGGGATAATCGGCGTGCAGCGCCGCGAAGTCACCGATCTCGTTTTCCAGGAAAACCAGGCAGGCAGCGTCCTCGAGCGCCTGCGAGCCGGGATTCGTTTTCAGGGCCGTCTTCGCAATCCACGCGGCCGCCTGGTCCGCCTCGGCCGGGTCCACGCCCGCCTCGACCATGAGCGCGCGCGCGCAGTCGGCCTGACGGGTGTAAAGCGATTTGCGCCACGCCAGATAGCCGGCGCGGCCTTCCGGAAAGGAGGCACGGGGCACGGACCAGCGCTCGAGATGCTGGCAGCGGGCCGCCAGCCGCAGGAGAGGTGAGGCGTCGGGAGCCGCGCGCGCCACCCACGCCTCCATGCGGTCCGCGTAAACGAGCTCCGCCGGCCGGCCATCGGCGTTTTTTTTCGGGTCGGCCGCATGTGCGGCATCGGTCAGCTCGCGGGCGCGGGTCAGCGGGTCCATGGATTGAGTCTGGGAGACAAGAGACCCGAGACGAGAGACAAAAGAATTTTTTCCCACGAATGACACGAAACCTCACGAAAACAATCAGCAGAGAGTTCCTTCTGTATGTTCGATGTCTTCCGTGGGCAAAACTACTCCGGGAATTTCTTTCGCGTTCGTTCGTGAGATTCGTGGGCGCTGGGGCGGCCCGAGCTATCCGAGACGAGAGACAAAAGACCGTTTTCCCACGAATGACACGAAACCTGACGAAACAATCATCAGAGAGTTCCTTCTGTATGTTCGGTGTATTCCGTGGGCGAATCACTCCAGGGAATCTCTTTCGCGTTAATTCGTGTGTTTCGTGGGCGCTGGGGCGGCCCGAGCTATCCGAGACGAGAGACAAAAGACCGTTTTCCCACGAATGACACGAAACCTCACGAAACAATCATCAGAGAGATCCTTCTGTGTGTTCGGTGTATTCCGTGGGCGAATCACTCCGGGCATTTCTTTCGTATTCGTTCGTGAGATTTCGTGGGCGCTCGGGTGGCCCGAATTGTCCGAAATGATAGGCAAAATATCTTCTGCCCACGAATGACGCGAAACCTCACGAAACAATCAGCAGAGAGCGTTGTTTCTGTGTGTTCGGTGTCTTCCGTGGGCGAATCACTCCGGGAATTTCTTTCGCGTCAATTCGTGTGATTCGTGGGATAAATCCGCCACGTCACTCGCGCAGCGACTGCCCGCGCACAAGGTCCTGGAACAGTCCCGGTGCGGCCACGAGATCGTCGTAGCGGCCGTCCTGTGCCACCCGGCCGTCGGAAATCACAAGGATGCGGTCGCAGTTCTTCACGGTGGCGAGGCGATGGGCGATGAAGATCACCGTGCGTCCGCCAAGGTTGCGCTCGAAGGCGTCCTGGATCAGTTGCTCGCTCAGCGTGTCGAGCGCACTCGTGGCCTCGTCGAAGATGAAGCACGTCGGTTCGGCCAGCAGCGCGCGGGCGATGGCGAGCCGCTGGCGCTGGCCGCCGGAAAGCGATGATCCGCCTTCTCCGACCATCCCGTCGAGCCCGCCGGCCAGCTTCGCGATGAACTCCCACGCATTGGCCAGCTCGCAGGCGCGCCGGATCGCGGCATCGGACGCGTCAGGGCGCGAAACCCGCACGTTGTCGCGCACGGTCGTGCGGAAAATGAACGGATCCTGCGGGACGACGCCGAACAGCCGGCGCAGGTCGCTGCCCGGAAAGGTCCGGAGATCGGCGCCGCCGAGCCGGATCGAACCGGTGGTCGGGTCGTAGAGTCGCAGCAGAAGCTGCGCGAGCGTGCTCTTGCCTGCGCCGGATGGACCGACCAGGGCGAGCCGCTGGCCGGGCGGGATGACGAGCGAGACATCCTCGAGGACGGGATGGCCGGCCTCATAGGCGAAGCGGACATGCTCGAAGACGATTTCCGAACCGATGGGCACGGGCGGAGGCGCTCCGGCCGGATCCGGCGTCGTGCTGGGTGTGTCGAGCACCAGGCCGATGCGGTCGATCGAGGCCTCGGCGCCGCCCCACAGCGTGAAAGCCTGGAACAACACCTGGATCGGCCAGCTCAGTCCGATGTACGAGGCGAGGCAGGCCGCGACCGTGCCGAGGTCGATGTGATGTCCGTCCAGATAGCGCCAGGTGCAGGCCGCCATGAGCGCCGCATAGCAGAAGTAACCGAAAGTCTCCTGCTTCATGTACTCGATGTGGCTCAGGACGTCCCGTTCGTAGGATTTGCGGCTGATCGCGAGCGCCTGCTCGTTGAAGTCCTGCTCGACCAGCGCCTCCATCGCGTAAAGTTTGACGGCCTTGTTGCCGCGGAGCAGATCGGCCACGCGCCCGCTCACGGTCGTTTCCGCCGACTGGAATTCGCGGTTGATCACCTGCATCTTTTCGCGGGCCCGGATCATGAGCGCGACGCTGGCGAACGACGTCGCGAGCAGGACGGTCGCGACCACCCAGTCCCATTGCCAGAACATGGCCAGCGTCGAGATCACGGTGACGATGGCGCCCGGCACACCCATCGACGTGTGCTGGAAGA
Organism: Candidatus Didemnitutus sp.; assembly: GCA_036499305.1. GTDB lineage: Bacteria > Verrucomicrobiota > Verrucomicrobiia > Opitutales > Opitutaceae > Didemnitutus. The sequence continues at coordinate 29,321 of DASYDZ010000092.1, forward strand.
ATTGCATGATGTTGTTCAGCGGCGTGCCGAAAAGGTAGCTGAACAATTCCCCCGACGGATGCTCGCCATGGAAGCGCAAGCAGAGGTGGTTGACGTGGCGGAAAAACTGTCCGCGCAGGGCAAACACGACCCGTTCCCGCGTCCAGGTGAACAGCCGGTAACCGGCATGCCAGGCCGCCATGCGGACGATCAGGGAGACGACGAGATAGCCGACGATCAGCCAGGTCAGGCGGGTCCAGCGCTGGGACATCGTGATTCCCGGCGGCTCGAGCACCTGCGAGAAAACCCACTTGGGATAGACATTCTGCAGCGAGATCGCGACGCCATGCACGCCATTGAGCAGGAGGGCTCCAATCAGGAGCCCGCGATGCCGCAGAAAAAGCGGCCAGATGTGGCGGCGAAACGCGCTCATGGGAGTCTTCCCCGACATGACAGGGCGCCACGATCAACCGGACCTCGCGTGAAATCAACCATGCGCCCGCGAAGGTGGTCGTCGATGTCCCCATCGACGATCCAATGCCGGACGCCTCAAGGTAGACTTTGGCGCAAGAGCGCCGGTCGGGACGAAATACACCGGTCCGTCCGCAAACACCCCGGCGGCGCGCCCAGCGGTCCCGCCCCACCAGGAGCAATTCATGCGCATGGTCCAATGATCGGGACGATGGGTATGAAAGCGGCGAAGGGGAATTCGATGCCCACCCTGGTCGGCGCCTCAACCGCGATCGTTCGCGGCGTAAAGCCGCTCCCACAATTGCCGGCGGGCGGAAAAGTCTCTCAACTCTCAACCCTCAACTTTCAACTCCGCCTTTCCCTCAGCGCCCGCGGTCGGGCACGGCGCGCAGCGCGATCTCGAACGTCGCCGTCTCGCCGGCGGGAAACATCGGCGAGAGTTGCTCGAGTTCGATGAAGGGCTCGTGGCTGCCGAGGAAAACCTGGGAGAAATATCCATGATCCGGCTCGCTTTCGGGGTGGCCGGTGTGCGGGCCGCGGACCACGCCGAGCTTCCACGGTCCGTCGGTCGCACCGAGCACTTCCGGAGCGAAGCCGAGTTTCTCGACGGTTCCGTTGTAGTGCAGTTCGAGCAGGTGGCCGTTGCCGCTGACCTGGGGTGGCGGCTGAAATTCGGTGGTAAGCTGCTGGACGGAACCCGCGGGGAGCCGCACGTAGCCGCGCGGGGCAAAGGCATCGGGGAACGCGGCGACGTGGACCAGGCTCGATTTTGGGATCTGCACGATCTGGATGACCTGGGCCGGCCGCTTGCCACCCTCCATCTCGGCGCCGCAAATCATGTCGGCGCCGTGCCAGCGGTAGGTTCGTGCGAGTTTCGGCCAGCCATTGCCGGCCTCGAACAGCTCGAGGCGGAGGCGGTTGTGCTGGTCGAGGGCGACGGATTTTGCCCGGCTGTGCTCCCACGCCCCGGGCGGCGGCCAATATGCCGGCCAGTCGTGCTGCGGACCGAGCCACAGGCGGTGTCCGCCCCAGCCGGCGGGATCGTCGCGCGTCGCCGTTGAAAAAAGCAGGTTGGGCCCGCCGACCGGCCCGTACCAGACCAGCCGCGCCCGGTCGATCGAGACGATGGCCATCCAGCCGTCGTTTTTCGAGGTCACGGCCTCCTCGCCGTTCCAGTGCGTTGCATGCCATTCCTCGGTGACGCCGGAAAGCCGGATGGCGAGGAAGGCCAGCGCGGCGGTCAGGAGAAGTCGTCGAGCAATCATCGCGGCAGCATTTGGTTGGCGGCGAGAACCAGGAAAACGTAATCGGAAGTCGGATAGCCAAGGCAATACTCCGTTTGCTGCCAGAGGTAGGGCCATTCGAGGAGCTCGGGATAATCCGGACGGATGAGCGCGGTACCGGAGGTGATGCCACCCGGGATATACGAGGCGTCGGCGCGGTTGGCGCCATAGGCCGTCGTGGTTGAACGCGTGCCGACGCC
>DASYDZ010000093.1:0-23328 GCA_036499305.1 Candidatus Didemnitutus sp.
AACTATTCCGGGTTCGACGCGCGCCCGACGAAAGGCGGTCGCGCGCCCGACCAGTTTCGCGAAGACGCGTGGCGCACGCTTTCGAATCCGGCGCTCGACTGGTCGTGGTTCCGCGCCGATCCGTGGGCTGTCGCCCAGAGCAACCGCGTCCTGCGTTTCATGGCGCGCCAGGGACCCGATGGTGCAAACCAATTCACGCTCGACGGGACGCCTCTGTCGCACGACCACTCGATCGGGCTCACCGCGATGGCGGCGACGGCCGGCCTCGCGGCCGATTCCGAAATGGCCCGGCCATTGGTGCAGGAGCTTTGGTCCGCGCCGATACCCGAGGGCACCTATCGCTACTACGACGGGCTGATGTATTTTCTTGGCCTGCTCCAGTGCGGCGGCCGGTTCCACGCGTATGAGCCGGCGACGCACTAGGTGGGGATTTTAAGTGCACGCGGACGCCCATGACCGATCATATCCGCCACCGCTCCCATCTGCCCCCATGAAGATCCACTCCCTGGCCGCCGCGGCGGCAGTCGTTTTGCTTTCCGCCCCGGGATTAGCGGCGGTCCGGTTCGATTGGTTTGAATACTCCGGCCGCGACGCCATCTTCGCCGAACCGCTGCCAGCGGGAGACTACCGCAATCCCGTCCTGGCCGGATTCCATCCCGATCCGAGCGTGTGTCGCGTTGGTGACGACTACTATCTCGTCAACTCGACGTTCGCCTATTTTCCGGGAATTCCGGTCTTCCACAGCCGCGACCTCGTCCATTGGGCGCCGATCGGCCATGTGATCAGCCGGCCCGCGCAGGTGAAGTTCGATGGTCTCGGCATCAACGGCGGCGTCTTTGCGCCCGATCTCAGCCATCACCGCGACACGTTCTACCTGCTCAACACGCTGGTGGGCGCCGGCGGCAACTGCGTTTTCACGGCCAAGGATCCGGCCGGGCCATGGACCGACCCGGTGTTTCTCGATTTCGACGGCATCGATCCGTCGCTTTATTTCGATGACGACGGTCGCGCCTGGCTGGTGAACAACGGGCCGCCGGAGGGAAAGCCCCTGTATTCCGGTCACCGCGCGATTTGGATCCAGGAATTCGATGCGGCCGCGAAGCGCCTCGTCGGTCCGCGCCGGGTCATTGTCAACGGTGGCGTCGATCCCGCCACCAAGCCCATTTGGATCGAGGGACCCCATCTGCTCAAGAAGGACGGCTGGTATTTTCTCTACTGCGCGGAAGGAGGCACGGGGATGCAGCACTCCGAGGTTGTCCTGCGCAGCCGGTCCGTCACCGGACCCTTCGAACCCTCGCAGGCGAACCCGATTCTCACGCAGCGTGACGTCGATGGCACCGTGCCGTTCGCGGTCACTTGCACCGGCCACGCCAGCATGGTCATCGGGCCCGATGGCAAGTGGTGGGCCATGTTTCTGGGCTGCCGCCCGTTCGCCGGCCATTTCTGGACCACGGGTCGGGAGACCTTTCTGCTTCCGGTGAGCTGGACGGGTGACGACTGGCCCGTGATCCTGCCGCATGGCCGGCGTGTGCCGTATGCCGTGGCGGCGCCCGGGGGAGCCCACGAGACGGCCGCGATTCCAACCACGGGCAATCTCACCTGGCGGGAGGATTTTTCAGCCGCAGTCCTCGGTTCCGAATGGTTGATGCTGCGGCAGCCCCACGAAACGTGGTGGAAAACGGGCGCATCATCGGGCCATCTCGAACTCCAGCCCCGGACGGAGTCGCTCGGCGGAACGGGAAATCCGACGTTCCTCGGCCGCCGCGTGCAGCACGCACGGTTCTCGGCGGCCGCCGCGATGGAGGTTCCGGCGGAGACCGGCGTGACGGCGGGACTCGCGATGTTTCAGAGCGAGAGTCACTATTACGCCTTCGGAATCCGCCGGGAAGGCGGGCTCCGCGCGGTGATCGAGGAGGCAAATGGTCAGCCCGCGCGGGTTGTGGCGCAGGCGGAGCTGCCAGACACGAAATCGCTCGAGCTGCGCCTGATGGAGAACGACCGCGAAATCACCTTTGCCGTGCGCACCCGTGAAGGCGAGTGGCAGCAGGTGGGCCAGGTGTTCGACGCTGTGCCGGTGACCGTCCAGGCTGCCGGTGACGGCAATCATTTCACCGGCGCCGTCGTGGGGCCGTTTGCGCGCCTCGATCACTGATCGACCTGGGCCGCCACCTCACGGAACGATCGCGCCCTAATGCCGGAAACTTTCCGGCGGTCCGAGGTAGCTCGGACGGACCCCTCCGAGGTCGAGCACCAGTTTCTGGATCACCACGCCCGGGTCGATCATCCAGATCTTCAGGGTGTGGTAGCCGGCATGCGCGATGGTGTGCTCGGAAATACTGTGGCGGGCGTTGTCACCCACGACATTTTCCCAGTCGCGATTGCCGTTCTGGGCCCGATAGCCCGAAGGGACCAGCGCGACGACCTGAGGCGATTCATCGTCGAAGGCCACCGCATAGCGAAGGCCGCGGTCGGGAGCGATGTTCAGACTGGGAGACGTGATGGCGTCGAGGCGAACGGCGCCGGGATCGAAAAGATAGACGCGATATTCAAGCAGCGGAGAGTCCTTTCCAGGCGTGGCGGCGGACGCGTCAGGAGCGCTGACGGCTCGCACCGCCGCGGTTCCACGGCCGTAGTCGGCCACGGTTTCCCAGCGGCGTCCGGCGGCATCAGCGCGGTTCGTGAAATGTTCGGGCGAAATGGCGACATGACCGTCCGTTTCGGCAAAGCCCTGGAGATTGCCGCGATTGACTTCGCGGGGACGCGAGGCCTTTACGCTGACCACGACGCGCGACCCGGCGCCCTCGATGGTTACATGGGCGGATGAGGCGCCGGTCGGAGCCTCGGCCCAGTCGATTTCAACCCACACGCGTTGGTCCGGGCCGAGAGTCGCGGATTTTTCGCTGAGTCGGACCCAATCGGCGTCGGACGACATCTTGAATTCAAGCGGCGTGCTGCCGCGGTTGAAGACATCGATAAACCGCTGCTGGCGGTTCAGCTCGTCAAACGCCGGAAGGCTCGGCTCGGGTTTTCCGATCGCCGGCCAACTGTCCTCGGTGCCTTCGACGGCGACTCCGAGGCCGGCAGTCGACGGAACGGCGGGGCGGACCAGGGGAATGCCGTCCAGTCGGTTCGTCGGCGGATCGCGCCACGTCGTGTAGCCGATGTGCGTCTGGTCCATGAAATGCGCCCAACGCCCATCCGCAAATCCATGGTCATAAAACGCCGTCAGGTCGGCATCGGCCTGAAAAAACCGGTGGACCTGGTCCGCGTAGGAAGCAGCGCTCGCGCGACCCTGGTGCGCGAAGAGCGCGTTGCGGCCGGCCGCGAGATAGAGTTCGCCGAGGTTGGCGAAGGCCTGACAGGGAAAAAGCACGAGTTGGTAAAAGGCGTCGCGCCGATTGGCCGGCAGCCGGGCGGACACCGCCTCGGCCCGCCGGGCGAGCGCGCGGGCGGCTTCGGTGGCGGTTTCGGCCTCCCCATAGTTGACCAGGCTGTAGGTTCCCGGGGCCAGCATCTCGGGTTTCCGCCGCGCCGTCAGTTTCGGATATTCACTCAGCAGCGACCCGATTTCGCCGGCCAGTTCCGGACCGAACTCGCGCTCCGCCCAACCGCGGGCGAACTCGCCAATATTGTCGCCCGTCCAGCGATCGGGCTCCCAGGCGAGGTCGAGGAAATATTCCATCGGAAGCTCGTAGCCCTTGAAATGTCCGACGTTCACAATCCAGATGCGGTTTGCGCCGTATGCATGGGCCAGTGACATCTGCTCCCAGATTTTCGGAAGCGGGCTGGTGTTGATCCACTGATAATTTCGCGGACCGCCGTGATAGTCGAAATGGTAGTAAACGCCCGCGCCGCCCGGTCGCGTGCGCTCGGCGGGCGTGGGCAATCGCCGCACATTGCCCCAGTTGTCATCGGCCCAGAGCAGGGTGATGTCGTCCGGCACGCGCATGCCGTCATCGTAGTAATCCTGGACCTCCTTGTAGAGACACCAGAGCTGCGGCACGCGGCTGAGGTCGCCGCCCATCTCCTCGCGGAGAATGCCGCGCTGTCGCTCGGTGATGTGTTCCAGCAGGGCGCGATTGGCCGCGGGGCCGCCCGGGGCCATCTCGGAGTCGTTGGCGCCGCGGAGCCCGAGCGTGACGATGCTCTCGAAGTTGCGGTTGCGCCGGATGCCCTCGCGCCAGAAGGACTCGAGCACGTCGGGCGTCTTGACATAGTTCCAGTGCCCGAGCGTTCCCTCGTAGCGGCGATCCCATTCCTTTTGGGCGCGGAGCATCGGTTCCTGGTGGGAGGTGCCCATGACGATGCCGTACTCGTCGGCGAGCCGGGCGTTCTCGGGGTCGTCCTCGTTGAACGCGTTGTTCCACATTGCCGGCCACAGGTAGTTGGCCCGCATCCGCAGCAGAACCTCGAAGATGCGCGCGTAGAATTCATGGCCGTAATTGGCCACGTCGGCCGGGATCGGCGGCTGGCTGCCCGGCGGCACGTTTCCATACTTCGCGCGGATCCAGTTTGTGAGGTCGGGCGCCTCGTCGTTGAGGAAGATGCCGCGGTATTGCACGGCGGGCGAGCCGAAGACCCGTTTGCCGCTCCGAACCGCGAGGGTGTCGCGGTGCGCGGGCGCAAGGTCGCACCACCAGTGCCACGGCGACACGCCGATCTGCTGGGACAACTCGTAGATTCCGTAAATGGTGCCGCGCTTGTCGGCGCCCGCGATCACGAGAGCCTGGCGCACCCCGGGGACCGGATCATCCACCGTTTGGAACAGATAGGATTCCCAATGGCTGGCGATGTCGCCGACAGCCAGCTTGCCCTCGCGCCCCAGACGGTCGATCAGGGCGCTCCGGCCGACGGTGCCGATGATGACCTCGCAGGGCTGGGCGGCTTCATTTCCCGAGGCGAGGACGGGACGGCGACCCGTCACGTCGGCGAGGTCCTGCTGCAGGTCGCGCGCCGCGCGCAACACTCCCGGCCAGTCGCCCGGATCGACCCGGAGGACGGCGGCGGAATCGGACGTCACCAGGGGAAACGCCCCGGCCGGATCATCCGCCAGCAGGTTCGGGCGGAGTCCGCCGAAGGAGATGGCGCCACCGGCAAACGCGGCGGCCACCAGCAGGGACTGGCGCCCGCGGCGCAGGAGATCCGAAACCAGCATGGGAACAGGGGAGGGAAGTTGCCGGGAAAAGGCGAGTGGACCACACCCACACTCGCGAAGCAAGGCCCTCGCCCGGATTCCGGGGTCCCGGGCAGTCTAACGATAGCGCGACGCGCGGGGTTCGACCGGACGCAATCGGGACGGAGCGGGTGAAACGCCACGGAACCGAACCGGGGAGCGGACTACCGATGCGGACTCATGCAGTTGACCACTCGATCGGCTCGGTGAAGCTGGGAATCAAATGGTGGAGCGTGTTGTCCTCAACGCGCTTCGATTCGCGAACGTGTTGAGACAACGCGTTCCACTCCCAACTGCATGAGTCCGTCTCAGCGGACCCGCACGTGCACGACCGCGGACAGGCCCAGGCGCAGGCGGTCGCCGAGGGCGGCGCGGCCGGCCTCATCGAGGACGATCTTCACCGGGATGCGCTGCACGACCTTGTTGAAATTGCCGGTGGCATTGTCGGGCGGAAGCAGCGCAAATTCCGCGCCGCTGGCCGGCGCGATGCTCTCGACCTGGCCCTGCAGGCGCCGGCCCGGGACGGCATCGACCTCAACTTCGACGGCCTGGCCCGGACGCATCCGGGCGAGCTGGGTTTCCTTGAAATTTGCCACGATCCACGGATCGGGCGTGGCCAGGGAAAGGAGCTGCTGTCCCGAGAGCACGTGGTCTCCGGCCTCAACGAGCCGGTTGCCGACGCGACCGTCCGTCGGCGCGGTGATCGTGGCATAGCTGAGCTGGCGTTCGGCATCCCGGCAGGCGGCTTCGGCGACGGCCACGCTGGCGTCCGCGGCCGCGATCTGAGCCCCGCTGGAGACGAGCTGCGCCTGCGCCGAGCCGAAAGCCGACTGCGCCGCGGTGATGTTGGCCGCGTTCGCGGCATTGGCCGCCCCGGCGGCCTTGAACGCGCTGCGGGCGTTGTCCACGTCGGCTTGGGAATTGACGCCGCCCTTGGCGAAGAGCTGCTCGGTCCGATCGAGTGTGAGCCGGGCGAGGTCGAGCTGGGTGGCCGTCTGCGCGAGCTGGGCCTCGGCCTGCTTCGTGCGCGCCTGCGTCTCGGCGACCAGGGCTTTCGCCTGGGCCTCGGCGGCGCGGCTCTGCGCCGCCTGGGCCTTGGCCTGCGCGAGGGCGGCGCGGGATTTTTGCACGGCGATTTCGAACTGCAGCGGGTCGAGGCGGACGAGCACGTCGCCAGCCTTCACGACCTGGTTGTCCGCGACGTTCACGGTTGCGACCTGGCCTTCAATTTGCGGGGCGATCTGAACGAGATGGCCGGTGATGTAGGCGTCATCGGTGGTCTCGTACAGATACGCGTGCCAGCCGGTCCGGACGGACCAGGCCAGCACGGCTGCGCCGACGGCGACGCCGAGAAGAATTTTCCAAGCCGGCCGGCGTTTCCCGACCGGGGATGTATCGGCCCGACGGTGATGTCCCGCCGGCGCGGAGGTTGATTCCAGTGTTGTTTCCATGGCGAAATTGAGGAGAGAGAAGTCTAGTGGGCGGCGGCGGCCGCTTCCCGATTGCCACCCCGGCCGAGGAGGAGGAGCAGCGGCAGGGTTGCGACAAAGGCGATGGCGACGTAAAAGAACACGTCGGCGAACGACAGCAGCAGTGCCTGGCTGTTGATGATCTGGTCAACCGCACTGAGAGCCTGCTGGTGGACGTGGACCGGGTCGGACGTGCGCGAGGTGAAAGCCCACTGGAACAACTGCATTCGGTCGGCCACCTGGCTGCGGCCGACTGAAAAGTGTTCGACGAGCGAGGCGCGGTGCACGGCCTCACGGTGGGCAAGGGCGGTGGTGATGGCTGCGATGCCGATGCTGCTGCCCATCTGACGCGTGAGATTGTAGAAGCCCGAGCCGGCGGCGACGTCCGCTTTCGGCAGCGGCCCAAGCGTCGCCAGGCTGAGCGGCAGGAACATCATCACGCCACCGAGGCCGCGCAGGACGAGCGGCCAGAACAGCGTTCCCGTCCCGGTATCGGGATTGATCCGCATCAGCAGCACGGCGGTGCCCACGGTGGCGATCGCGCCGCCGGCGATGAGCAGGCGCGCATCGGCCTTGCCGGAGATTTTCCCCATGATCACCATCGTGACCGCCGACGCCAGCGCACCCGGCATCAGGAGGAATCCGCTCTGCGTGGCGGTGAAATGCAGGTAGTCCTGCACGAAGATCGGAACCGCGAACATCACTCCGTAAAGGCCCATTCCCAGCACGAGCGAATAAAGGCTGCCCGCCGCGAGCGAACGGTGACGCAGCACGCGCAGGTCGACCGCCGGATGCTCGATCGAAAGTTCGCGCCAGATGAAGAGGCCCGTCCCAATGACGGCGCCGGCCGCCATGGCGGCGATGAACGGCGAACTGAACCAGTCCTTCTGCTGGCCCTCCTCGAGCATCGTCTGGAAGCACCCGAGGCCGATCGCGAGCAAGGCAATTCCCGTCCAGTCGATGCTCGCATGCGGAGAACCGTCATCGGCCTCGTCGCGCGGCAGGAAAATCATGGTCATCAGCACCGCCAGGATGCCGACGGGCAGATTGATGAAGAAGATCCAGCGCCAGCCGAGCGTGTCGGTGAGGAAACCGCCGAGCACGGGACCGAACGCCGGGCCGGCGATGACGCCGATGCCGAAGATCGCCTGGGCGGCCGGCTGTTCCTTTTTTGAAAACGTCTCAAAAAGGATCGACTGCGCCTTGGCCAGCAGGCCGCCGCCGCACAGCCCCTGGAGCACCCGCGAGAAGATCAGCATCGCCAGGCTGTTGGACAATCCGCACAGGATCGACGCGGCGGTGAATCCGGCGAGGGAGAAGAGCAGATACTGTTTCCGGCCGAAGCGGTCGCTCAGCCATGCGGTCAGCGGGATCATGATCACGTTGGCGCAGGCGTAGCCGGTGGAGATCCAGCCCACCTCGGAAAGGGTGGAACCCAGGTTGCCCTGGATTTCGGGCATCGCGACGTTGACGATGCTGGTGTCGATGACCTCGAGAATCGCGCCGAGGGCGGCGGTGATCGCGATGACCCATTTCAAGACCCCGCGGTCGGCCAGCCGCGCCGCGGCGGGAGAAAGCAGCCGGCGGTCGGAACCGTACAATCCGTGGAGGGGAGCGCTCATGCGTCGGTTGCCGCGCGGGCGCCGTCGAGGAATTGCCCGACGGCCGCGTCGAGATACGCCGGCGCGGAGTAGGAGATCTTCAGGTGCGGCATCGAACGACGCAGGACGCCGGTGAAGATCGCTCCCAGGAAAAGATCGGAAAGCAGGTCGGCCTGGCGGTCCCGACGAAGCTCACCCGCCTCCTGCGCCGATTCCACGCGGGCCACCACGGCTTCCTTGAGCGGCAGGAAAATCGCCCGAAAGACCTGCTTTTCGTGCGATTCCGTCAGGTGGTTGTGCATTTCCCCGAGCATCGTGCGGACCAGCGGCCAGTTCTCCTGGAGCAGAGTTGCGTAGCCACGGCCAAACGCATGGAGGTCCGCCCTCAGGTCGTCGGTGGCGGCGGGCACGGCCACCGCCGGGGCCTGGGCTCCGAAATTCTGACCGACGACCGCCGCGATCAGCCGCTCCTTGGTCTGGAAATGCCGGAAGAGGGTGACCTCGTTGACGCCGGCCTCCTGGGCGATGACGCGGGTCGTGGCGCCGGCCAGTCCATCGCGCGCAAAGACGCGGGCGGCCGCCTCGAGAAGGCGCTGGCGGGTGTCGGCGGGGCCGGAAAGGAGGCGCGTTTGCATGCAAGCAAGTACTTGCATCACGGCGGGGACCGCAAGAATAATCGCGCCGGCCGCTGGCAGTGCCGTGTTTCCAGCCGGGCGGAAGGATTTCACCCCGGTGGGATCCGGGTTCCCGACCTGGCGGGTCGGCCGGGTGGCACCCAGCGGTTACCGCCGGCGTTCTTTCCCACGGCGCCCCCGATCTATTTCCCAGGGACCAGCGCGGCGCGCCTGGAGGCATTCGCGCCGGCCGGATTGATCCGGGCTCAGGGCCGATTCGGTCCCTGACCTCGGGTCCGAAGTTTGGGTTGAACAATCCCGGCTCAGGTCATGGTTCGGTCGCGGACTGATTTTGCGGGGCGAGCAGGTGGCCGAAGAGCCGTCCGGCGAGCAGGAAGAGAACTCCCGACGCCCCGCAAAAGGCGGCATGGAGATACCAGAATCGATCCGCCGGCATGGTTTCGAGCAGCCCGCCGATCCAGCCAACGGCATTGTTGGCCGCAAAGAGGTGAAGGTAGTAGACGCCGATGATCGTGGCCGACAGTGCCGCCGGGGCGGCGCGCGCATAGAGGGCCAGCCCGACGGGAAAGACGTTCGCGAACGAAATGCTGTTCAGCGTGTGAAACGCGATCAGCCAGCCGATGTTCACCTTGCCGGTCGCGCCGGCGGAGTGGGCTCCCAGCGCGAGGGCCACGAATCCGGTGATCCCGAGCAGGCTGCCGATTCCCATCTTGGTGATTTCGTCGGGCTCGCGATACCTCTTCGCCCACAGGCGCCAGAACAGCACGGCGCCGGCGAGAAACGTGACCGACAGGATGCTGTCGAGCGTGACCAGCCAGGTCGTCGGCATGGTCCGGCCGAAAAACACGAGATTCGCGGACTTTTCGGCCCAAAGCATGTAGGCATTGAAAATCTGCTGGTTGCCGATGACCGACAGCGTCAGGACCGGCAGGAGCCCGACGAGGACGGCGACGGCGAGCCAGTCACGTTTCGTCAGCCTGGTCTTGGGCGTCGATTTTTTCCGGGCCTGAACGGCCGCTTCGGTTGGGAACCAGCGTCGGCCGGTGAGATAAAGCGCGAGTCCGATCAGCATCCCCACGCCGGCAGCACCAAAGCCATAATGCCAGCCGACCCTTTCGCCCAGGGTACCGACGATCAGCGGGGCGGCCACCACACCGCCATTGATGGCGAGATAGTAGATCTGGAAGGCGTCGGCGCGGCGCAGGTCGCCGGGCTCGTACAACGCCCCGACCTGGCTGGCGAGGTTGCCTTTGAAACAGCCGACCCCGGCCACCAGGCAGGCGAGAGCGGCGAGAAACGAAACGTCGAAGGCCATGAGGAAATGCCCCGCGGACATCAACAATGCGCCGAGCGTGATTGTCCGCGTGCGCCCGAGCCAGCGGTCGGCAATGAATCCGCCGGCGAGCGGCGTGAGATAGACCAGCCCCGTGTAGAGTCCGAAGATCGCCGAGGCCAGCGCCTCCACCGAGAGCGGCCGGTGATACATTCCTTCAACGAAACTCCGAAACTCGGGAAACCCCGCGACCTTTTCGACATGACCCGAAAGCAAAAGCTGCTTGGTGAGATACAGGACCAGCAGCGCCTGCATTCCATAGTACGAGAAGCGCTCGAACGCTTCGGTAAACGCCAGGAAGGCCAGCCCGACCGGATGTCCGAGGAACCGTCGATCCGAAGAATCGTGCATCGCGGGACATTCCGGGAAGGACCGCGCTTTGACAAGCCTCGGGGTGCGCCGCATGGGACGCTTCACGACGGGCAGGCGGAGGAATCCCGAACCGGGATCACGTCGCGGGGGCGGATCCCCGCTTCCACGGCGCGCCGAGTTATCGCCGATGGGGACAGCGGCGACCACCGCGCAGAGACCTCACTCGTCGTCGGCGGGACCGGCGGACGCCACGATGTCTTCCTGACGGATCTTATCGACGTTGAAGCGCCCGACCTTCCCGCGAATCGTGTCAATCAGGTCCTCGAGCTTGGGCGGCTCCTTCATGAAACGCAGGGGGTTCGACCGCGCGACCACGAACGTCTTGAGGTATGGACTGACAAATCCCTTTGCCTTGAGCTTCTGCACGACCTCGATGACCTTGGCGTCAAGTTCGAGCAGCAGGGAGGCATGCCGCTCATGGGTCGCAAGCGCCTTGCCGAGCGGCGCGTCGCTGAATTCACTCAGGCGGCGCACGAAGGAATGGTAGACTCCGCCGCTGAAGCGGGCGTTCTGCTCATAGCAAAGGCCGGTCGTGATGTACGCGGCCTCCTCGAAATAATAGGAGAAATCCTTTTCCGGCCGTTCGCGATTTTCCTCGAGCAGGTTGCGAAAGATGCGGAGCACCTCGAGGGATTTGTCCTTCAGGTTGTGCGCCTTTTCCGTATTGAGCGCGAGGATCTGCCAGGCGATTTCCCGCTTGGGGACGACGAGCGCCGTGATCGACCGCGCGCCCAGGCGGCGCATGGCCGCGAGCCGGTGGCCGCCATTCGGCGTCCAGAATCCTCCGGATGGCGAGGTGATCGCAATGATCGGATCGAGGAAGATGCCCGTGCGATCGATCACGTCGGCGAGCCGCTTGTGGTGCAGGTCCGAGACATCGCGTTGAAAGGGCGTCGGCTCCACCTTGTCGATCGGGAGCACGGCGAGCAGAAGGGGATGGCCGCCGATGGGGTCGAGATACTGGCCGGCGACGATGCCGCCGGCGCGCTCGATCGCGGCACCTGTTTCCGCGGCCGCTCCGGCGAGCACGGACAATCTCGTGGCGGACGCCTCCGCTCCCCGCGAGTTGGACTTCGCCTTCCGCGGCCGTTTCCTGGGCGGCAGGCGCTTCAGGGAGGATTTTGCCATAATCCAAGTGTGGGGTGACGGCACGGCCGACGCGATTCGAACTTTTCCTTCCCGAACCGTAAAGTGTCGGGCGCTCGACTCTTGACATGAAGGGATCGCGGCGGTTTGGCCTGACCCGTGGTTGTGACCCCATCCGGCGGACTTTGCGTCCGCGACCTGACCAAGCGTTACGGAGCCGTAACGGCGGTGTCGGGAGTGGGTTTCGACGTTCGTCCCGGGGAGGTCTTCGGTTTGCTGGGGCCAAATGGCGCCGGCAAGACCACCATTCTGGAGTGCATCCTCGGATTGCGGCGCCCCGACGGCGGATCGATTGCGATCGACGGCCTCGACGTCCTCGCCCATCCGGCATCGGCCCGCACGCGGGTGGGGGCGCAATTGCAGTCGGCCACTTTGCAGGACAAGATCACGCCCCGCGAGGTGCTGGAATTGTTCGGCTCGTTTTATCCCCATCCGGCATCCGCGAACGAGCTCCTCACAACCTTCGGGCTGGCGGCAAAAGCGAATGCCCCTTTTCAGTCGCTGTCGGGAGGTCAAAGACAGCGGCTTTTTCTGGCTTTGGCGTTGGTGAATCGTCCCACGGTGACGGTTCTGGACGAGCCGACTGCCGGATTGGATCCGGAATCGCGTCGTGACTTCCATCGACTGATCACGGGTCTTCGAGATGCGGAACGGTGCGTGATGCTGAGCACGCACGACCTGGATGAAGCGGAAAGACTCTGCGACCGGGTCGCCATTCTGGCCGGTGGACGGATTGTATTGATTGCATCCCCGTCCGAATTGGTGACACGGTCGGGTCGCTCGGCGAAGGTTTATCTCGAAACCTCCTGCACCCTCGATGCCGCAAAACTCCAGGCGATGGCGGGAGTAAATGCGATGGAGCGCCGGGGTCCAGGATGGGAGCTGGATACAACCGACGCGGCCGGGACGGTTGCGGCCCTCGCCCGGGCGGTGGACGAAGCGAACGGCAGACTGGTCGAGCTGGCGATCCGCCGTCCCACTTTGAAGGACGTGTATCTCAGTCTCACCGGCTCAGCGTGGCCGGCCGCGGAAAACCCGAAGGCGGATGAGAGCGCAGCGGGCCGAACGGCCGGGAGTGTCCCCTGATGGAAATTGCAGCGCCCCTGGCCCGTCATTTTGCACTGACCCTGCGATTGAATTTTCGCAGCGGGCAGGCGCTGGCCTACGGCTACCTGGTGCCCATCATCTTTCTGCTGGGGTTTGGCAGCGTGTTTCAAAGCGACACGCCTCCGCTCGCGCACGAAATGGGCCAGCTCCTCACGATCACGCTGCTTGGCGGGGCCTGCTTTGGCCTGCCGACCGCCCTGGTGGCGGAACGCGAACGAGGCATCTGGCAGCGGTACCGCCTTCTTCCGGTCGGAATTGGCAGCCTCCTCGTCAGCGTTCTGGCGGTGCGGGTGCTTTTGCTCGTTTCGGCGGCGGGGTTGCAGCTTGTGCTGGCGCATTTGCTCTACCACACGCCATGGCCCGAACATCCCGGGCAGCTCACGGCGGCGATGACCATGGTGATGATCGCCTTCCTGGGACTCGGTTTGCTGGTGGCGGCGATCGCGACGGATGTCCCTTCGGTGCAGGCGCTCGGGCAATGCCTTTTCCTGCCCATGATTCTCATCGGCGGAGTCGGCGTTCCCTTGGCGGTGCTTCCGGTTTGGGCGCAGCGGGTGGCAGCCTTCCTGCCCGGTCGCTATGCCGTCGCCGCGCTGCAAACCGCCCTCGATGACCCTCGCGGCCTCGGGGCGGCGGCCTTCAGCCTGCTGGCGCTGGGCGTGATCGGATTGTCCGCCGGCACGGTGGGATGGAAGCTTTTCCAACGGACAACCGCTGGAGCTTCTTCCGCGCTGACTCGAACCGGCCGGACGGCCGCGATGGTTCCGTGGATCGCGATTGGCATCGCGGCCACGTTGACCGGACACTGGCGGGCGCCACAACCGCCGGCCCAATGGGAACTGATCACGGCGGCCCAGATTGACGCGCTGAAATTCGATGACTTGCCGGACGACAGCGGGATCGTGACCCCGTTGGCGCCCCCGAGCTCGCTGGATCCGGAATTCGCCCAGCGCCTGCGAACCTGGGCGCGATCGCGTCTGAACGAGCCCGCGCAAGGGGTCCGGGATCTCCTGACGGTCGCCGCCATTGCCGATCTCGGACAAGACGCCCGGGAGGGGCAGATCGCGCGGGCTGTTTTTGAGGAACTGCAGGCCGACTTCGATGGGCCGCGACTGCGTGCGATTCTCGCCTGGATCGCGCTCAACCCGAACGCCGGTCAGGCAATCATTGACGTGTCCGGACTTGGAATACGGCGGCACCCCCCGGACTGGGCGATCCGGGAACGGGACGGATTGTACGCGCGAAAATTTCTCGGCCGGCTCCTTAGTCGGATCCGCGACTGAGTCGGGACGATGCCGTGGGCGGGCGTCGGTTTCCATGCCGACGCAATGAATCGCCGATGGGGACATCGGCGACCACCGCGAATTCGCAGGCCACGCCGCGGATGCCTTTCGTGCCGAATACAAGACGTGGTTCCACCGGGCCCTTCGGACCCGGCTACAACCCAGCCGGGCACATGCGGTTGGGGGGGTGGAACGTGTTGTCTCAACACGTTCGCGAACCGAAGCGCATCGAGGACAACACGCTCCATCATTTGATTCGCAGCTTCACAGAGCCAATCGAGTGTTCAATTGCATGATCCCGGCTCAGGCTTCGTCCGCGATGTCCGCGGATTGCTGTAGCCGGGGGCGCAAGACCCCGGTTCGTCCGCAGGGCGCCGCCGTGGTGGGCGTCGGTTTCCATGCCGACGCAATGAATCGCCGATGGGGAAATCGGCGATTCATTGCGAATTCGCAGGCCACGCCGCGGATGCCTTTCGTGCCGAATACAAGGCGTGGTTCCACCGGGCCCTTCGGACCCGGCTACAACCCAGCCGGACACATGTGGTTGGGGAGTGGAACGTGTCGTCTCAACATGTTCGCGAACCGAAGCGCGTCGAGGACAATACGCTCCACCATTTGATTCGCAGCTTCACAGAGGCAATCGAGTGTTCAATTGCATGATCCCGGCTCAGGCTAACTCGCCGCGCCCGCCCCGGCCTCGACGATCTTTGCCGCGAGGCGGGTCAGGACCGGCGGTCCCTGATCGAGATGGAATTCGACCGACCGCGCGGCAGCTCCCTCTCCGACCCGCAAGACATGCCGGAAATCCCAAGGCTTGGGGTGGGGCGAAAGGAATTTTCCGTTCCACGCACTCCCCGGGATGGCGTCGATTTCCTGGCTCAGGCTGTTGAACTGCTCGACCGACACCTGGGAGAGATCCAGTTCGATCCGGTCCCGGCCGGCGGGGCCGGTGAATCCGCCGCAGCGCTCGAGCACGATTTTCACGAAAGCACTTTGACCTTCTTCCAAGCGCCGCGAACGGCTGCGGTTTGTGATTTGCCGAGCTTGCCCGCGACCGAGAGGGTGGCTTCGGCGGCGTCGGCAAACGTGGCGTTGTGGGCCAGAAGGGGCAGGGCACCGTACCAAATCCGGGCGGCGTCGCCCCAGGAATTTCCGCCGAGCGCCGTGGCGGCCAGATAGAACGCGTGGTTGGGGATGCCGGAGTTCGTATGGACGTCGCCGCCCTCGACGTATCCGTCCATGGTCGCGGACTGGTCGTCCCCGGACCAGGTGACCGCCGGGTTCCCGGGATCCTTCATCGAGCGCAGCGCCTTGCCCGCCTGCGGGGTCATGATCCCCGCTCCGATCAACCAGTCGGCCCGCGTCACCGACTGCTTGAGGGACCACTGCTTGACGATGCTGCCGAACACATCCGAGATCGATTCGTTGAGCGCGCCACTCTGGTCATCGTAGTCGAGGCCGCCCGGAGTCGTGTATTGTGTGACACCGTGCGTGAGCTCGTGGGCGACAACGTCGATGGCGCCGGTAAAGCCCAGGAACAGTTTCCCGTCGCCATCGCCATAGACCATCTCCGCGCCGTCCCAGAAGGCATTGTTGAATTTGCTGCCAAAATGCACGAACGAGTCGAGGCGAAGGCCGCGATTGTCGATCGAGTTCCGGCCGAGGATTTCCTCGTAGAAATCGTAGGTGGTCCCGGCGCTGTTGTAGGCCTGGTTCACGGAGATATCCTTCGCGGGCGGATTGCCTTCGTCGCGAACCAGCTTGCCGCGCGGCGGCGTGGCCTGCGTGTGCCCGCAATCGTAGACGGTGCGGTGTTTCGCGGCCGCCGCGGACGGCAGGAGGAGGAATCGTCGCGCCGAACGGTGGCCGCGCAGGAATTCGGACAGCAGCGCGCTGTTCAGGAGGGAATCGCGATCACGGGGGGACGAGGCACGGTCGGCGAGATGGCGGAGCATTTTCGCCGGAACGATGAAGCAGGAGCACGGGGGACGGCGGGTATTCATGATGGGACGGGAAAATACCGGGGCGATGGCCGGTCGATCCTGACGGTGCCATTTACAGGGACCCCGCGCGCGGGACATCGTGCCCTTTCGCGGGCGAGCACCGGGCTTGCGTCTTGCCGGACGGAGAAGTGAGGCTTCATGGCCAACGGATCGAAGCCGTCTGGCCCCCGGCACAAGCGGAGATTATCCGCAGGAAGCCCGAAGCGGCGAGCTTTTTCCCGGCGCTGGCCGGTTGCCGCAATAGAAAAGGCCTGCCGCCCAATGTCGGGCGACAGGCCTTTTTGGTTACCCTAGACCCCAAAAAAACCGGTCAGAACGAGAACGTATTCGTGATCTGCCAGAGCTGCCCATCCTCGATGCGGTACATGGCCGCCGATCCATCGGGTTCCACCGCGATGGGAATGAGGCGCGGGGAGCGGCCGAAATTGTGAACGTTGAGCTGGATCTGCCAGTTGATCTTCTCGCTCAGCTTCTTCGAATAGCCAATCCACAGGTCGACGTTGTCTTCCGACGGGCCATGGTACGGCTTGTTGACGTCGATCAACTGCGTGGTCGGGTCGAGCGCGTAGCCGAGAATTTCGCCCTGCTGCCAGCGATAGGCGGCGCCGACGAAGCTGTTCTTCAGGAAGCCATGATCGAACGAGAAGCTGGTCACAGCGTTGACGTGCCAGGGTCGGAGTTCAGGAGCCTCGGTGCCGGCCTGGGCGAGCAGGTTCTGATAAGGACCGTAGATGTTCTGGTCGAACACGGCCTGCATGGTCTGGCCACCCGCGCTCCACAGGTGGATCTGGCCGGCGGCGGATGTCCAAAGCGTCTGCTCCTCGTCGATGAGGGCCACCAGAGTCTTGTTCAGATTCTGGCGGGTCGAGGTATCCTTGGCCGCGTTGATCGTCAGGTTCCAGTTCTTGATCGGCTGGGCATAGAGTTCGAGCTCCACGCCCTTGGACTCCGTATCGACGGTTGCCGTGGGTGTGATGCCATCGACCGTGCCGCCGCTGGCGGATTGCAGAGCGCCGGCGCCTTGCTGGACGGGATCCCAGTTCGGCTGCGTGACGGCATGGAGCCAGTCACCTGCCTTCATATTCGCGACGCTGATCGGCATTTGATAGGCGTCGTAGAAGCTCTGGGGCAGTGAATTGTCCGCGAAGGCTTTGATGGAAGCCATTTCCTGAGCGTCGATCGTCGCCTCCACTGGTCCGCGCGGCTGTGCGCCATAGGGTGTGCCGCCATACTGCGAGGAATAGTCCCAGAACCACGGTTCACCCTGTACGCTGACCGTGCTAGAACCGACAGGGATGGGCTGATTCGTCAAACCGGAGTAGAGCACCTCGGCATGCGCGGCCGCCCACGTGGGAAGCAGGTAAAGCATATAGGAATTGCTGCCGAGTTGGTTGCCCGTGAGCGAGGCGTTCTGGACTTTGGTGTCGTACCAGTTGGCCTTGAAGGCGATCTTGCCATCAAGGGCAGAGACCGTGAAACCACGCTCGTACGTCGTGCCGGTCGCGTCTGGAATGCCATTGCCGAGGAAATCCTTGCGGATCGACTGGGCCTGGAAGTTGTCGCTCTGGTCGTAGAATACACTCACGTCGACGCCTCTCGGTAGAAACCTTTTGATGAAGCTTGGGGCGTGGATGACGAGTGACCAGGTGCGGCTGTTTTCGCTATCGCTCAACTGCGTGGGGCCGGAGCCATAGTTGGTCGCATCGAGCAGACCTTGGACTTTGTCGATATACGGCGCGGACTGAGCCGCGAGCGTGACCTTGTCCTTGCGCCAGCCGAAGGAAGGAATGACGTCGTTGTCGAACATGTAGCCCTGCCAGCTAAAGGCTTCGGACTGGACGACGCTGCGGCTCTTGTTGCCGGCGAAGTAGAGCGAATTGATGTCGCCATTGTCCGCATCGAGGATCCGCGTGTTCGCGCTGGTCCAGCCGACGTAGTTAGCCGGATTTTGGGACTGGTTGCCGAGAAGCGCGGGGTCGCCCGGCTGTGTGCCGTAGGCGGCGGTCGCAATCGGAAGCGTAAAGGTGCCATTCGGATTGACGAATGCCGGATTGGTCGGATCGAGCGGATACTTCCAATGCGAGTCGAAATATTGGACTGCCGGGCTCGA
This sequence comes from Candidatus Didemnitutus sp., assembly GCA_036499305.1. Taxonomy (GTDB): domain Bacteria; phylum Verrucomicrobiota; class Verrucomicrobiia; order Opitutales; family Opitutaceae; genus Didemnitutus. Next base: position 18,233 of record DASYDZ010000093.1, read on the forward strand.
GGAGCCGCCGGCGAGCGGCGTATGCATCGACGTAAGACCATTGAGGTTAAGGCCGGAAGCCGATCCGGTTCCCGTCAAACTGGGCCCGATGTAGCTGATCAGGTCGACGTTGCGCGAGCCGCCGTTGAGCGACTCCGAGCCGCCGACGTTGTCGAGCCAGCTCTCGTCGGCATCATAGCGCGCCCACTGTGACGAAGTGGTGTCGAGCGCATCGCGCGAGACCACGCCGGTGACGTGATGATTGCCGAGAATGCGCTGGAGGAGCTTGCTCGAGAAGAAATCACTGGAACGGATATCGCCGAACAGAATTCCACGCCACGACTTGCGCTGGTTTCGAGTCTCTGAGTTGCCATAGACGTCATCCGTCTCGATGTAGGGTTTGCCCACATTCGGGTTGGGCGAGCCGTCGGGCATCACCGAATTGATGTCCACCGCGATGGCGTAGTTTTGGTCATTCAGGTAATTCTCGCCACCAGAGACATAGTTCTCGGTATAGTAGGCGAGATCGAGGCCGAGGCGGTTGTCCCACAAGGTCTGCGAGAAGTCGGCGTTGAAGCCGTTCCAGTGCTGCCACTGGTGGGTGTTGGGGCCGTCGAGCGTCTGGTCATAGAAGTTGAAGATCGACGGATCGGTGAGAAGCTTGTCGCGATAGGCGCCATACTGGGCGCCGGCGAGACCGGCATACGTCGCATATTGTGAATAAGTGACGATGCCGACGGGCTGGGCGAAAGCCACACCACCAGGAATCGACGCGGTGATTGGCCACGACGTGCTGGTTGGCGGAAGATGGGTGGTGGCGTCGTTGGTCTGGCCGATGCCGTACCTGGTGCCGAGATCATAGGACTCGGTGAAATCATTCATGTTCGGGTTGCCATTGTCCGGAAACACCGCCACGGGATCGGACCAGAACTCCCGGCCGCGGGCCGTGTTGATCCAGGGATTGAAGTTGGTCGAACCCTGGCCGCCGGCGACGCCATTGGTCTGGTGCGCCACGTAGGGATTCACCGTCAACTGATTGAGCTGGTTGAACCAGGGTGTGATCTGATCGACCGGCGGCAACGTGCGCGGATTGCGGGATTTCACGTCACCGTATTCGTCGTTGATGCGGATGTCGGTATGGCCGTCGGCCCCCTGAAACCACTTCGGGTCATAGCGCACGGCGCCGTAGGCCCGCTTCTGGTTGTTATACGTGCCTTCCTGGCGAAACTTCTCGTGATCATCGAGACCGACGACGCGAATGGACAGCACATCGGGGATGAGCACCTCGTTGTCGTCGATGACCGCCCGGATGCTGCCATACTGGTCGAAGCGGAACTGAACCTTGCCGCCGGTCTTGAACGTCGCATCGTTCAAGCTCGTGTTGATGATGCCGGCGGGGCTGCCGTTGCCGAACAGCATCGAGTTGGGGCCGCGCTGCATGTCGACGCGGTCGATGTTGAAATTATCCCACGGGATATCCGACAGGAAATAATTCCGGGTGTTGTCCGCGGCGGCGAGGCCGCGCACGCGGGTGTCATTGTCGGGCTGAAGCAGGCGCGCGCTCTCCGAGATCGTGGAGTTGTTGCCCATGCCGCCGAAGTTGCCATACAGGCCGCCGACTTCCGTGTTGGTCGTGTACTGCAGCAGGCTCTGGGCGTTCGTGGCCGCGATGTCGGACATGAACTTCGCGGACACCACACTGATGGCGGAGCCCAGGTCGTTCAAATTGGTGCGGACGCGCGTGCCGGCCAGAGTGTCGTCGACCTTGTATGAATCGGATCCCTCCGTCGACTCGACGACGAACGGGGTCAGAACAACGACGTCCTTGTCCTGGTCGCTCGCCGGCGCGGCGGCCGTTTGAGCGGACAGGGGCAACGCGGCTGCCATGAGAAGCAGCGCGGGAATGATGGTTCTTACTTGGTTTGTACTCATTTTGGTCAGGAAACTGATAATATCTCCGTGCTCGCAGTCACCCGGATCGGGGCGAAGCGACGACAAATAGGGATAGATGGCGGCGGACCGAGGACGTAGGGTACGGTGGCCTGGGGCGAGGCCGACGGGAAAGAGAAACAGTGTGGCCATGAACAAAGGCAAAAGCCCGAATGGTCTAACCGTAGACCAAACACCAAAAGGGTCTGACGATAGACTAACGGCGATTTTGGCGGCTTTTTGTAAATCAAGTGAGCCTGTCGGCGCGGAAACCCGCTTGGTCGCCGAAAATTAGCGCTTCGACGGAAGGAGGGGGAGTCTGTCCGTCCGTGAGGGGAAACTGCGTGCGGCATGGCCCCGGCTGCGGCGCACCGCGGAAGGCACGATGTTCCCGCCCGGGAATTGGCCGCTCAAATCGCCGGCGAAAACAGGAGAACGTCAGGCGGGACCATCGGTCCGCCGCGAGCGGCCATTGGTCTTTGCTTGAGCAAGACCCGGGCTACGGACGGCGGAATTTTCTCCGCGCGCTTTCCGCCGCGGGCCGGATCGCGCAACCGGCGGCGTGGTCGTTGACGAGTCCCATCGCCTGCATGAAGGCGTAAACCGTCGTCGGGCCGACGAACTTCCAGCCCCACCTTTTCAATTCCTTCGACAAGGCGATCGACTCCGGGGTGCTCACCACCGGTTGGCGCGAAGGCCGGTGGTCCTTTGGCTCATGACTCCAGACCAGCGCGGCCAGCGAGCCGCCCGCCGCGACGAGTTCCTGCAGGCGCTGCGCGTTGTTGATCACGGCCTCGATCTTGCCGCGGTGGCGCACGATGCCGGCGTCCTGCAGCAGTCGTTGCACATCCCGGCCGGTGAATTTCGCGATCCGCCGGTAGTCGAAGCCGCGGAACGCGCGGCGGAAATTTTCCCGTTTCGCCAGAATGGTCCGCCAACTGAGACCGGATTGAAATCCCTCCAGGCAGAGCTTTTCAAACAGGTGAACGTCGTCCGCGACCGGGAATCCCCATTCCTCGTCGTGATAGGCCAGGAATTCCGGCGCGCCCCCGCTCCAGCGGCAGCGATGCTTGTTGTCGGGGGCGAGGAACATGTCGTTCATGGCGGCGAGGTGGACGCACAGTCGGATGTGGCCCCGCGGAGTTTCGCGATGAGGATCGGAGGCGCAACACCGGGATTGGTTCCACCTCCCATTTCCCGGCGCATCAACCACGGATTACACGGATTGGAATCGAACCGGACGGATCTTGCCCGGTAAGAGCGGCAGGAACTGAGCCCAAGGTTGGTCAGCGAATCGACCTAACCGTGTGAATCGGCGAAATCCGTGGTCGAGCGGGTGGTCGTCGATGTCCGCATCGACGACCGTGCAGCGTCGGTGTGGAAACCGACGCCCAGCCAGGATCGTTGCCCGACTCGGTTCGAGGCGATGGCCGGCGGGAGTTGAATACTGAAACATTCCCCGCAGCTTGCTGCGGGGTTTCCATGCGAGTTAGGACGCTGCCCGGCGTTGCCCTGCTTGGAGGGCAATGCAAGCCGCGCGTAGAATCCCGGAGCTTGCTCCGGGGAGTAGCGTTGGCGAAAGGTCAGAGTTCAATTGCCTTTTCGGACTTCGAGCGCATCAACGGGAGCCAATCCCATGCCACGCGCGGAATCGAAAAAAGCAGCATCACCCGGGAACCATGACGGGCTTCTCGGGACCCTGAAGGCCCGTTTTGAAAAAAACATGACGCGGCATCGGGGCCTGGAGTGGGACAAGGTGCGGGTGCGAATCGAAGCGCGGCCCGAAAAACTTGGCTCGCTCGGCGAAATGGAAAAGACCGGCGGGGAGCCGGACGTCGTTGGGCGCGATTCCGAGACCGGCGAATTCCTTTTTATGGATTGCGCGCCGGAGAGTCCGTCGGGCCGCACGAGCGTGTGCTACGACCGCGAGGCGCTCGACTCGCGGAAGGAGTTCAAGCCGAAGACCAGTGCCATGGACATGGCGGCGGCCATGGGCGTCGAGATCCTGACCGAGGAACAGTATCTATTCCTTCAGGGACTCGGTGCGTTCGACACCAAGTCCTCGAGCTGGCTGAAGGCGACGGCGGAATTTCGGAAGATCGGCGGGGGCATTTTCGGCGACCGGCGCTATGGCCGCGTGTTCGTTTATCACAACGGACCACAGTCCTATTACGCCGCCCGGGGCTTCCGCTCGGTTTTGCGGGTCTAGAGACGTTAAACAATTTCTTTGGCCGCAAAAGGCAGTGCAGGGAAGTTCAGACGATGTCGCAATGTTGCCGGGGCGGCGTTCGCGGCGACGGGCGGGCGCATTTCAATCATCTGGATGGAATCGGTGTCGTTCGCGGTCAGGAAGGCGGCCCGCGAAACACGTTCGCATTTGGAAAGCTCGGCACGCCTTTTCGGACCTGCATCTTTTTCGAAACTGTTTTAGCGTGAGGGGTTCGTTCAATTTGGAAATCGTCGATGCCTGACGCGCTGGCCGCTGAAGAAAAACCGAGCCACAGGCACGGCTCAACGTATTCTCGTGCCCAAACCTAAATTCGAAAGGAACCCAGTCATGTCCGCTGCCACCAATACCGTCCGACTCCACCGCGTTCTGCGCGCGACGCCCGAGAAGATCTACCGCGCCTTTCTCGATCCCGACGCCCTGGCCAAGTGGATTCCGCCCTATGGATTCACCGCCAAGGTCCACCACCTGGAGCCCAAGGTCGGCGGGACCTACCGGATGTCGTTCACGAACTTCACGACCGGCCAGAATCATTCATTCGGCGGCAAATATCTCGAGCTCGTCCCGCATGAGCGCCTCCGTTACACGGACAAGTTCGAGGATCCCAACCTGCCGGGTGAAATCCAGGTGACCATTCTCCTGAAGAAAGTCATGGTCGGCACCGAGGTGAACATCGAGCAGTCCGGCTTGCCCGCAGCCATCCCGGTGGAGGCCTGTTACCTCGGTTGGCAGGAGTCGCTCGTGCAGCTCGCGCACGTCGTCGAGCCGGAGATTTCCAACGGCTAGGAGGCAGGAACGCGGGGACCCGTGCGCGAAAAGCCAGGGAGGGGGAGGCACCCGGTCGGACGTTACGGGAAGAATTCTCGGGCGCAGTGCTTTGAGGACATCCGTTGCCGCCCGCGTGGCGGGTTTGTCCGGAGACGGTCCGCCCTGGTTGCAGGCGACGAGCACGGCCGTGTCG
>DASYDZ010000094.1:0-5144 GCA_036499305.1 Candidatus Didemnitutus sp.
CCCAAAAGCCGACGGGATTACATGGCTTGAAGTTTGAATTCCAAATCAAAACGTTTCTGCAGCATGCTTGGTCGGTTGCGACTAACGATTTGGTATACAAGACGGACGATGTGAGTTGGGCGACAAGTAGAATCGCCTATCAAGTTAAAGCATCGCTAGAGCATTTCAAATAAAACTATAGCCATAGTGAGGGATTCGTGGTAAGGTTTGGGCATGAAAAAGACCCTGTCTGTGGACTTGAGGGAGAGGATTGTCGCGGCTTACGAGGCGAAGGAAGGGACGAGAGAGGAGGTGGCGAAGCGCTTCAAGGTGTCGGAGGGCATGGTGAAGAAGCTGCTGGCCCAAAAGGCGAAAACCGGAGACCTCAGACCGCGGCATCGTTTTTCGGGACGGAAGGCCAGACTGATGCCGGCGCATGGAGTGAAGTTGCAGCAACTGATCGCGCGGGAACCTGACCTCACGTTGGCGGAGATGAAGGACCGGCTGAAGTTGGACTGCACGGTGGCGGCCGTTCACTGGGTGGTGAGCCGGCTGGGCCTGACATATAAAAAAAGACGCTCCATGCGGCCGAGCAAAACCGGCCGGACGTGGCCCGGGCCAGACGCCGCTGGCAGCGGCGTCAAGGCGCGCTCGACCCGGCGAGGCTGGTCTTCATCGACGAGTCGGCGGCCAAAACCAATCTGACGCGGTTGCGCGGCCGGGCCCCGAAAGGCGAACGACTGGTCTGCCACGCTCCGCACGGCCACTGGCGGACCACCACGATGATCTCCTCGGTACGGTTGGACGGCACCAGCGCCTGCATGACCATCGAGGGAGCGACCGACACCGAGGTCTTCCAGGCCTACGTGCGCGCGGTGCTGGTCCCTGCGCTCAGAACGGGCGATGTCGTCATTATGGACAACCTGGGCGCCCACAAAAACGACCGCACTCTGGCGCTCATTGCCGAAGCCGGAGCCGAGGTCCGCTTCCTGCCCGCTTACTCGCCCGATTTGAACCCCATCGAAATGATGTGGAGCAAGGTAAAGTCTCTCCTCCGCAAAGCCGAGGCCCGCACTCACGACGAGCTCCTTCTGGCCATCGCAAACGCCCTGCGCGCCGTCACCGCCCAGGATGCCCTTGGCTGGTTTGCCGCTTGCGGCTATAGTTTTATTTGAAATGCTCTAGTATCCTGTAACAGCTATAATTTCGGGTAAAGGCGAATGAGCTTGATGCGGGCGTCCTCGGTAGTGAAGCGCCAGTTGATGGGAGCGCCGCGAGTGTTGCGGTGTTGCTGCCAGGCGGAGATCTCGCGGCGCATGGTGGCGAGGTCAGCGATGCGGCGGCACAGGCATTGACCGCTGAGCGCGCTCAATTCGATCTCGGCAATGTTCAGCCAGCTGCCGTGCTTGGGCGTGTAATGGATTTCCAGCCGCTCGGCCAGACGACGGGCTTCGGCAGGTGCGAAGGTTTCGTAGAGCGAAGCGAGGCCGTGGGTGTTGAGATTGTCCATGACCAGGCGCACCTTGATCGCGTCGGGGTAACGTTCGTCGAGCATGGCTTTGATGAAGTGGGCCCAGTCCTGCCGGGTGCGTCGCTCGGTGACCTCGACATGACGACGTCCGGCCAACGGTTCGACTTCCACAAAAAGCGTGGCGACGCCGTGGCGCACGTATTCGTGATCGACGATCTGCCCATGGCCGGGGGCGGCGGGGATCGGGGTGCGCACCTCGCCGACCAACTGCTTGCTCGACTCGTCCATGCAGACGACCGGAAAGCGCGGATCGTGCGCCAGACGATAAACGGTGAGCACGTCCTCCATCGCGGCGACAAAAGCGGCGTCCCCGTCGGGCGGGATCTTCCAGTACTTGGTCAGGTGAGGGCGCAGTTCGTTTTTTTTAGCGACCGCTGCACGGTCATCGTCGAGATCGCCTCCACGATCTTGAGCGCCACGAGCTTGTCGGCCAAAAGGCGCACCGTCCATCGCTGGTGCCCGGCCGGCGCTTGCGAGCACGCCAAGGCGGTCAGCCGCGCGTCAAACTCGCCGTCGAAGGTGGCCGCCCGGCGTTTGCGCTGGGGCTTGCGCGCCAGCGCTGCCTCCAGCCCCGCTTCGACGAAACGTTGCTTCAGGTGCTCGAGCGTGCGTGAGGTCACGCCCAAGGCCGACGCCACATCCGCCACCTTCCAGGGATCGCCGTGCTTGCCCGCATCGCACAACAGCAGCGTAAGCACTCGGGCGAGGACCACGTAGACAGGTCGTAAGGGTGACGTCTCTGAGCAAAGATCTGACGTGGCGACCGGCGTAATGGTGACCATTACGACTCGGAGTTATGAGAGCTGCGCGGGCGCGGACCAGTTCGCGGGCAGCAGCGGGGCGAGGTCGTCTCTGGTGGTCATCGCCGGCAGACGGGTGAGCACGTGGCGCAGATAAGCGAGGGGATCTTTGCCGTGGCGCTGGCAGGAGCCGACGAGCGAGTAAATGATGGCCGATCGTTGGCCGGCTTCGGGGTGTCCGATGAACAGCCAGTTTTTCTTGCCGATGGCCGAAGGCCGGATGGCGTTTTCGATGAGGTTGTTGTCGAGCCGGGTCTGGCTGTGATTGAGGTGCGCGGTGAGCGGCGCCCACTGATTGAGCAGATAGGTGCAGGCCTGACCGAGCGGAGACTGCGGCAGCGCTTGGGCCTGCATCCGGAGCACCACGCACTTCAACCAATACAGGGGCCGGGCAAACTGTGCGGTGCGCAGAGCAGCGCGGCGCTCGCCGACGTTCGCTTCGTCCCACTGGCGTTCGAGTTCGTAGAGCCGGCCAATCAGGCGCAGCACCCATTGCGCGGCCTTGGGCGAGTTACCCAGTGCCTCGAAAAACTTTCGGCGGGCATGCGCCCAGCAACCGACCCACGCGACGCCGGCGTGATCGCGGGCGAAGGCGGGATACGCGCCATAGCCGTCGGATTGGAGGATGCCGCGATAGTCTTTGAGCAATGAAGTCAGTTCGCCGTGCTGGCGCGTCAGCCGCCAGTCGAAGACGACATCTCCTCCCGGTTTGCTGATGGCCCACAACCAGCCTTGCGTGGTCCCGCCGCGTTTTTCATCGGGATCATTGCAACGGATCGGCGTCTCATCGGCCTGGACGTAACCGCCGGCCAGCAAGTCGTGCTGCATGCGTTTGTAGAGCGGCTCCAGCCATTCGGCACTGATCCGCACCCAGTCGGTCATCGTTTGGCTGGAGATTTTCGCGCCCCAGCGGGCCAGCATTTTTTCCTGCCGGTACAGCGGCAGATGATCGCAGTATTTGGCGATCAAGACCCAAGCCAACAGTCCTGCGGAAGCGTAGCCGCCGGCCACGGGCCGCGCCGGCGCAGGAGCGACCAACGGGGCGCGGGTGCGATCCAGCCGGTGCCGGTACTTCGGTCGCACGATCTCGCGTTTGTAGAGTTGGGGCGGCGTCACATCGACCTCGAAGGTGCGCTCTTCGCCGATCTTTTCGTAGAGCGTGGGATCGGCCTGCACCGCGGCCGGTTCGATCACGACAGTCTCTTTCACCGGCAGGTGAGCAAAGTTTTCCGCCGGCAACGGACGCGGCACGGCCGGACCTTTGGCCCGCTCATACGTGATCGTCTCGACGAACGGTTTCGCGGCGGCAAGTTTCTCCAGTTCACCGAGCGTCAGGAGCAACTGGGCTCGATCCAATGTTTCGCTTTTACCCGGTCCGAAGAGCTGCTTTTTCAGCCACGCGATCTGCGTCCGCAGCTGCGCGTTCTCTTCCCGCAGGAGTTGCACTTCATTGAGCGGCATCGCAGTGGCGTTCATCGCGCCGGATCAGAACCACGCCGGCCGGACAAGTTCCCTCGCAGGAAAACTATTTTTCATTCAGCGCTCGTACCACGGCTTGAGCGAGCCGTGCTTGAGTTCGATGCCACCGACCAGCAGCGCCAACGCCTCGGGGGCGAGCGCGAGTTTGGTTTGCGTGGCACTCGGTGCCGGCCACGAGAAGCGGCCTTGTTCGAGCCGCTTCGCCAACACCCACACGCCCGTACCGTCCCAATATAAAAGTTTCAGTCGGGTGCGTTCTTTGTTGATGAAGCCAAACACCGCGCCGCTCTTCGGATCCTCGTGCAACTTTTCCTGCACCGCCGACCACAGCCCGTTAAACTGCTTGCGCATGTCCACCGGCTCAATGGCCACAAAGATTTTGATCGCGGTCGGAAAAGGCAGCATCGCGTTCAGCTCCGCAGGGCGCGCACCAGCGCGGCCAGTTCCCCGGCGTTGGTCCCACGCGCCACGGTGCCATCAACCAGGCGCACCTCCAAACCGGGTGCCGGTTCACTGGCCGACGGGAGCGGCAGCCTCACCTCGGCAAAACGCACCGGCGCGACGCGACCATGGCCGCGAGCGGCGCACTTGATTACCCAGCCGGCGAAGGTCGAGTACTTCAATCCTTCCCGCCGGACGAACGCCGCCATCGTCAGTCCGCTCGACTGATACGTCCGGACATATTCCACCCGATGATCGGCCGGTCGGATCTTTCGTCCCCGCCCATCGCGTTTCTCCCCGGTCTCAATCAGTTGCGTTTCAGTTACAGCCATCCCGGCACATTACCGGATTCCGCCGCCACTCACCAGTGGGTCCCGAACCGGGTGCTTACACAGCAGCGCGCGCGCGTGGATGAATTTTGCCGCCGTGGAGTTGCCGCTGCGCGTCAGCTCCGTGAGCTGTTCCCGTTCCGTCTTCGTCAGGGTGACTTTATATCGGTTGGCCATGCCGGAGCTGACCCCGGAATGCCGCATAACACAATACGAAATATAATGTGTTACATGATACTAGCATATGTGGCATTCTTGCCAGATCGACTATAATTGGCCCGCCCCCGACACCCAAGCCTAACGCTATCGGCAATGCTGCTTTGGCAGCCGCCCAGTCTTCAGACTCAAGGATCTCGCGAAGTACGACCGTTCTTGGGGTTTTGTTAGGAATTTCAATCCCCATAACGGGTTTCCCTGGCACGGATGAAAGGACCCTTGCCCCTGAAATTGCTAAATCTGAGATGATCTTTTCTTCGACGGATGCCAATTTTTCTACTCTTAACTGGAATGCAGGTGAAAATTCGTACCGGGTCAAAACAGGACCTACATGGATTTCACCTAACGCGACCTCGATTTCAACTTCTG
>DASYDZ010000095.1:0-20040 GCA_036499305.1 Candidatus Didemnitutus sp.
CGCATTCTTGGCAGCGGTAATTGCGGTGACTAACATTTTGTTTTTGGAGAAACCGCTTCTTGCCGCTCTGAAAGCAGTGCGGGCACAAATAGTGGTCAGGCTCACCGACGCGACGGTCCGCCTTCAACGCATACACCAAAAGTCCCGGCGCAAGTTGCCGCGGTTCGTAACGCTCCTTCTCCTCGTCCCAACTCTGACTCTTTTTGAGCTGAGCAGCCATTTCATCTTTAATGCGGGCCAGCTCCTCTACCTTGTCGTTAACCGCAAACATCTTGGTTTGAAGGTCGAGAATATGCTGTTGGAGTTCGATCAGCTTCGAGTTAACCGCAACGTCTACAGTCGCGTCCTTGAGATTCTTGGCGACCTCAAGAGCGGCGCGCGCCGAATTCAGCGCGACTGAAATCTCAGTAATCACGAAGACCGCTATTCCCGCTTCTTGCGCGGCGGGGTTTTTTCCGGTTTTCGCTTCGGCCCCGGCTTCACCGCCATCAGGCCGCGCCTCGCCTCATCGAACTTCATGGGGACCGGAAGGGTGACTGGATTAGGGTGGGCTAGCATAGTGATATCCTACCACTGAGGCTAGAGAGGTCAACGCAGGGGTCTCAGGCCTCCCTACTCGGGCTTGAGGGATACATCATCTTTGGGGAGATGGTATGCCATGCTCAGGGGGAATCCTATCATGGCAACGCTAGACTCTCCGGACTTGAGCCTTGATAGGTGGTCAGACGATGTGACATACACGACATCGCTACTGGCATTACCTAAGGCAACGACATTGGCATAGTCATCAAAGCATTGTCCTGCAATCATTTGAGTTGTCTTACTTAACATGATACCCCATTTTGACCTATGCCGCGATGTAAAATGCCGAAAAATCCAACTCTGGCATTGATTTTGGCATAGAATCCTGCATTGTCCGGGAAACCGAAAATCCAAATGAGCGAAGAAAACATCAAATCCCCACTCCCGCCGTACTTGGCATTCAAAACCTTCACCAATTTCATCGATGGGCTTCGCGAAGCCGGACTGCCCGGGCGCATCGACAAATCCGTCATGGACGGACAGTCGGGCGGAACCCAGTCGAGCCTGCTGCTCACATTGAAATACCTTGGCCTGATTACCCCGGACGGAACCCCGACGCCGGCCTTGGTCGCCTTGGTGAAGCCGGCGGCTGATAGGAAAAAAATCTATGCGGAGATCGTCCACCAGCATTACGCTTTCGTCGCGGCCAAAGGCGCGCGATTGGAAACCGCGACCGAGGGTCAGCTTGATGAGGTCTTTCGCGAGAGCCTCTCCGGTGATACCGTCAGGAAGGCCATGACGTTTTATGTGCTGCTCGCGACCGAGGCCGGATTGGCGGTGAGCCCGCATCTCCGGTCGGCAAAGCGCAAGTCCACCGGGACCGGAGGCAGCACAGCTCGCAGGCCGAGGAAGAAAAACACGCCTGCCAGCCAGCCGCCGTTCTCGCCGCCGCCGCCGGTCCAGAATGAGCCGGAGGGACACAAGACCTACACCCTCGACCTCACAGCGGACGGCAAGCGCCTCATCCGTATCACTGCCCCTTTTCCCATGACCAGGGCGGAGGCGGACCGGGTAACCGGCTGGATCGATTTCCAGTTCAACGTCACCCCGAAAAAGAACTGATTCTACCTATTTGGCCTGTTTCCGCGTGATAAAATCCGACGGCCAGAAATTTCGGCCCCAAACTTGACACCGTATTTTCGTCCCTCACGACGAAAGCTGTTCTTTAAAAATTTTCCCCCAGCGTGCGGAAACACGACTGGGGGAATTTAAGACCTCAGTGACCGAAGGCGGGCCTCCACAACCCGCCGGGCCGATTCCAAACCGACCGATCAGGCACCGAGGCACCCGCTACCGTAGTTTAATTGCCGGCGAAAACGTTCCCCCTGGAAGGGAAAGAAACGGGTCCGATCCCCGCCGGTAGCTCGGGAATCGAATCCAAATCTAGTGTTACTGTACACTTTTTGGGAGTTCGTTCAAGCCTCGGGTAAATGGGCGATACGTCAGGCGCTTGCCTTCGGCCTTCGCAATTCCAGCAATCGTGCGCTCCCCGTCAGTGACTCCGCGATGGTAAGTGCATGGTTCCGTTCGATTGTCGCGGCGTTGCGTCGCGCTCGGTCCGGGGTCTGCCGCCCCCGGCTACACCGATCCACGGACTGGAACGCCAGGGGGCATTGTAGCCGGGTCCGAAGGGCCCGGTGGGATCACGACGCATAGGCTCTCGGGCCCGATGCCGGCCGGATGTTTTGCTGTTGGGAAAACCGCACTCCTCTGGCATCGTTGGGTTTTCCGCCGCCCCATGCCATTGCACATCCTCGAACATCCGCTGGCTGACCATGTGATGACCCACCTGCGCGACCAGACCACCAAGCCGGTCCTGTTTCGCACATTGAGCTACCAGATCTCGCTGCTGCTTGCACTGGAGGCCACGCGGGACCTGGCCACCGTCGAAAAGCGCGTCGACACGCCCCTGGCGCCGCACACCGGCCGCGTGCTGGCCGAGGAACTCGTGATCGTGCCCATCCTGCGCGCCGGGCTCGGCATGGTGCAGCCGTTCCTCGATGTTTTTCCGGACGTGTCGGTCGGATATATCGGACTCGAACGTGACCATGAGACCGCCGTGGCCCGGAGCTATTATTGCAAGCTGCCCCCGCTGCAGGGCAAACGCGTGCTCGTGATCGATCCGATGCTCGCCACCGGCGGCTCGGCGGCGCAGGCGCTCGACGTTGTGAAGGCCGCCGGGGCCAAATCGCCGGCGTATGTCTGCATCGTGGCGGCCCCCGAAGGCGTGGCCGTCGTGGAGAAGGCGCATCCCGAGGTGCCGATCTACACCGGCGCGCTGGACCGCACGCTGAACTCCCGCAAATACATCCTTCCGGGGCTCGGCGACTTTGGCGACCGCCTGTACGGCACCTGATCGCAACCGCGCCCAGGCCGCCCCCGGTCCCCGCGAGGCCCGGACTCGCGAAAGCTGGCGCCCGGCGGATCGGCAGCTAAGCCGGCAGCTAAGCCGGAACGATGCAGTGGGTGGGCGTCGGTTTCCATACCGACGCCTCTGTCGCCGATGCGGAAATCGGCGACCACCAAAGGACCTGTCGATCCTGGAGCAAAACCAGCTTCTATTGCAGCGCTCCGGCCAAGCCGGACTCACGCCGTTGGGGGTGGAACGTGTTGTCTCAACACGTTCGCGAACCGAAGCGCGTTGAGGACAACACGCTCCACCATTTGATTCGCCGCTTCACAGAGCCAATCGAGTGTTCAATTGCATGGTCCGGCTAAGTCGATCCCGGCCCGGCCAGCGTGATCACACACTCGAGATGCCGGGTCTGCGGAAAGAGATCGAATGGTTGCACGCGCCTGACCGCATAGCCCTGGGCGAGAAAGAACTTCAGGTCCCGCATCTGCGTGGCCGGGTCGCACGACACATAGACGACGGCGCGCGGGCCAAAGGCGAACAACTGATTGAGGAAGGTCTCGTCGCAGCCTCTCCGCGGGGGATCGATCACGACCGCGGTGTCGGTGGCGGGAAATGAAAGCCCCGCAAAGATTGCCGCCGCGTCGCCCGGCAGGAAGGTGGCGTTGCCGATGCTGTTCGCCGCGGCATTCTCGCGGGCAAACCGCACCGACGACGCGCTGAGTTCGACCCCGGCCACCTGGGTGAAGCGGGGCGCGCAGGCGAGCGCGAACAACCCGCTGCCGCAGTACGCATCGACGAGGAAATGCGCGCCGCTGGCGGCGGCCTCGTCGCGCACATGCCGCACGAAGGCCGGCAGGATGAAGGGATTGTTCTGAAAAAAATCCCGCGCCAGGAAGCGAAGCCGAAGCGGGCCCCCATCGTCGAGCGCGACTTCCTCGGTGATCACGGCGTCGTAATCGGTGGTCACGCCCCCGCCGGCATCCCGCAGGAGCATCGTGGCTCCGCGTTCATACTCGCCGGCGGCGAGACGTGCGCGGACTTTCTCGCGCACTTCGGGCAGCCGCGCATTGATCGCATCCGTGGCGATCGGGCAGCGCGACACATCAACCAGGTCGAACCGGGATCCCTGACGCAGGAAGCCGATCGGGGTGTCGGCCGGAGCACGCGGCGACGAACCGACCTGAAAGTGTGGCGTGATCTTTGACCGGTACCCCAATTGACGGGGAGACGGCACCACGGGATCAACGGAATGCCCGATGCCGGCGAGGTGCTGCAGGAGTTCGGCGACCTGGCGCCGCTTCCAATTAAGCTGTTCCGCGTAGCCGAGGTGCTGGTATTGGCAGCCACCGCAGCGTCCGAACAGCGGGCACGCGGCCTCGACGCGATGCGGCGAGGGCACCAGCACCGCCACCAGGTCCGCTTCGGAATAGTTCTTGTGATTGCGATAGACGCGCACCCGGACCTTTTCTCCCGGCAGAGTGAATGGAACCATGATCACCCAGCCTCCGGAGGGGTCGGATCCGGAAGTCAGGAGCGGCGCCTCCGGCAGAGGCACCCGGCCGAGGCCCAAACCGTGATTGGTCAAGGTGGATACCTCGAGTTCGATCTCGGCGTGATACGGGAACGGATGGTCGTTGAATTTCTTCTTTTGTCCCACGGAACACACAGAACACATAGAAGGGGTGGCAAAAGGCAATTGCTGCGGGATGTTTCCGTGTATTCCGTGTGTTCCGTGGGCGTTCCCTCTGAAAAAATCACCAGCCTGCAGAATCCGAGAGTGAAGAACCTGGTGCGCCTGCGGGAACGGCGGGAGCGCGACGAGGCCGCGCTTTTCCTCATCGAAGGATATCGCGAGCTGCGACGCGCGCTGGAGCGCCGGGTAGTGCCCACAGAGCTGTATTACTGCCCCGAGTGGTTTCTGGGCGAAAACGAACCGGCGCTGATCGAGGCGGCCCGCGAGGCGGGCGCGGCGTTGTTCGAGCTGTCCAGGGAGGCCTTTGCGAAATGTTCGTATCGCGACCGTCCCGATGGGCTTCTCGCGGTGGCCAAACAATGGCGACGCACGCTGGCGGATCTCGTGGCGCCACCCGACGGCCGGCCGCCATTTTTTCTCGTGGTCGAATCAATCGAGAAACCCGGAAACCTTGGCACCATTTTGCGCAGCGCCGATGCGGCCGGGGTCGACGGCGTGATCGTATGCGACGCCGTCACCGATCTGTTCAACCCCAATGTCGTGCGCTCGTCGACCGGCGTGCTTTTTTCCGTGCCCGTCGTCGTGGCGGAGTCCGCGGAGGTCCACGCCTGGCTGCGCGAGCGGGGCGTCCGCCTCGTCGCGACCACGCCGGCGGCCGCAAATCTTTATACCGACTCGGACCTGCGCGGCCCGCTCGCCATCGTGATGGGCAGCGAGCAATATGGCCTGAGCGACTTCTGGCTGAAAAACTGCGACCTGCCGGTGCGCATTCCGATGGCCGGCCAGGCGGATTCACTCAACGTTGCGATGGCCACGATCATCACGCTGTTCGAGGCCGTGCGCCAGCGGAGCGGTGCCGCTCGAACGAAATAGCCGCAAACGTCCGCATTGGCGGGCGTCATCTCGAGCCCTGAGCCGGACTCATGCCGTTGGATCCGCTCTTTCGAATGACGGGACGCGTAATGAATGGTGGAACCCGACCTCCGGGCGGGTTCGCGAGACTTTCAGAGGAAAACCGGCCCGCCCCTCGACCTCGCTCGGGGCCCTGAGCCTGTCGAACGGGGAGGTCCGGTTCCACCTCGGCTCAACTGCATGAGTCCGGCTGAGCCCGTCGAATGGGCCGAAGGCCGCCGGCCTTGGCGGGATTTGGAAATCCCGCCCTACAATTGCGGGCGCGGATTCGCGCGCAGTCGCTCGATCAAGTCCTGCGTACCTTCGGCCATGGTGACGCGGGGAACATAACCGAGATCGCGTCGCGCCGCGGAAATGTCGAACCAGTGGTCGGTCGCCATTTCGCTGGCGATGAAGCGGGTCATCGGAGGCTCGCCCCGCAGCCGCAACAGCCGCCAGGCAGTCTCGAGCGCGAAGCCGGCCCGCGACGCACCGGCCCGCGACACCCGCCTGGTAACTTCGGGAAGACCGACGCCGCGCAGGAGCTCGTTGATCCAATCCCAAAGAACCACGGGCTCGCCGTTCGTGATGAAATAGGCCTTCCCTCCCACGGGAGCGCCCGGCGACATGAGCGCGCGCTCGGCGAGCATGTGGGCGTCGACCACGTTTTCGATGTGCGTGCAATCGACGCGGTTTCGCCCATGCCCGACAATGCGCAGTCGGCCGCGACGCGCGCGGTCGAGCACGCGGGGGACAATATGGGTGTCGCCCGGCCCCCAAACCAGATGCGGACGGAGGGCGACCGCGGCCAGGTCCTGTCCGTGCGCGCCGAGGACGAGCCGCTCCGCGGCGGCCTTGGTGATGGGATAGGGCGATGGCGCGGCGGTGCAGAGCGGCACCGACTCGTCCACGCCGGCCAGGTCGCCGCCGGAGTAGACAACGCTCGGCGAACTGGTGAAAACAAACCGCCGCACGCCGGCCGCACGGGCCGCGCCGAGAAGATTCTGCGTCCCGGCGACATTGACCCGTCGGAACTCCCTCTCCGGGCCCCAGACGCCGACGCGGCCGGCGACATGGAAAACGGTGCCCGCGCCTGTGCAGCCTTGTTGGAGCGCAGACACGGCATCGAGGTCACCGGGAATCACGTGTGCACCGGCTCGTTCCAGCTCGGGCAGTGGTCGCCGCGAAAGCACGCGGACGTTCCGCCCGGACTCCAACAACCGGCGCGCGAGCCGGCCGCCGATGAACCCACTCGCGCCGGTCAGGAAGACCGCATCGGAGCTCATGGGTCGGGGGGCTCCCAAGAGCGGGCGGTGGCCGCCCAGCGCGCGAGCGCAAGGCGGTGGATCTTGGCATTGTGGCGGACGTCGACCGGAAGCGAGGGGTGAAAATAGAATTTTCGTATCGCCCCGGTCAGCGGCTGCGCGCGCGCGATCACACGCAGGGCGGCGGCCGTTTCGGCGGAGGCGAGTTCGAAATCGGTCGGCTCGACCACCAGGACCGGTTCCTGCCGCCCGGCCGGCCCCAGCCCGACCAGCGCGCAGCGGCGGACCCCGGCCAGGCTGCGGAAGAATTGCTCGCATGGCTCGGTGTCGATGACGCCCTCGGCGGTCCCGACCCGCTCGGCCAGCCGACCGCAAAACCACAACCGTCCGTCCGAGTCGATCCGGCCGGCGTCACCGAGGCGGTGCCAGACTGTTTTCCCGTCGGCAATCTTGGCGGCCGCGGTTGCATCCGGACGGGCGTCATAGACCCTGGTGGTGGTCGGACCGGTCGCGATGATTTCACCGACCTCTCCGATCGGCAGCTCGGTCGTTCCGGCGAGATCGGCGATCGGTCCGGTTTCCGGGCGGATGATGCGAATCCGGTTCGGCGCCAGCGGACGCCCGACCAGCGCGCCCGAGCCGGGCCGCTGTTCGATTTCGCGCGACGATACGCTGGCCACCGGCAACATCTCGGTCGCTCCGTAGGGACTGTGCAGCACGCCGTTCGGGATGACGCGGGCAGCGTCGGCCCAGAGCGAGGCGGGGACCGGTGCGCCGGCGCACAGGATCCGGCGGATGGACGGCAGGGTGATCCCGCGGGCGAGGCAGTAATCGAATATCAGCCGCCACAATGTCGGGGAACCGAACGACATCGTAATGCTCTCCTGACGGATGGCGGTGACGATGCGTTGGGGCGCGAGCGAGGCCGGCCGGCCGGGGTCGAAGTCCGGGATCACGGAGGTGAGGCCCAGCGCCGGCGCGAAGAGCGCGAAGATCGGAAGAAGCGGGAGATCGATCTCGCCGGGTTCGATCGCATAGGCCTCACGGATCATCCGAACCTGCGCGTCGAACATGCCGTGCTCGTAACAGACTCCCTTGGGCGCGCCGGTCGATCCGCTGGTGAACAGCACGGCGGCGAGCTCATCGGATGCGGTGGCGACCGCGTCAACGCCGGGTGCCCCGGCGGGTGCGCGCGCCGTCGCCCGGCCGCTGACCCAGATCCGCGTCTCGACCGACCGAAACGCGGAGCGAAAGACGTGGCCGAGCAATTGCGCGACGGGAATGCCGAGCAGGACGCGCGGCCGGGCGCTCGCGACGCACGAGAGGAAGTTCGCCCGCCCCATTCCGGGATCGATGATGACCGGCACCGCGCCGAGCTGGAAAAGAGCGAATACCGACGCGACCAGGGGAAGGCCCTGACGGACCATGACGAGAACCCGGTCACCGCGCCTGACCCCCCGGGCCGCCAGGTGCGCCCTCCACGATTGCGCTTCGCGATCGAATTCGGCGTACGACAACACCAGGTGGTTGATCGAGCCATCCCGCGAGGTGCCGCGCGGGACCTTGATGGCGGGGCGGTCCGGCTGGCGGTCCGCCATCAGCGGCAAGTGGCGCGCGATGTTGGCGGAATCGGACACGACAGCGGAATCAGCCGGGCTCATGGCACCGAGGGGAAATGCGCGAGTGCCGCGGTGGAAGCGAAAAGCTGCCGGCGCGGCAGGACGCCGATCGCCGGATGCGGCGTGCCGCGCAGGAGCCTGGACCGCGACGCATCCATTCCGACGGCATGAATCCGCTCAGCCCTGCCAGGTGGAATCGGAATTGAGCAGAAAGGCCTGCCAGGGCAGCAAAGCCTCGCCAATCGATGCGGGATTGCGCGCGACCTGGACAAGCTGGGAGCGGGTCGCCAGCAGGGTCGGGTCGAGATTGAGCCCGAGGGCGATTCGATCCCGGACGGCTTTAAGGCGGTCCTGGCGGGCCAGCTCGTGCGGCGTGAGCGGAGCGTAGTCGCGCCGGCGCTCCCGGCGCGGCAGCGACGACGGATCGATCGCGTATCCGTCGCGCACGGCGGCGGCCAGGCTGGGAAAAAGGCGCTCGTGGCGGCGACCGAGGTTCACCTGCATCGCCTGGTCCGCGGATGCACCTTCCTCCGCGGCGCGGGCCACGCGCATCAGGAGTTCGTTGCCCGTGACCTTGAAGGGGGGAGTATTGAGCTTCTCCGCCCAACCTTCGCGCCATCGCCAGACGGAAAACAGGACGGCCAGGCCCCGGCCGCGCAATTTTTCCGAACCCCCGATGCGCCAGGCCGAGTCATCAGCGCCAGCGAAGCCTTCGCCCGCGACCTCGATCTGCCACTGGCATTTCTGGTCCAGCCAATCCAGCCGGCCGAGCTCGCGCAGCTTCTCGGTCAATACGTCACGCAACGCCGGCAGGTGGAAAACGTCGAGCGCGGCATAGTCCAGCAGATCCTTCGTCAGCGGACGCTTCGACCAGTTGGCCTTCTGATGGTCCTTGTCGAGCTGGATGGAAAAAAACTGCTCCAGCAACGCGGCCAGCCCGAACCGGGGAATGTTCAGTAGTTGGGCGGCAAACATGGTGTCGAACAGGCTTCGCGGATGAAAGCCGCAGAGTTCGCGCAGCAGTCGGAGATCGTAGTCGCTTCCGTGCATGACCAGATGCCGATTTTCGAGGCGCGGCCAGAGATCGGCGAGCGGCAGGTCGGCCACCATGTCGACCAGGTAGATCTCGGTTCCGGCCTGGATCTGCAGCAGGCAGACCTTGGTCTTGTAGCGGAAAAGATTGTCGGCCTCGGTGTCGAGCGCGATCTCCGGGACGCGATCGATGGCAGCGTAGAGGGCGCCCACCTGGTCGGGCGTGGAAACGAGTTGGTAGTGCGGAATGGATTTCAAGCGACAGTCCGGTTTCAGTTGTCCCACGCGGAAAGAAAAACGTCAATCAGGGCCGGCAGGTCCGTGCTGTACCCGCCTTCAAGGATCGCGGCGGCCGGCCGGCCCGCCTGGCGCAACCACCGGCCGAGTTCGGCAAAATCGTCGGCCTCCAGGGTCATTTCCGTGATCGGGTCCTCGACGTAGGCGTCAAAACCGGCGGAAACAAGGATAACGTCCGGACGGAATGCGAGCACGTCCGCCCAGCTCCGGGCAAGGGCGTTCCGATGGGCGTCGCGCGGGGTGTGCGGCGGGACGGGAAAATTGCGGCAGGTCGGCGTCGATCGCGTGCCCGTCCCCGGGTAACCGGGATATTGGTGGACCGAGGCGAAGAGAAATCCCGGCCGGCCCTCGAGAATGTCCTCGGTCCCATTTCCGTGATGGGCGTCGAAATCCCACACGGCGACGCGCGCGCCCCGGCCGGCGGCGTCCAAGGCGGCCAATGCGATCTGGTTGAGGTAGCAGAAACCCATGGCGCGCCCGCGGGTGCAGTGGTGGCCGGGCGGTCGCATGAGCGCAAAGGAACGCCGGCCGGAGAGGGCGAGCTGGGTCGCATCGAGCGCGGCCCCGACGGCGCGCCGGGCGTGGTCGGCGATCTCCGGAAAAAAAGGGGTGTCCTCGTCGATATCAGGCGCGTGCCCGATGCGGGCGACCAGCGCCGGGGTGTGGCCGGCGAGCAGGACCGCTTCGTCCGGCGTTGACGGGAGGCGCCATTCCCAGCCGGGGTGCCGCTCTTTCAGGAACTCGGCGCTCCGGATAACCCGCGATGGCTGCTCCGGACGCATCGAGGAGCCGTAATCAGCGCAGCGTGGATCGTGCAGGATAATCATCTCGTTTCGTCCGCCCACGGACGACTGGGAAGGTGGAAGAAAAAAGGCGAACCTCGCGCCGCAGCAAGGCTGGATTATCGGACACCAGGCCGTCGACCCCGGTGCGCAGGAGCCGGCGCATCGTCGAGGGCCGGTTGACGGTCCAGGTCCAGACCGCAAATCCCTCGCGCCGGAATCCCGCCATCCAGGCGGCGCCGTGAACCGCACGATGGTCGACGCTCAGGCCGATGGCGCGCAGCCGGCGCAGGCGGCGCCGCAGCAGCCCGGCGGCGCAGCGTCCCGCGTTGATCAGCATCCGCGGAATCCGGGGCGCGAGCGCAAGGGAATCTCGGAGCAGATCCGGTTCGAAGGATGCCAGGATGACGCGCGACGAAGCCCGGGCCGAACGGATGGCGGCGACCACCGGCGCGACCGAGACTCCTTTCTTCAGTTCGATCTGCACGACCACCTTCCCGTCGACCGCCCGCAAAACCTCGCGGAGGCAGGGAATTCGCTCCCGCTGCGCGACCCGGAGCTTGCGCAGCTCCGACCAATTGAACTTCGCCATGCGCCCGCGATTCCCGGTGAGGCGATGGAGATCAAAGTCGTGAAAAACCACCGGCACTCCGTCGGCCGTGGTCTGCACATCGAGTTCGATTGCATCGACCCCGATCGCGACGGCACGCCGAAATGCCGGGAGGGTGTTCTCCGGGGCTTCGGCCGAGGCACCGCGGTGCGCGACGACAAGCGGGCGGGTCATGAACGGGCATGATTTATATTCCGGCCACAAAGGGCAGGACTTTTCTTGCACCGGGGCTTCACTTTTGACGCATTGCCGGGGTGAAAGTCCTCGTCCTGTGTTCCGGTGGAATGGATTCGGTGACCGCGCTGCATTGGGCGCGGACGGGTCACGCCGTGCGCGGAGTGGTCTCGTTTGATTACGGCGCGAAGCACAATCACCGGGAGATTCCGTTCGCGGCGAAGCACGCCGCGCTGGTCGGTGCCACGCATACGGTGATCGCGCTGCCGTTCATCGGGGAGAATTTCAAATCGGACCTGCTGAAGAACGGCGGCGACATTCCCGAAGGGCACTATGCGGACGAGAACATGCGGCGCACGGTGGTGCCGTTCCGCAATGGCATCATGCTGGCGCTGGCCGCCGGACTGGCGGAAAGCCAGGGTGCGGCGGGCCTGGTGATCGCCGCCCACACGGGCGACCACACGATTTATCCTGATTGCCGGGAGGATTTCATGCGCGCGATGGGCGACGCGATGCGTTGCGGAACCTACGCCGCGATCCAGCTCCTCCGGCCGTTCATCGACCTGACCAAGGCGCAGATTGCGTCGGAAGGGACGCGGCTCGGCGTCGACTTTGCGCAGACCTGGTCGTGCTACAAAGGCGGTGAAGTTCATTGCGGCAAATGCGGGACCTGCGTCGAGCGGCGCGAGGCGTTTCGCGACGCCGGCCTGCGCGATCCCACCATCTACGCGGAGACCCCTCCCCTGCCGGCGCATCCGGCGCGGTCCTGAGCCGGCGGCCGCGGGCACCACCCATGCTGATCTCGGAGATTTTTTATTCGCTGCAGGGCGAAGGCAGCCTCGCCGGCGTGCCGTCGGTCTTCGTTCGCACCAGCGGGTGCAACCTGCGCTGCAACTGGTGTGACACGCCCTACGCTTCATGGAATCCGGAAGGCACGGGGCGGGATGTCGCCGACATCATCGCCGAAGTTCGCCGGCATCCGGCCCGTCATGTCGTGCTGACCGGCGGCGAGCCGATGATCGCGCCGGAGATTCGCGAACTCGCCGCGCGATTGCGGGAGCCCGGGTATCACGTCACGATCGAAACTGCCGCGACGATCGCGCCCGACGGTATTGCCTGCGACCTGGCATCGCTGAGCCCGAAACTGGCGAACTCCGCTCCGGATGACCGCCTCGACGAGACCTGGCGGCTGAAACACGAACGATTGCGCTGGCAGCCGCAGGTGGTTCGCGAGTGGCTGCAGCGATACGACTACCAGTTGAAGTTTGTCGTGGCCCAGCCCGCCGATCTTGAGGAAATCGAAGGCCTGCTCGGCGAGATCGGAATGGAGATTCCACCCTCGAAGGTGCTGCTGATGCCTGAAGGAACATCGCTCGAAATCCTGCGCGCGCGGGCGGCGTGGCTGGCCGATCTCTGCCGCGACCGCGGCTATCGTTTCGCGCCGCGCCTGCACATCGAGCTCTACGGGAATCGGCGCGGGACGTGACGGAGACGCGACGTCAGGCGTTTTCGGGCGCCGCCCCGGCATCCGGCTTTTTCCGGCGGAAGGGATGTTTGAACTGTTCGAAGTAGCCATGCGGCACCGGGTGTCCTTCGATGCCGTAGCCGGAAGGCCACTGATCCTTCGGAAGATGGTGGGTGCCAAAAACCCGGTCCAGCAGCGGAAAATGGATGGCGAAATTCACGTCGATGGCTTCGCGCTCGATGCCGTGGTGCCAATGGTGGAAGCGCGGCGTCACAAGAATTTTTTCAACCAGCGGGAATCGCCAGCCAAGGTTTGCGTGGACAAACGTCGAATACAGGTAGACGAGAAAAATGTAGCTGTTCATCGCGGACGCGCTGAAGCCGAGCACGTACATGGGAATGACGGTGGTGCTGCGCAGGGCGAGAATCTCGAAGAAATGCATGCGCGCGCCCGCCATCCAGTCCATGCTGCGCGCGGAATGGTGCACGGCATGAAAATGCCAGAGCCAGGGAACGCGGTGAAACGCCCGGTGGACCCAGTATTGCACGAGGTCGGTGAGGAACATGATGGCAAGAAATTGTGCCACGAAAGGCAGGCCGCCCACCCAGGACCGGATGCCGGTCAGCGGCGCGAAGGCCAGGATCGCTTGCGCCGGAGCAAAGGTGAGGAACGTCAGGATCTGCACCAGCATGCTGCTGATGAGGTAATAGAAAAGATCCTCGCGCCATTCCTCGCGAAAGACCGCCTGCTCGTCGCGATGCGGAAAGATTCGCTCGACCGGGATGAAGAGGAACCCGGTGAAAAGCACGTTGAGCACGAAGAAGTCGAGCCCCAGGAAGAGCGGCGCCGGGTCCGAAGCCAGCGCCCCGGACCGTGAGCCGCCGATCAGGGCGGCGAGCAAGGCCAGCACAACCCCCATCGTCCCCAGAATCCGGTCCCGCCGCAGAGCCAGGCTCAGGGCCGACAAAGCGAATCCGGCGAGCAGGATCAGATGGATCACGAGGCGAAACCAGGCCTGCGCGTGCAGAGCGCGGATCTCCGGCATCGAGAAGGCGCCGGGGAGCCGAAGTGAGACCACGAGAAAAAATCCGGCCACGCCGAGGACCAGACCGAGAACGCCGCTGATCCATCCACTGCCGAACTTTCGCAATCCCTCACCCGCCTCAAGTTCGCCCCGCACCCGCATGCGGACGTCGTGTATGTGTCCCATGGATTCCGTATTTTGCGAAACGCTCCACGGCTGGCGATGATTTTTGCGGTGCATCTCGGGCGCGCCAATGCGAGAGCATCCAAAGGTGGCCGTTAGCGTCCCGATTGCCGGTCAGTGTCGGTCGGGACACCGACGCCCACCCAACGGCAAGGCCAGGCTCAGCCGGACTCATGCAGTTGGATGTGCTCTTGCGAGTAACAAGACGTGTACTGAATGGTGGAACCCGACCTCCGGGCGGGTTCGCAAGACTTTCATGGGAGAACCGGCCCGGAGGTCCGGTTCCACCTTGGCTTAACGGCAATGATCCCCGCTCAGCGCCTCAGCCGCGCCTGCAGGCGCTTGACTTCGGGGCTGACGGCCCCGCAGTTGTCGCCACAGCCGGGCTGGCGGCGTTTGCGGATCGCCAGACTCACCAAGTAGACCAACGCGGCGGCAACGGCGGCGAGAGCAATGACGGTCTGAAGTGTGGCGGACATGGGGAAATCAGGCGCCGTAGCCGAGCGCGCGGCCGATTTGGTAAATCAGGAAGCACACGATCCACGCGGTGCCGGTCATGTAGGCGAACTGGAACAGCGGCCATTTCCAGCCGTTGGTCTCGCGCTTCACGACGGCCAGGGTGCTCATGCATTGCATGGCGAAAACATAATACACCATCAGCGTAAGGCAAACGAGCGGCGTGAAGAGGCGACGGCCGTCGGGCCAGTGGGCCGCGGCCAGCGAGTCGCGCAGCGGCGTGACGTCGGCGTTCTTGCCGCCCTCGAAATGGTCGACGCTGAAGACGACGGCCATCGAGCTGACAAATACCTCGCGGGCCGCCATCGAGGAGATCAGGCCGATCCCGATGCGCCAGTCGAAGCCGAGCGGCTTGATCACCGGCTCGATCGCGCGCCCGGCCCGGCCCGCGTAGCTGTACTCGACCTGTTGCGTGGGCGTCGCGTTCGGATCGGGATCGTGGGGAAACGCGGAAAGCGCCCAGAGAACAATGCTGATCGCAAGAATCACCGTGCCGGCCTTCCGGAGAAAAATCCCTGCGCGCTCAACCATGTGTTGGGCGACATCCTTCAGGCGCGGCATCCGGTAAGGCGGCAGTTCCATGATCATCACCGGCGGTTCGCCCCTCAGGAGCGTGCGTTTGAACAGCCAGGCGAATCCGAACGCGCCACCGGTGCCGAGCGCGTACATCAACAGCATGAGCCCGACCTTGGTCGGGACGGAGACATCGCCGGATGGCAGCAGCGCCGCGATCATGAGCAGGTAGACCGGCAGCCGCGCGGAGCAGCTCATCAGCGGCGCGACCAGGATCGTGACCAACCGGTCCTTCGGCTGCTCGATCGTGCGGGTCGCCATGATGCCCGGGATCGCGCAGGCGTACGAGCTGAGCATCGGGATGAACGATTTCCCGTTGAGGCCGACCCGGCTCATCAGGCGATCCATGATGAACGCCGCGCGCGCCATGTAGCCGGTGTTTTCGAGAAGCCCGATGAAGAAAAACAGAATCAGGATCTGCGGCAGGAAGGTCACCACGCCGCCCACGCCGGAGATGACCCCGTCGGTCAGGAGATCGCGCAAAAGCCCACGGGGCATCGCGCCCTTCATCCAGGTGCTGAGGGCCGACACGTGGACGTCGATCCAGTCCATCGGGTATTCCGCCAGCGTGAAGATGGACAGGAAGAGCAGGGTCATGACCGAACCCAGGACCAACCAGCCCCAGACCGGGTGCACGGCGATGGCATCGATCCGGTCGGAAGCCGTGGGGCCGACGATGCGGGTCTGCTGCACCACCTCGGCGCAAATCCGGCCGATCTCGTCGTAGCGACTTCCCACCAGGGTGCCCGCCCAATCGGTGCCCTCCCGCTCCCAGCGACCGCGCCAATGCGCCAGCACTTCCTGCGTGCGCGCGCTGAGCGGCGCCGATCCGGCCACGCGGACGCTGTCGGCATCCGTAAGAAGGAGCAGGGCCTCGGCCCGGGCGACGAGATGAGCGCGTCCGTCCTGCTGGACCAGCGCGGCCTGAAGATCCGCGACCGCCGGGGCGATCGGCGCGGGGACGTCCCAACTGTGCCGGGCGAGCGAAAGCTCCGTGCGGCTCATCGCGAGCTTCAGTTCGACCAGTCCCTTGCCGTTGACCGCCTCGCACGGGATGACGGGTACGCCGAGTTTCTTTTCCAGCCGCGCGGCATGGATCGTCAGGCCGGACGACGTGGCGAGGTCCATCATGTTCAGCACGACGATGACGGGCCGGCCAAGGTCGAGAACCTGGTGCAAAAGATAGAAATTTCGCTCGAGATTGGCGGCGTCGAGCACGCAAAGGATGCGGTCGGGTTGAGGCGTGTCGGCGCGGCGGCCGAGGAGAACGTCGCGCGTGACCGCTTCGTCCGGCGAGCGGGCGGCGAGCGAATAGGCTCCGGGCAGATCGATGATCTTGATGGGGCGCCCGTGCTGCGAGTAGGTCTCGCCCATCTTTTTCTCGACGGTGACGCCGGGATAGTTGCCGATCTTTTGTTTCAGGCCGGTGAGCGCGTTGAACAGCGTGCTCTTTCCGCAGTTCGGATTCCCGACCACGGCGTAGACGGGAGTTCGCGGCGGCGCGGCGACCGGGCGCTTCCGGCCGGGCGGCAGGACATGCGGCGGGATCTCAGGCATGGCCTAGCCCTCGAGGGTGATCTGCTCCGCCTCTTCGCGACGAAGCGACAAGTGGTAACCGCGCACCCGGATCTCAAGCGGATCGCCCATCGGGGCGGCTCGCACCAGCGTGACGGCGGTGCCGGGCAGCAGACCCATTTCCCGCAGGCGAACGAAGGCGGTGCCGGTGCGCGGCAGCTCCTTCACGCGTCCGCTGGCGCCGATGTTCAACCCGGAGAGTTTCTGCGCGTCCGGCATGGCTCAATCCTAGCGCAGCCGGCCGATGCGCTCGACGAGGATGTTCATCGCCGCGGCGTGGCTGAGGCCGATCCGCGTGCCGTTGACCTGGCAAAGGCTCGTGCTGCTGCCGGAGACCTTGGTCACCAGCGTTGCCTCGCTGAAGCCCATCTCGCGGATTCGCTGGCAGAAGTCCGCGTCGCCCTTGATGGCGCAAACCCGGCCTGTGGCGCCCACCGGGAGCTGGCACAATGGAGACGGGAAGGATGGCGAGGTGGACACTAATTGAATTGAGACTCGGTATCAGAAGATAAGCAAAGCAAATTCCGGGCGATAGAGATCAACGCGCCGCCGCAAACTAGTGTCGCCGACGTTTGAGGGCCAACTGGACTCCCGAGTAACGGACGAGGCTATGCAGGTGCTCCATCTGCTGGGGATCCATCGTTGTGGCCTCACGCAACTGCTTCTCTGCCCGGGCCATGGCGGCTTCGACCGCGTTGGCGTCGATCTTTTCCTCGGAAATGGCATTTTCGACCAGCACGCGGATGCTATCGCCTTCGATTTGGGCAAAGCCATCGCTGACAGCGAGATACTCAGTGGAATTTCCCTTGGCCACCCGCAGCTCGCCATGTTCCACCTGGGTTAGCAGCGGGATGTGGCCGGGCAATACCCCAATCTCACCTTCAACTGTCGGAATGACGACGGAGTCGATGATGCTGGAATACACCTTCGCGTCGGGAGTGACGATTTCGAGAGTGAGAGGCATGGGCGCTGAATTCTAGTAGCGGGTAGTGAGCAGTGAGTAGAAAACATCGCGTGAGCGCCGTGGGTATCTGAATGCTCGCTCGTCGCTTCTGGGTTCTCGCTCCTTCTGCTGAATTATTTCTTCCC
Organism: Candidatus Didemnitutus sp.; assembly: GCA_036499305.1. Lineage (GTDB taxonomy): Bacteria > Verrucomicrobiota > Verrucomicrobiia > Opitutales > Opitutaceae > Didemnitutus. The sequence continues at coordinate 17,727 of DASYDZ010000095.1, forward strand.
GGCGGCGGCCAGGACTTCGTCGATGCCGCCCTTCATATAGAAGTCGGTCTCGGTGACATCATCGAGCTGCCCCTCGAGGATCATCTTGAATCCGCGAACGGTGTCCTTGACCGACACGTATTTGCCGGCGGTGCCGGTGAACACCTCCGCCACGTGGAATGGCTGCGAGAGAAAGCGTTGGATCTTGCGGGCGCGGTAGACCGTGAGCTTGTCCTCGGGCGACAGTTCATCGAGGCCGAGAATGGCAATGATGTCCTGCAGATCCTTGTAGCGCTGCAGCACGCGCTGCACTTCGCGGGCGACCTTGTAATGTTCCTCGCCCACGATGTCGGCCTGAAGAGCCTTGGAAACGGAGGCGAGCGGATCGACCGCCGGATAGATGCCGAGCTCGGCGATGGCCCGTTCGAGCACGATGGTCGAGTCGAGGTGCGCGAAGGTGTTGGCCGGCGCCGGATCGGTCAGGTCGTCCGCGGGCACGTACACCGCCTGAAAGGACGTGATCGAGCCCTTCTTCGTCGAGGTGATGCGCTCCTGGAGGATGCCCATCTCGTTCGCGAGCGTCGGCTGGTAACCGACGGCCGACGGCGAACGCCCGAGCAGCGCGGACACCTCGGAGCCGGCCTGTGAAAATCGGAAAATGTTGTCGATGAACAGCAGCACGTCCTGGCTCTTTTCATCGCGGAAATATTCGGCCATCGCGAGGGCCGACAGCGCGACGCGCATGCGGGCGCCCGGGGGCTCGTTCATCTGCCCGTACACGAGCGCGACCTTGGACTTGGAAATGTCGTCCTGGTTGATGACCTTGGAGACGGACATTTCATGGTAGAGGTCGTTGCCCTCGCGCGAGCGCTCGCCGACGCCCGCGAACACGGAGTAGCCGCCGTGCGCCTTGGCGATGTTGTTGATGAGCTCCATGATGACGACCGTCTTGCCGACGCCCGCGCCGCCAAATGCGCCGACCTTGCCGCCCTTCACGAACGGGCAGATCAGGTCGATGACCTTGATGCCGGTCTCAAGGATCGTCGCCTTGACGTCCTGATCGACCAGCTTCGGGGCCTCGCGATGGATGGCATACCTCTTCGTGTGCGGCACGGGTCCCTTCTGGTCGACGGGGTCGCCGGTGACATTGAAGATGCGGCCGAGCACGCCGTCGCCCACCGGGACGGAGATCGGGGCGCCCGTGTCGGTCACGGTCGTTCCGCGAACCAGGCCTTCCGAAGACGACATGGCAATCGTGCGGACGAGGCCTCCGCCGAGATGCTGTTGCACCTCGAGGGTGAGCACTTCCTTCTTGCCGGCGACGGTGAACTCGACGGTCAGCGCCTGATAGATCGGCGGGACGTGGTGTTCGGTGAATTGCACGTCGACGACGGCGCCGATCACCTGGACGATTTTGCCTTGGTTGCTCATTGGGAAAAAGGGCGGAAGGATTGAGACGGGGAAAGGCTGAAGGACGGGAACGCGGAAAGATTATTCAGCGCGGTGCCCAAGCAAAGAGACGAAGATGACGCGACGCGCAAATTCGCGGGTTCGAAGCCGAAGGTTCCCGTGCTGATGGAACATGTGGCGCTCATCGGTTCAGCCTTTTGGTCTTTCAGCAATTCAGTCCTTTACGTCAGTTGGCCGCGAACGCCGCGGCGGCGATCTCGAGGATTTCCTGCGTGATGCCGGCCTGCCGCGCCTTGTTGTACTCGAGGGTGAGATCGCCGATGAGCTTCGTCGCGTTGTCCTTCGCGGTTTTCATCGCGACCATCCGGGAGCTGTGCTCGGACGCCTTGGCGCTGAGGACGAGCTGGTAAATGTAGCGGTTGACGTAGAACGGGAGCAGCGCCTCGAGCACCTGCTGGGCGCCCGGCTCGAAGAGCATGTCGCGGTCGTCGGAGAATTTATCCGGCATCGCGGCCGTCGAGACCGGGCTGTCGAAGTTCGACCGCAGTTGCCGGACGAATTCCTTCACGTTGGTGAGCGGGAGCAGCGGCCGGATGATCGGTTCCTGCACCAGCGTGTTCTTGAAGCGGGAGTAGATCACCTCGAGCGTGTCGATCGTGCCCTCGAGATAGAGCTTCATCATGAATTCGACGACGGTCTTCACGCTGTTGAAGGGCACCGAGTCGTTGACACTGAAGTCGGCGATGAGATCGCGTTTCGTCCGGCTGAGGAACTGCGTGCCCTTGCGCCCGATGGCGACGAATTTCGCCGGCGGCTTCACCTCGAGCACGAGTTTGAAAAGATTGGCGTTGAGTCCGCCGCAGAGGCCCATGTCGGTCGTGATGAGCAGGATTCCGCGCGTGCGGACCTCCCGCTTCACGAGAAA
>DASYDZ010000096.1:0-1998 GCA_036499305.1 Candidatus Didemnitutus sp.
CGACGCCATCAATCTCAGTCTGCGCGCGGTCGCGCGTCCCGGCGATGTGATCGCTGTGGAAGACCCTACTTACTTCGGCATTCTCGGCAGCGCCGCCGCGCTCGGAATGAAAGTGATCGAGATCCCAACCCATCCGCAGGAAGGTCTCGATCTCAACGAGCTGGAGCGCGCCATTCGCAAACACCGCGTCAAAGCGTGCATTACGATGACGAACTGCCATAATCCGCTCGGCTTCATCATGCGCGACGAAAACAAGAAGGCTCTCGCCGAGTTGATCGCACGTTCCGGCATCGCTCTGATCGAGGACGACATCTACGCGGACCTCGCCTTCGAGGGTCCACGCCCGCGTACCGCCAAATCATTCGACCGCACCGGCTCCGTGCTGCTCTGCTCCTCTTTTTCCAAGATCCTGTCGCCCGGGTATCGCGTCGGCTGGGTGGCCGGTGGACGTTTTCGCGCCGAGATCGAGCGTCTGCAACTGCTCACGACGATGGCCGCTCCGTCGCTTCAGCAGATTGTGGTTGCGGAGTTTCTCGAATCGGGCGCCTACGACCGCCATCTCAAGCGGTTGCGCGCCTCGCTCGTGTGCCAGATGGATGCCGTTCGCCAGGCCGCGGCCCGCTACCTGCCCGAAGGCACCCGCATCAGCCGCCCGTCTGGAGGCTACGTGCTGTGGGTGCAGTTGCCTCGCCGTATCGACGCGTTGAAGCTCTATCACGCCGCGCTGGCAGAGCACGTGAGCATACTCCCGGGCACGATCTTCTCCGCCACGGGCCGGTATCGAAACTACATCCGGATGAACTGCGGCCACCGCTGGTCGGAAGCGCACGATCGCGCGCTCCTGACCCTGGGACGCCTCTGCGATCGCGCCCTCGCCGCCCGCGCGGGCAAATAAATCAGGCCGTTTCCCACACTTTTGGTGAAACCACTCTAAGGCCGTTTTCGAAACGGACGCTTCGGGGGACGCTCTGTCCCTCCGGCTGGCCTGCCGCCTCGTGGTGGCCCCGACTTCGGCCCCCCGGCTCCCTCCGGCCGGCGCGGCGGACGCTCCCCACGTGTGTCGCCGCCACGATCAAACGACCGCTTCGGTCCGCCCGGTTTAAATCCAGCAGGCTTGAATCCGGAGGGCCGCGGCCGATCGTCGTCCCGGCGCGCTCGCGGCGGTCCGGATCGAGGTGGTCCGGATCGAGGTGGTCCCGATCTCGGTGGACCAGATCGCGGCGGTGCAGATCGCGGTCCCGATCGGGCAGCGGGCCGATACTCTTCGCGATCGTTCCGCCGTGGCGGTCGCTCACCATCATCCCGTCGTGGTGGACGCTCGTCGTTCCGCCCTGGCGGCCGGTCCCTGTCGAACGGCCGTTTGGCTCCTTGTCCAGGCCGGAAATCCCGCCCGCGCGGCGGTGGCCCCGATCGTTCTTCAGAGCGTCGAGGCGAGAACGGCCGGGTTGCCGGCCGAGTCGGCGGCCGCGATCCATCGCGCTTCTCGCTATCCGGATACCGGCCCCGCGGCGGACGCGCTTCCCGATCATTCACCCGCGGAATAAATGTGCCGCGCACCGGGGGAGTCGGAGCCGGAACCTCACTCGCCGCCGCCGGACGAACCGCCTCTTCCGCGAGCGGAATGGCAATTTCTTCGCCGGAGGGCTGTGCGATTGGTTCGGCGAGAGGCTCTACGACGGGTTCAACAACGCGCGGCTTCGATACCGGCGGCCGTGGAGGCCGCGGCTTCTCGGCCTCGAAATTCGGACCCGTGCGAGTCCGCGCCCGCACCACAATCTTGTCGTCCGCACCCGGCGCCACCGTTGGAGCCGCCGCCCGCGCAATTTCCTCGGCGACGAGCACGACTGCCTGCATCTCCTTCACATCGTGCACCCGCACAATATGAGCACCGCCCAGCACAGCCGCCGCCACGGCCGCCGCCGTCCCAAAGAGCGTCCCGCTTTCCGAGGCCTGCGCCAGAAACGATTTCCGCGACGGACCCACCAGGATCGGATAATC
>DASYDZ010000097.1:0-20865 GCA_036499305.1 Candidatus Didemnitutus sp.
CGAAACGCACGAAATCAACGAACCAAACATCCGTGCCATCCGTGAAATCCGTGGTTAAAATAGGAAGCCGCGAAACAGTTAGCCGCAAAAGGGCGCAAAGAATCAGGCGGGCAGCCGATTTTTAACCACGGATGCCACGGATGGGCACGAATCAAGGCGACTGAGAATTGGCCGCAAGGCAGGGTTGATGCCGACGGGATCTTGCCTGACCCCGTCGAATCGGCCTTTGGAGGTCAAACATTGCTTGTGCCATTGGGGTCGCTCGGACGACCATAATCTATGACAACATCATATGGAATGTTTCTCTTTTTGATTTGTGCCGCGTTGCCAGGTGCGACCGATACACAATCGTTTCCTTCGCCCGTAGTCGGTCATGTAACTACCGACCGCGGCGAGGGATTAATGGCGGCATGCGGAGTGGCCGTAAAAATCACGGCGAAGCAGTTGCATTTGGCAGAGGAAGTCCATCCGCGGGAACTGCAGCTGCCGCGATATCCAGAATCATTGTATAATCAGGGAGTCACAGGCCAATGCGAGATTCTTTTTAAATTGCAAAATGATGGCTCTCTTAGAGATATAAGGCCTGGCAGGGCGACGCAAAGCGAATTGAGCGATGCTGCCTTAAAAGTCGTAAAGCAATGGAAATTCGCTCCTATCAAGCAATTTGGGAATAGAGGAGAGATTGCTGCGAGCGCGACATTTGTCTTTATGATATTTTCGGAACGTTTGGCCGATTAGCAGGCTACCAAAAAGCCAGGAAGTTTGATATAGGCGCTTGGATTGGCATGAATTTGCGAGCTAAGCCGCTCCGAAGGGGTCTGCCTTTGGGGCTTGCGGTCGAGCCGGCGGGTGGGGCGCCGGAATTGGGGATGAGCGGTTCAGTCGGAAGGCTTCCGCGTTCCGGCATCCGGAGTTGCATCGAGGCGATCCGGGAGCACGATGATGCCATGACGAGATGGCGAGAGGATCCCGAGCGCCGGCATCACAAACCGCAAAGCCTGACCTCGTCGGATCGGCCCCTCCGGGCTTTTCTGTTTTCGGTATCGATAGTGACCCATTAGCACGGGGGGCATCAAGATTGGGTGATATCTTACAACACTCCAGCAGGTATCAACTGGCCGCATACCGGGAATCCAAATGTGGTATGCTTCAAGTTCCATCGCGAATGGCCAAGTCACCTCAAGTTTTATGGTTTATAAAGGATTATAATGGAATTGGCAATAGGAGACGGTGATTTCACATAAATCCCGCCAACGCCTAAAAGTGCAAACTTACTAACATATATTATATGACAATGGTTTATGGCTTTTTTACCAAAACGCAATGGGCCATATTTTTTTACTTGCCAGCGTGCTCTACGCGTCGGGTGAAGGCGACACTTGGAAAAACTCCATTTGGGACGAGCGAATCGGGCCTCTGACAATCCGCAGGTTTGTGTCAGTGAAAATAGTTCGTGGCATTATTACGATAACGTCAGCAAGGATTCCTATAGAAACGAGTTCTGGTGCCTGTAAACCAGGTTCTGTTACTTCGATTCAACGTTGCAATTTGGCTGACTTGGATCCAAAAAGGATATACATTGATAATTCAACTCGTGTCGGTGACAGTCGAGAAATTGTAGCCTATACCAAGGATGGAAAAACTGCGACTGCGAATTTTGATATGGATACAATGCCGAGCGAGGCCGCGCCAAAATATGTCTTTATTGCTTGTGCCAGTGAAAAAACAGCCCAAGTCACATACGACGAGATTCTGGTAGAGGTTGCCACGGCGAAAGTGGCGCACTAAAGTGGCGCAGTTGGTGCAATTCTCGCGCGCCGGGCGATCTAAAGACGTCACGTCTTGAGGGCGAGCCGCTCCGACGAGGTCAGCCTTTGGGGCTTGCGGTCGCCGGCGGTGGAGCGCCGGAATTGGGCGATGAGCGGTTCATTCCGAAGGCTTCCGCGTTCCGGCATCCGGAGTTGCATCGAGGCGATCCGGGAGCACGATGATGCCATGACGAGTTGGCGAGAGGATCCCGAGCGCCAGTTGCCCTGGCACCACAAACCGCAGCCTGGGAGCTGACACGACCAGATACGAGCCTTGCGGAAGGCATGGTCTGCGCCTAACGTGCCGGCATGAACTACATGGAGCGCATCACCTTCAACCCGAGCCAGTGCGGCGGCCGGCCTTGCATTCGGGGGATGCGCATCCGGGTGAAGGATGTGCTCGACCTCATTGCGGCTGGAGTGCCCGAGGCGGAAATCCTCGCGGACTATCCCGACCTTGAGGCGGACGATATCAAGGCGAGCCTGGAATACGCCGCCGCTCAGCTTGATCACCCCGTGCTTGTCGCCAGTCGGTGAAGTTTTTGGTCGATGCCCAGTTGCCCCCGACCCTGGCGCGATGGCTCGCCGAGGCTGGTTACGAGGCTCGGGCCGTCCGTGAGACTGGCTTGCGGGAGGCCGACGACGGCGCGATTTGGCGGTACGCCGAGGCCGATGGCTGCGTGATTGTGACCAAGGACGAGGATTTTGCCTTGCGCGCGCAGGCGACCCAGAGCGGGCCCAGTGTCGTGTGGTTGCGCATGGGTAACACATCCAATGCCGCGTTGCGTGCGTGGCTCGGACTGCAATTGCCGCAGATCGTTGTGCTCATCGGCCAAGGCTCCCGCTTAGTGGAAGTGCGCTGATACTGCTTTCGCTTTAATCACGTTCCTCCGCCGCCCACATGACGTGAGCCATTTTATTTCGGCTGATTTCCTAAACTGCGCGCCCGGCCGCCGGGGGCGCGGAGCAACTGCCAAACTCGAGCTCTTTTCTCTCGGCGGGCTCCGTGGCCTCCTGTGAAAACGAATTCGAATCAGGACAACGCTCCTCGAGGCGGATTGGGTGGGTGCCGGCGTGATTGCCGCCGAGCGGAAACACGCCAGACGACTTGAGGACAGGCCGCCGCCTGTTCAGCGCCAGTTTCCGGCTCAGCGGCCGAGCACGGCCTTGATCACGCGACCGAGGTCGCCGACGCGGTACGGCTTGTTGAGATAGCCGCAGAATCCCATGTCGAGGAACTGCCGCGCCATGTCGTCGTTGTCGTAACCGCTGGCGATGATCGCGCGCACTTCGGGATGCAGGTCGTGCAGTTCGCGGAAGGCCTGTTCGCCGCCCTTGCCGCCGACGATCGTCAGGTCCATGATCACGATGTCGTACGGACGGCCGATGTTCAGGTACCGCTTGTAGAGTTTCACGGCGTCGTCGCCATTCGAGACCAGGTCGTACTTGTAGCCGAGGCTCTGCAGCATCGTGCTCGTCAGGTAACGGATGTCCTCGTCGTCGTCCATGAACAGGACGCGGCCGGTGGAGGTGGCATCGGGCAGGGAAGGGGCGCGGCGGGCCGTCACCTCCGCCTCCTGCTCGGCGCGCGGCAGGTAGATGTGGAACACGGTGCCGACGCCGACCTCCGTGTCGATCGCGACCTGGCCGCCGTGATGGCGGACGAGCGAGACGACCGTGGCCAGGCCGAGTCCCGTGCCGTTCTTCTTCGTCGTGAAGAAGGGGTCGAAGATCTTCTCGAGATGCTCGGGCTTGATGCCGCTGCCGTTGTCGCGGACCTCGACGCGCACGTAGTTGGCGGCCGCGAGCGAGGAAACCTCCCCGTCGGCAAGAGCGACGTTCGAGGCCGTGATCCAGATGTTACCCTGGCCGGTCGGCATCGCCTGGAGGGAATTGATGATGAGATTCTGGAACACCTGCAGGATCTGGGCGCCGTCGGCGCACACCGTGCCGAGGTCGGACGGCGCGTTGAGCTCCACCTTTACCGCGCTGCCGGCGACGGAGATGTTGCGCGCCTCGGCGAGCAGGTCGCCGAGCTTGTGCACCTTCCGGACGGACGAGCCTCCCTTGGCGAAGGAGAGAAGCTGCTTGCTGAGTTCGCGCGCCTTCAGGCACGCGGCCTCGCTGCGGTCCAGATAGGAGTAGTCGTGGTTGTCCTTGGCGAGGGAGACGCCGCCGAGGATCGTGGTCAGCAGGTGATTGAAGTCGTGGGCGATGCCGCCCGCGAGCTGGCCGAGCGATTCGAAGCGGTTGGCCCGAATCAGTTCGTCGCGCGAGAGGGTCATCTCGTCGGGATTGCGGAAGACGACGACGGCGCCGGCCGGTTTCTCATTCTCGAGGACCGGGCGGCAACTGAAGGCGATCGGCACGCGGGCCTGGTCGGCGCCGAGATCGAGGCAGAATTCGTTGTTGAGCGGAAAGCCATCGCCGCGGGTCAGGGCGCGATCGACCGGGCTTTCACCGGGTTCACCGGTCTGGCGGTTGACCAGTCGGAAGATCTCCGTTGCCGACTGGCCGATCACCTCGGCCGCCGGTCGACCGAGCAGCCGCTCTGCGGTCGGATTGACGTAAAGGACGCGGCGCTCGGAGTCGACGAGCAGCACGCCTTCGCGGAGCTCCCCCAGCAGCACGCCGAGCTGGTCGGCGGAAAGGCCGGTGCGATGCTCGGTGGCGGCCTTGGGCATCGGCGACACGAAGCCCAGCACGCGTTGCAGCTCCTGCTTGCGCGAGATCAGGCGAACCATTCCGGCGTAGACCCACAGATCGGATCCGTTCCGGTGGCGCAGGCGCAGCGGAAGGTAAAAGACCGTCTGCCCCGGCTCCGGGTGAAGGAAATAGCCGGCGAGTCCGCCGGCGGTTTCCTCCGGCGGGAGAATTTGCAGGAACGAATCTGCCTCGTCCGCCAGTTCCTGGTCCGCGTAGCCCAGCAGGCCCTTCGCCGCCGGGGAGAGCCACGCCTGGCCGCTGACGAAATCGAGATCGAACATGGCCATGCGGCCGCGCTCGCCGAGAAGCTGGAGGCGTTCCTCGGAGCGATAGGGGGCGTCCTCGAACTCCTTGCGGTCCGTGATATCGATGTGCACGCCGACCACCCGCTGCAGCGCGCCATTCGGGCCGTGGGACTGGACGCCAACGCCATGCACCCAGACGTAGTTTCCCCGCGCGTGCTTCATACGGTATTCAACCGAGAACGGACGTCCTCCGGCCGTCGCTCCACGGCTGGTGATCTTGTCCGGCGCAGCCGCCGAGTCATCGGGATGGATCAAGCCGAGCCAGGTGTCGTATGTGTTGGGCAGGGTGGCGTCGGAATGACCCAGCATGCGCTTCCAGGCCGGAGAGTAGAAAATCTCGTTTTTGACGAAATTGAGGTCGAAAAAGCCCAAACCGCTCCGTTCCGCGAGCGTGTTGAACAGCGAACCTGGCGACTCGTCGCTGGTCGGCGACGGCGGATGGGCGCGGGTGATCACCGCCAGATAGCGGACGGGATCCATGGCGGCAGGCTCAAGGCGAACGTCCACGGGGAACGCCGCGGCCTCCTTGGGCTGGAGTCGAAGGTGGAGCAATTGCTGCGCGCCCGCCGCGAGCAGCACCTCCCATTGCGTTTCCGTCCAGTCCGGAGCCTTGGAGGTCAGATCGAAAGTGAACAGATTGGGAAATGAGTCGCCAACCAGCTCCTTCAGCGTGGCTTGCCAGAGCGCACATGCTGACGGGCTGGCGAGCTCGATCCTGCCATCGGATTCCAGCACGAGCACGGCTGGCAGCGTGGCCTGCGCAACGGCTTGGCCTGCATTGATGGCGATGGGTGCGTTCATGCGGTCAGGGCTGACGGTTTACGAACGCCTGCACAAATGCCGAGCGCAGAACGTGTCCTGCGGGCGCGCGGGCCGAAATTGAAAGATGTTTTACCAAAACGTGAGCGGATTCCACTCACGCGAGTGCCATTTTGGCCGATTTCATCGTTTTCCAGCTCTCAATGCGTTTTGCAAGGAAGTCGATCCAGACGGCTTCGTCATTAAGGCAAGGAATGTGCGTGAAGGATTTACCGCCAGCCTTGAGGAATGACTCCGCGCCGGTCATCCGAATCTCTTCCAGCGTTTCCAGGCAATCGGTCACGAACGCGGGCGTGATGACAACGAGCCTTTTCTTGCCTTCGTCGGCCAGCCGCAGGAATTCAAAATCAGTGTACGGCTGAATCCATGGGTCGCGGCCGAGGCGGGATTGAAAAGAGATGGACCATCGGGCCGGATCGAGGCCGGCGCGTTCCGCAAAGAGGTGCGTCGTGCGGGTGACCTGCGCCTTGTAGCACGTTGCATGGGCGGGACTGCACGTGGTGCAGCAATCCGCGACTTTTTGGCAATGCGCGCGGGAGCTGTCGGCCTTGGTGAGGTGTCGGACCGGAATTCCGTGATAGCTGAACAACAGGTGATCATACGGAGCCGCGAGGTGGGGGCGTGCGCTTTCCACGAGCGAATCGATGTAGTCGGCGTCCCCGAAATAAGGCGGCACAGTCTCGAAACGCATCGTCGGAGCCACGGCGGAGGCGACGCGGCGGACCTTGGCGACGACCGTTTCCCAACTGGACATGGCGTAATGCGGGTACTGGGGAAACAGCAGCACTTCCTCGATTCCGTCCGCGGCAAATTTCCGCAGCGCCCCGTCGATCGTGGGCCGGCCATAGTTCATCGCGAGGGCGACGGGAAGGTCGGTCCGGCCCTGGACCGCGTCGCGGGTCCGCTTGCTGATGACAATCAGGGGCGAACCTTCGGGCAACCAGATGCGGGAATAGGCGTGAGCGGACTTGGCGCCGCGAAACGGCACGATCAGCCAGTTGACCAGCATCCACCGCAGGGGCCGGGCGGGTTTGTCGATCACCCGGTCGTCGCCAAGAAACTCGCGCAGGTAGCGTTTGACGTCGGGGACAGCGGTCGAATCGGGCGAACCCAGATTGAGCAGGAGGACGGCGCGGCGAGGCATTGGCGTCCAATCAACGGAGCGATGAGCCTCGATGTCAAATGGCGTCGGCCACGGGCACTGTCCTGATTTGAATACTGAAACATTCCTCGCAGCTTGCTGCGGGGTTTCCATGCGAGTTAGGACGCGGCCCGGCGTTGCCCTGCTTGGAGGGCAATGCAAGCCGCGCGTAGAATCCCCGGAGCTTGCTCCGGGGAGTAGCGCTGGCGAAAGGGCAGCGTTCAATTCATTCCCGCAGGAGGCCACGGAGTCCGCCGAGAGAAAGAGTTCGGGTTTGGCGGTTGCTCCGCGCCCCCGGTGCCGGGGGTTGTCCGGTCTCCCGTTTGAGATCGGGACACCACCCGGCAAGGTATGCGCTTCGGGGCAGGTGCAATCCGTTCTTGGCAGGCATCTTTTCTGCGTTAGATTGGCCTCAATTGGCCGCATTAATTGCCCGATTATGCGGATAATATCCCGCGGTCGCGACCGGTTCCACCGGCCACGGTGAGTTAAAATGATATCCTCCATCCGCATCCTGTTTGCCTCTGCCTTCGTCGCCTTCGCGATACTGGTGAGCGGCGGGCGGCACGACACCGCGTCTTCCGGGCACCTTGGCCGCATCATCGCGGTGGCATCGATCGTCGGGGCGATTTCCTGGCGCGGCCGCAAGATCACCCGGGATGAACTGGAGGATATTCTGGAACGCGCGGACTGCCTGATCTGGCACGCGGAAGTCACCTTGACCGACGACAACTGGACTTGGGCGATCAAGATGCATCCGTCGACACTCGCGCGCCAGATCTTCGGCACCGACCAACTGCCCACGGACGGCGTTGGCTTTTGGAGCAGTTTACGCGTGCCGGAGATGGATGACATGAACCGCCGGTGCCGCGAAGCCATGAAGGAAGGCCGGACCGGTTATGAACAAACCTTCAGGATTGTGCGCGACACCGGCACGCTCTGGGTGCGGGAACGAGTCACGATCAAACCGCTGCCCAATGGCCGGTTCGACCTGGTCGGCGTGGTCACCGACATCACGAGGCAGCATGAGGCCGAGACCGCCCGCACCGCCACCGGCGGACAGGTCAACCAGTTGCTCGATCACGCCAACTGCATCGTCTGGGAAGCCAAAGTGTCGTGTGACGATCGGGACCAGTTTTCGTGGGAGTGGTTCGTGCCGAAGTCCAATCTCTACCGGCGGATTGCGGGCGACGGGAATCCCGACCAGCCGCACATGCCGTGGGGCCTGATGGTGGTGCCGGAATACGAGGAGATTCAGATGCGCAGCCGCACCGCGATGAAACGCGGCCTGCCGGGGTACGAACAGGAATTCCATGTCGTGGTCGGATCGGAGCTGCGCACGATCCACGAGCAGGTGGCGATCACCGTGCTCGGAACCAATCGCTGGCTTCTGAAGGGCGTCGTGATCGACCTCACCGACCAGCGCCGGCTGGAGGAGGCGCAGCGCAAGAACGTTCCGCGACTGGAACAGGTGATGGAGCGCGCGGACTGCATGGTCTGGAGCGGACGGGTCAAGCGGTTGCCCGACGGCAATCTCGACTGGGATGTCTTTGTGCCGCCGTCCCGGCTGTTTCGGCGCATTTTTGGACGCGAACCGAACGAGGCGCGCGGCTTCAACTGGGCTGACCTGCATGTGCCGGAGTTCGACCAGATGCGGGCGGTCTGTCGGGCGGCCCTTGATTCCTCCGCGCCGGGCTACGAACAATCATTTCACGTCGTCGCGCCCCACGGTGACGTCTGGCTGACGGAGCAGGTGTCGATTTCTTCCGCCGGGCGCGACCAATGGGATCTGGCCGGCATCATCACCGACATCACGGCCCGGCACGAGGCCGAGGAGGCGCGCCGCACGAGCGAGGCGCAACTGGCGCAGATTCTCGAGCTCGCGGACTGCATGGTGTGGCGGGCCACGGTCGTGCAGGGGCCCGGGGGCGATCTGATTTGGTCAATTTTCACCCCGCGATCGGTGCTCTATCGACGGTTGTTTGGCGACAAGGCGACCGGCAATTCGCTCGACTGGCGCGGCCTGAACGTGCCGGAGCGCGACGAGATGGACCGCCGTTCGGCGAACGCCATCCGCACGGGCGCGTCGCGCTACGAGCAGGAATTCCGCGTCGTGCAGTTCCGCAACGTGGTCTGGCTGCGCGAGGTCGTCACCATCACGCCGCTCGAACCCGGCAAGCTGCAGCTCGTGGGCGTGATCACCGACATCACCGCGCAGCGCGAGGCCCAGGAGGGCCGGCGCACGAGCGAGGCGCAGGTGGAGCAGATTCTCGCGACCTCGGACTGCCTGTTATGGCAGGCGCGGCTGTTCGAGATCACTCCGGGCGAGATGCGCTGGGTGCAGTTTATCCCGCGTTCCCGGCTATATCGGGAGCTTTTCGACGTCGACGCGGGTGAAAACGCGGCGCTCCGATGGCCCGAAGTCGTCGACCCGCAGACCAACCAGGAGATCGACTCCCGGGCCAAACGCGCGATTCTCGAGGACGCCCCGGGTTACGAACAGGAATTCCGGGCGCAGCGCGGCAACCGGGTGTTCTGGCTGCACGAACAGGTTTCCATCCACAAGGTCCGCCCCGGCGAATGGCGTCTGACCGGAGTGATTACCGATGTCACCGCGCGCCGCGGCGCCGAGCTCGCCATGCAGTCTTCGGAGGCCCGCTACCGGTCGCTGTTCCGCCATACGCCGGTGGCGATCCTCGAGGCTGATTTCACGGAAGTGGGGCGGTGGCTCGATTCGCTCCGCGGCGATGGCATACCGGATCTCGGCGCCTGGCTCGATGCCGATCCCTCCCGCGTGCGCGAGGGCGGCCTGCGCGCCCGGGTGTCGGATTGCAACGAGACCGCGCTGGTCAAGCTGCGCGCCGCCTCCGTCGAGGATCTCCGCGCCCGCAGCTCGGCCCTGGCCTCGGGCGAAGGCCTGCGCTTCATGCGCTCGACTCTCCTCGCGATCTGGCACGGTCGCAACACGGTCGAGGACCTCGTCGAGATTCCTGATATCGAGGGCGGCCGCCACTACATGAACGTCCGCTGGTGGACCCAGCTCGGCAAGACCGGCCTGGATCTGAGCCAGGCGGTGATCGTGCTCGAGGATCTCACCGATCTCAAGAAGGCGGAGGACCAGCTCGCCGCGGAAAAGGAGCGCCTCGCCGTCACGCTCCGGGCGATGGGCGAATGCGTCATCACCACCGATGTCGACGGCCGCATCCAGTTCATGAATCCCGCCGCCTGCGCCTTGACGCAGTGGGACGCCACGGCAATCGGACAGCACGTCTCGGTCATCTGCCGGCTGGAAAACAACCGGTCGAATGCGCCGATCGAGGTCCCGGTCGGAGGCGTGACGCAGACCGGCGTGGTGGCGGACCTGCCCGGACAGACCCGCCTGCTTCCGCGCTCGGGGCCGCCAAAGCTGGTCGAGGGCTGCTGCGCGCCGATCCACTCGACCGAGCGCCAGGTCATCGGCACCGTGATGGTCATTCGCGACGTCACGGAACAGGACCGCCTCGAGCAGGAACTCGTCCGCGCCTCCCGCCTCGAATCGGTGGGCGTGCTGGCCGGCGGAATCGCCCACGATTTCAACAACATCCTGACCGCCGTCATGGGCAACCTGGCCCTGGCGCAGCTCGACGTCCCGATCGGTTCCCCTGCGGCGAGCCAGCTCGCCTCCGCGGAACGGGCCGCCTTGCGGGCGCGCGATCTCACGCAGCAGCTCCTGACCTTCTCGAAGGGCGGAGAACCGGTTCGTACCACGGTGCAACTGGCGGTGGTGGTCCGGGAGATGACGGCGTTTGCGCTGCATGGCTCGACCGTGACCTCGACCTTTGATCTTCCCGACGATCTCTGGCCGGCGGACGCCGACAAGGGACAGATCGGCCGGGTGGTCCAGAATCTCGTCATCAATTCCATGCAGGCCATGCCCGACGGCGGCACGATCCGGGTCGCGATGCGCAACGAAACGATCACGGCGCCCGGGCGCCCCGGCCTCGCTCCAGGAGACTACTGCCGCATATCCGTGGCGGACACCGGCACAGGGATCAAGCCGGAGCATCTCTCGCGCATCTTCGATCCCTACTTCACCACCAAGCCCAACGGCAGCGGTCTCGGTCTGGCGGCCGTGTACTCGATCGTGAAGAAGCACCAGGGCCACGTGGAGGTGGAATCGCAGTTGGGTTCGGGCTCGACCTTCCGTATCTGGCTGCCGGCGGTTCGCGAGCGCAAGCCGCCTTCTGCCTCTCCGCTGCGCGTGAAGGACAAGCCGCTGCACGGCCGGGTGCTGTTCATGGACGACGAACAGATCATCCGCCAGATGGCCATGCTCATGATGGCCCGTTTCGGGCTGGAAGTGGAATGCGCGGCGGACGGCGCCGAGGCGGTGTCGATCTATCAGAAGGCCCAGGGCGCGGGCACGCCATTTGACCTCGTCATCATGGACCTCACCGTGCCCGGCGGCATGGGCGGTCTCGAGGCCGTGCGCCGCCTGCGCGAAATCGATCCCAATGTGCGTGCCATCGTCTCCAGCGGATACTCGAGCGATCCCATCCTTGCCAACCCCCGGGAACATGGATTTTGCGGCGTCCTGGCGAAGCCGTACCAGCTCGACGACTTCACCCGCGTGATTCGCGCGGCGCTTGCTCAGACCCCGCAGGAAGTGGGTTGAACGCAGGGCGGCTCATCGCCAGCCCGTTCGACAAGCTCAGCCGGACTCATGCCGTTGGGGGGTGGAACGCGTTGTCTCTGTTCGCGAAACGAAGCGCGTTGAGGACAACACGCGCCACCATTTGATTCGCCGCTTCACCGAGCCAATCGAGTGTTCAATTGCATGATCCCGGCTCAGGGTAGGAAATCGCGTCCGGCATCACGCCGCGAGCGAGCGGATCGCCGCGATCAGGCGGTGCACATTCTCCGGGGCGATCCGGTCGGTCACCACCGTGCGCGGCTTCGTGCAGGCGAGATCCAGGCGCGCGCCCTCCTCGGTGCCGGGCCGGACAAAATCGCGGACGAAATCCATGCCGCCGCGCGGCTTGATCCAGCGGTAGTAACTGTCCGTCTCATCGCTCTCGATCACGATGTCGAGCTTGAGCATGATGCTGCAATAAAGCGTGAGATCCCGGAACGACGCGAACCACGTGGGCGGACACACCAGTTGGTCTCGGATCACCAGCGTCATGGCATTTATTCTCCTGCAATTCGCGTGCCGTTGTGCGATTGATTTGAGGTTTTAACTGGATTTGTCCATGGGCCGTGCCTTCACTGCCATCGCTTATTATCGACACATTTTCCCATGAATTCACCGCAACCTCCCGTGCTCCTGATCATTCGCGACGGATGGGGCAAGAACCCCGATCCGTCCCAGGACAAATGGAATGCCATCGTGCAGGCGAGGAAGCCCTGCGATGACATGTTGCATGCAAAATACCCGGTCACGTTGATCAAGGCGTCCGGCCCCGATGTCGGTCTTCCCGCCGGGGTCATGGGCAACAGCGAGGTGGGCCACGAGAACATCGGTGCCGGGCGCATCGTCGACCAGGAACTCGTGCGGATCAACAAGCTCTTCACCGAGAAGAAACTGGCGGCCAACGCCGTGTGGCGCGGCCTGGTCGACCATGTGAAGGCCCGGCACTCCCGGCTCCACCTTTTCGGCATCGTCTCGGACGCGGGCGTGCACGGCATGCTCGAACACCTGTATGGCATCCTGGAGCAGGCGAAGGCCGAGGGCCTGACGGAGGTCTGGATTCACGCGTTCACCGACGGACGCGACACGCCGCCGACCAGCGGGCTCGGCTATGTGAAACAGGTCGATGACCGCTGCCGTTCGATTGGCGTCGGCCGGATCGCGTCCGTGTGCGGTCGGTTCTGGGCGATGGATCGCGACAACCGCTGGGATCGCGTCCGTCAGGCGTACGACCTCCTGACCGGGCGGAAGGCCGTGGCCACGGCGCCCGATGCGGCCAGCGCCGTGCAGCACTATTACGATCATCCGCTCACCGAGACGCAGAAGGGGGACGAATTCGTCGCCGCCACCGCGATCGTCGGCTCCGATGGCAAGCCGCTCGGCGTGGTCGAAAACGGCGACGCCGTCCTGTTCTACAACTATCGCGGTGACCGGCCGCGCGAGATCACGAAGGCGTTTGTTCTCGATGATTTCAAGGACTTCGACCGCGGTCCGAAGCTTGATCTCTACTACGCCACGATGACCGAATATGAGTCCGGGCTCCCGGTGAAGGTCCTCCTGCCGAAACCCGCGAAACTGAAAAACATCCTGGGCGAAGTGGTCGCCAACGCCGGTCTGGCGCAGTTCCGCTGCGCCGAGACCGAGAAAAACCCGCACGTCACGTTTTTCTTCAACAACTATCGCAAGGATCCCTTTCCCCGCGAGGAACGGGCGTGTCCGCCGAGCCCGAAAGTTGCCACCTATGATCTCCAGCCGGAGATGTCCGCCGCCGAGGTGACGAAAACCGCGAAGGCCGCCATCCTGTCCGGCCAGTACGGCTTCATCGTCGTCAACTATGCCAATCCCGACATGGTCGGTCACACGGGCTCGCTGCCGGCGGCGATCAAGGCGGTGGAGGCCACCGATGCGGGCGTCGGCGAGCTTCTCGCGGCCGTCGCGCAGAGGAAGGGAAAGGCCCTGATCTGCGCGGACCACGGCAACTGCGAACAGATGTGGGATTTTGCCCACAACGTGCCGCACACCTCGCACACGCTCAACCTCGTCGAGGTTTTCGTCGTTGGTGACGGACTCGTGGCGGGCACGACGAAGATGCGGTCCGGGGGACGGCTGGCGGACATCGCCCCGACGATCCTCCAGTTGATGGGCCTCCCGAAACCGGCCGAGATGACCGGCACCAGCCTGATCGAATCATAGCGCGCGATTTTCACCGCCAGGAATTCGACCACGGATTTCCACGGACGGGCACGAATCAAGGGGACTGAGGATTAACCGCAAGGCAGCGCAAAAGGAGAGCTGGCATGCCGCTGGCACTTTTTCAGCGATCACACCGACGACCACGGATCAAGGCAGCATGAGGATCCATCCGTGTTCATCGGTGAAATCCGTGGTTAAAATGAGAACCCGCGAAACAATTAGCCGTAAAAGAACGCAAAGAATCAGGCGCGCAGCCGATTTTTAACCACTGATGTCACGGATGGGCACGAATCAAGGCGACTGAGGATTAGCCGCAAAAGAACGCAAAGCCTGCGGGATTTCTGCCCAGGGAATCCACGGATGTATCCATGTCGCTAATATATTCTCCGTGTCTCTGTGATTCAATCAATCCTCCCTGCGAAACGCACGAAATCAACGAACCAAACATCCGTGCCATCCGTGAAATCCGTGGTTAAAATAAGAACCCGCGAAACACGCGAACCTCGCGAAAACAGGGGCGGCCAAACCATTTGCCCACGGAACCCACGGAAGAATCCGAGCCGCCAGGGAATTAGCCGCAAAAGAACGCAAAGAATCAGGCGCGCAGCCGATTTTTAACGGAGATCACGGATCGGAAAGAAACGTGGGCGGCGCGCGCTACCAGGGTTGTAGGGCAGCATCGCCAGCCCCGCATCGCGCATTGGTCGGCAAGCCGATGCCGCCACGGTGCGGCCTCCGAACCTCGCCCAACGCAACGCGATCGCGGCCTGCGCGAGCGCAGGCCCGACACGCCGGCCGCAATTCCGCCCGACGCCGATACCTCGTCGTCTCCGTTTTTGACCCAGAATCTCGTTGCGCCCACCTGCCCGGACGGATTTAGCTGACCATTCCGTCCCCATGAAACGCACGCATCACTGCGCCCAGCTCACCAAGGCCGACCTCGGTGCAACCGTCTCCCTCGCCGGATGGGTCGATTCCGTCCGCGATCACGGCGGCATCATCTTCGTCGACCTCCGCGATCGCGAAGGCATTACGCAGGTCAAGTTCGACTCCGCCTTGCGCGAGCAGGCTTCGAAATTGAAGGACGAGTCGGTGATCGGGATCACAGGCCAGGTCGAGTCGCGCCCCGCCGACATGGTGAATCGGAATATTCCGACGGGCGAGATCGAGGTCGATGCGGGTGAATTGGTGGTGCACAATCTTTCCGAGACGCCGCCGTTCCCGCTGACCGACGCGGGTGGCGACAAGGTCAACGAGGATATGCGCCTGACTTATCGGTACCTCGACCTGCGCCGGCCGAAGATGCGACGGAACCTGATGACGCGGCATCGCGCCGCCAAGGCCGTGCGCGACTATTTTGACGCGCAGGGATTCATCGAGGTGGAGACACCCGCTCTCTTCAAGAGCACGCCGGAAGGCGCGCGCGAATATCTGGTGCCGTCGCGCATCCACGCGGGCCAGTTCTACGCGCTCTCGCAGTCGCCGCAGCAGTTCAAGCAGATCCTCATGGTCGCCGGCGTGGAGAAGTATTTCCAGATCGCGCGCTGCTTCCGCGACGAGGATCTCCGCGCCGACCGCCAGATGGAGTTCACGCAGATCGACGTCGAGGCCTCCTTCATCGATCGCGAAGGCATTTATGCCCTGTTCGAGGGCATGCTGAAGAAGGTCTGGAAGGACGTGCTGAACCACGACCTGCCCACGCCGTTTCCGCGCGTGAGTTTCCACGACGCCATGAACCGGTTCGGCGTCGACAAGCCCGACACGCGCTTCGGCCTCGAGCTCGCCGAT
The DNA here is from genome assembly GCA_036499305.1 of Candidatus Didemnitutus sp. Lineage (GTDB taxonomy): Bacteria > Verrucomicrobiota > Verrucomicrobiia > Opitutales > Opitutaceae > Didemnitutus. The sequence continues at coordinate 15,430 of DASYDZ010000097.1, forward strand.
TTCAGCGATGCATTCAAGACCTCCGGTTTCAAGGTCTTCCAGTCGACCGTCGCTTCCGGCGGAGTCGTCAAGGCCTTCAACGCGAAGGGCCTCGCGGATGTCACCCAGGGCGAGATCAGTTCGCTCGAGGAGGTGGCGAAATCACTCGGCGCGAAGGGGCTCGCCTACATCAAGGTCGAGAAGGGCGAATGGAAGTCGCCGATCGTCAAGTTTTTCTCCGAAGCCGAAAAGGCGGAGCTCACGCGGCGCCTTGAAATTGTCGACGGCGACCTCGTCTTCTTCGCCGCCGCCCCGTGGGAGCGCGCCTGCGCCATCCTCGGCCGCATCCGTCTCGAGGCGGCGCAACTGCTGGTGAAGCGCGGCCGGATGACGCTTCGCCCCGACCAGTGGAATTTCCTGTGGGTCGTCGATTTCCCGCTGATGTCCTACGACGAGGAGCGCGGTCATTACGCCGCGACGCACCATCCGTTCACCGCGCCGGTGCCGGAGGACGCCGCGCTGCTCGAGTCGAACCCGAAGGCCGTTCGCGGCCAGCATTACGATGTCGTCCTCAACGGCATGGAACTCGGCGGCGGCTCGATCCGCATCCACCAGCCGGACCTGCAGAAGAAGATTTTTGAGGACGTGCTGAAAATCCCGGCGGAAATGGTGGAAAGCCGCTTCGGTTACATGCTCAAGGCCTTCCGCTATGGCGCGCCGCCGCATGGCGGCATCGCCTTCGGCCTCGACCGCATGGTGGCGCTCCTCTGCGGCACCACCAGCATCCGCGACGTCATCGCCTTTCCGAAGACCCAGAAGGCCCAGGACCTCATGGCCCAAAGCCCGACGCCGGTGACCGAGCGGCAATTGAAGGATCTTCACATCCAAGTTACACAAGAAGGGTAGTGAAGTTCCCGATACTTCTGTTAGCGTTCGAGCCTCCCATGAACAGGCTCGCCGGCTTCGGAAGCATCGTGATCGCGGCCATTCTTTTGGCCGCCTGCCAGACCGTGACGCACGACGAACGGGCGCCGGCTCCGGCACCGAACCCGGTCGAGCAGGAAGGGGCGAAAATCGTCCGCGAGCCCGACCACACGATCACCCACCCGGCGTCGGGCATGCGCTTTCCGGAGCGGGTGGCGGAGTTCGAGCGCGTGGATTTCAAGCAATCCAGCGGCAAGGGACTGATCTTCACCTGCGACTACCGGCTTTCGGGCCCGGGCGCGCTCGTGCTCGCGACGGTGACGCTCTACCCCGCGCCCTCGGCCAGCGGCGCGACCGAGGGCCTGATTCGCGAGGCGCGGCCGGGACTCGCCGATTCCGAATATCAGCTCGAGGTGAAACGCATCCTGGCATCGCACCCGAACACCGTCGTTTCCGAGGAGAAGGAGATCGCGCTGGCGCAGGGGCTGCAGAAGCACGTCGGCCGCTACGTCGAGTTCGAGTATTCGGACACGATCGAAAGCCGGTTCCAGCCCGTCGTGTCGCGCCTCTATCTGTTCAACAACGTCGATGAAAAATGGGCCGTTCGCTTTCGCCTCACCTTTCCCAAGGGAGCGATCGCGGAAAAGGTGATCACGGAGTTTCTCTCGGCCCTGCATTGGAGCCTGAAGGACGAATAGCTCCAGGCATTAAGCTGCAAGCCGCCTGGCTGTAGGAGCGGCTTTACGCCGCGATCGAGCCGGCAATGACGGCTCTAGACTCCGAGCTTCTTCTTCAGGATCTCGTCCACGAGCTTCGGATTCGCCTTGCCGGTGGAAAGTTTCATGACCGCACCCTTCAGCGCATTGATCGCCTTCGCATTGCCGCTGCGCACCTGCTCGGCGGACTTCGGGTCGCCGGCGATGGCGGCGTCGCACCAGCCCTCGAGCTGGCCGGTATCCGTCGATTGTTTCAGGCCCTTTCGGTCGGCAATCGCGGCCGCCGGCTCGCCCGTTTTGAACATTTCGGAGAAAATCTCCCGTGCCTGCGCACTCGAAACGGCGCCCGATTCCACCAGCGCGATCAGACCGGCGACGTGACCGGGAGAAACCGCTGATTGCGATAGTTCGATCCCCCCGGCGGCGAGGTCGCGCAGGAGCTCGTTCGTGATCCAGTTGGCGGCGGCAACCGGCTTCGCCCCGAGCGCCACGGCCTTTTCGAAAAACTGCGCCAGCTCCAGATCGCGGGCCAGCACCTCGGCGGAGGAATAGGGCAGTCCGAGCGTCTCCATGAATCGCCGCTGGCGATCGAACGGTCGCTCTGGAAGTTCCGCTCTCAGGCGCGCCTTCCATTCTTCGTCGATGCGCACAGGCATCAGATCGGGATCGGGAAAATACCGGTAGTCATGCGCCATTTCCTTCGAGCGCATCGACGCCGAGCGCCCGGTCTCGCCGTCATACAGGCGCGTCTCCTGCACGATCGTCCCGCCGTCGGTCACGACCGCGGTCTGCCGCTTGATTTCCTGGGCAATGCCGTCGCGAACGTAGGAGATTGAGTTGAGATTCTTCAGCTCGACCTTCGTCCCGAGCTTTGCCTCGCCGACCGGCCGGATCGAGATGTTGGCGTCGCAGCGCATCTGGCCCTTCTCCATGTCGCAATCCGAGATGCCGGCCTGCAACAGCGCGATGCGCAGGGCGGTGAGAAACGCGAACGCTTCCTCCGGAGAATTCATCGCCGGTTCGGTGACGATTTCCATCAACGGCGTGCCGGCGCGGTTGTAGTCGATCAGCGAGTCGGCGGCGCCGTGGTTCAGTTTGCCGACATCCTCCTCGAGGTGGATGCGCGTCAGCGGCACGCGACGATGTTCGCCCATCACCGCGCGATTGGCGCCGGGCATTTCGATCTCGACCGATCCGTGACGGCACACCGGCCGGTCATACTGGGAGATCTGGTAGTTCTTTGGGCTGTCCGGGTAAAAGTAGTTCTTCCGGTCCCAATGCGTGACCGTGGCGATCTCGCAATCGAGCATCAGGCCGGTCTTGATGATCGCATCGAGCGCGGCCTTATTCAGCACGGGCAGGGCGCCCGGCAGCGCCAGCACCGTCGGGTCGGTGAGCGTGTTTTCGGGATGACCGTATCCGGCGGCCACCCGCGAGAACATCTTCGAGGCGGTCTTCACCTGCACATGGACTTCGAGTCCGATGACGGCTTCGAAGGTCATGGCGGCAGCGTTGGGCGGGCGTCGGGGAAATGCACTCCGCGCCATGAATGGTCGGCGGAGCGCCCGGGGGCAAGGCCGGGTTTCTCCATCGGGATGTCGTTCGACAACGGACCGGGATTGTAGCCGGGGGCGCCAGACGCCGGTGACGCGCGCAGGGGTAAAGGTAGGGCGCGACGATGGGCGCGCCGCCCACGATTCTGTCCGATCCGTGAATTCCGTGAAATCCGTGGTCTATTTTCCGGCGACGTCCGGTCGTTTTCGCTCCGGGATGTGGGACAGGAATTCCTGCTCTGAGCTTGTCGAACGGGCCAATCCCGCCAATTCCCGGCGCGCTGCGGGAGCGGCTTTACGCCGCGATTCGACCGGCGGAACGGGCAATCGCGCCCTAAAACGCGACGACTCCTGACATTGACTCGCGGATACGCGTCGGCTTTGATCGGGAAATGTCCGACGACCCCGCATCGAAACCCCGGACGCCCTGGCACGTGTGGGTCGTCGGGATTGTATCTCTGCTTTGGAATGCGATGGGTGCAATGGATTTCACGCTGACGGAGACGCACAACGCATCCTACCTGGGCAAGGTCACCGCCGAGCAGTTGGCATATATCGACGGCTTTCCTGTTTGGGTGATCGTGGCGTGGGGAGTGGCCGTCTGGGGCGGGGTGCTCGGCTCGGCGCTGCTGCTCTTCAGGTGCCGGTCGGCGGTTCCCGTGTTCCTCATCTCGATCATCGCCGTGGTCGTGACCTTCACTCACAATTACCTGCTGACGGACGGGATGAAGATCATGGGCGGCCCGGGGGCGCTGGTTTTCAGTGCCGTGATCTTCGTCATCGCGCTGCTGCTCTGGTTGTACGCTTGCGCCATGCGCCGCCGCGGCGTTCTGCGTTGATGGCAGGGCGGGATTTCCTGCCCTGAGCTTGTCGAACGGGCCAAATCCCGCCAAGGCCGAGGCAGGGCCCGGCGTCGCAATCCGCCCTTGCGGCTTTGTCGTCCGGTCCGGAGGGCCGAATGATCTCTCAGTCTGCGAGAGGCCGCCTTCGCCGAGCTAGAACCCCAGATCCCATCGGGCCGCTCTAGTTTGGCCGCAAAAGAACGCAAATGGTCCGAAGCACGCCTGTAGGGCCTCCACTCACGGAGGCCGTCTCTCGTTCCTTGCGCGGCCGATTGAATCAGCTTGTTCGGTACCGCTTTTGTCCAGAGTCAAGACATGACGTCTTAAGATCGGCCCTGACCGCAAACGGTACGATCCGGTGATAGGTAACAAACAATCCGGGGTGATAGGTTACACTTTGGGTTGATAGTTCAGGTGGATTGGTAGCCAAGAAAATTCAGGGGGAGGGTTGAAGGGAGGGGGCTTGGCTCCCTCCCTTCCGAGGATTGAGCGGTGGGGGTGGACGGGGAGGCGGACAGCCTTCCCGCCTTGAGGCGCGGGGGAGGGAGCGGGGCGACGTAGGCGGTGGGTTTGAAGCGGCCGCCCTCGGCGTCGAAGCGGAGGTGGCCAAGGTGGACGTTGGCGAAGTGCAGTTCGGTCTGGGCGTCGGGGCCGGGCCGCAGTCCGACCTGCTTGCCGGCGAAGGCCTCGCCGAGGTGGTAGTTTTTGCCTCCATGCGCGACCTGTCCGCTGAGGCTGACCCCCTGCACCTCGAACTCGGGCGCATAGATGATGGGTCTGTCGTTCTCGTTGAGGCGGCGCGCGCTGGGCTGGTAAACTTCGGCCGGCCGTTGCTGGTGCAGCGCTTCGTGGGGCCGCTCGTGATTGTAGATATGTTGCCAGCGCTCGAAACGTCGCTGCTGGGCGGCGAGGTCGGCGGAGGGCGGCTGGGTGGCCTCGGCCTTCAGATCGCGGTGCATCCGCTCGTGCGAGCCTTTTTCCTGGGGCGAGGCCGGCCGGGTAAACTCGACCTCGATGCCTTGCTCGATCCACCACACGCTCAGACTGGACAGTCGCCCCAGACCGAGGGAGGCGAACGGCGCACCGAGATCGGTCCGGATGATCTCCGGCTGGCCGGCTTGGCGCATGAGTGCCCGGAAGGTGCGCCAGGTGCGGCAGAACTGCTGATCGGGTTGTGCCCGCACCGCCAAGACGTAGTGGCTGTAGAGATCGCAGACCGTCAGCGGGTCGCAACGCTGGCCGTTGCCCAGGAGAAACCAGCCCTTGAAGTCCACCGTCCAGACGTGGTTGGGCTGGCTCGGCACGGTGAGATCCTCATTGCAGGCGTGGTAGGCGCCCGGCCGGCGGCGACGCTTCACGCTCAGTCCCTTCCGCCGGAGGATCTCGCCGATCGTGCTGCACGCCGGCGGACGCTCCACTCCA
>DASYDZ010000098.1:0-36004 GCA_036499305.1 Candidatus Didemnitutus sp.
TTCTTCGTGCTCAGCGGAAGCCACCGCCGCGAGGCGCAGACGCTGAAGGTCGCCCGGTTTGCCGAAGCGGTCCTGCGGGCCGACGGCCATGAAGTGAACTTGTTCAGCCTCAGCGGCAACCCGCTGCCGTTGTGGGACGAAGAAACCGGCGGAGCGCCGGACGCGCTGTGGGACCCCATTTCGGCCCAGTTGAAGGCGGCGGACGCGCTGGTCGTCGCGACTCCGGAATGGAGCGGCATGGCCACGCCGGGCGTGAAGAATTTCCTGCTCAACTGCACGGTGGACGAGATCGGGCACAAGCCCGGCCTGATCGTGACCGTTTCCGCCACGCGCGGGGGGAGCTATCCGGTGGCCGAGTTGCGCATGAGCGGTTACAAGAACAACCGCCTCGTGTGGATTCCCGAGCACGTGATCGTGCAGCACGCCGAACAGAACTTCAATTCCCCCGACGGCACTCCCGGCCTCGCAAAGGAGGACGAGACCATTCGCGCGCGGCTGCATTATGCCCTGCGCGTGCTGGCCGAATATGGAAAAGCTCTCGCCCTCGTGCGCGCGAGCGGCGTGATCGATCACAAGACGTTCCGCAGCGGGATGTGAGCCGGGGCGTTTTGCGCCGGAATGGAAACCGGCGCCCACCCAGGTCGCGTTGCGCTGTTCAGGTGGTCGTCGATGTCCCCATCGACGATATTCCGCCCATCCTTCAACCGTTTCCCACCGCCTTCAGATCAGCCGGCTCCGCCCGACGAACGTGTCCGAGATCGCGAGCCACCGCCTGGCACAGCCCGACAAACGTTTCCTCGCCGAGTGGAAGCTTGCGGCTGCGGAGATGCGCGACGCACCAGCGGCGACGCAGCTTGCGGCGGCCGAGCGGGAGGTCCACCAGCGCGCCACTTTCGAATTCACGCCGGGCCACCCAGGGGGCGAGGACGCCGACTCCCAGTCCGATTTTCACCAGTTCCTTGATCGCCTCCATGCTGCCGAGCTCGATCACCGGGCCGGGCGTGAGCCCCTCGGCGCGAAGGTACTCGCTGACCACGCGAAACGTGTAGCTCACCTTGTTGTAGAGCACGAGAGTCTCGCGGGCCAATCCATCGCGCGGCACCCGGCCGTCCCGGGCCCAGGGATGCATCGGCGAGACAATCAGGCGGAGTTCGTCCTCGAACAACGGAAGGCAGGCCAGGTCGAGTTCGCGTTCCGGCTCGATCATGATCGCCAGGTCGACCACATTGGCGCGCAGCAGCTCGATCTGGCGCTCGAAGTCGCCGGGCTCGACGTTGATCACGCACTGCGGAAAACTCTGGCGGTACTCGCGCAAGACCGTCGGCAGGATGTGCTGGCACGCGGTCGTGCTGGCGCCCACGCGCAGCCGGCTCTGCCCCCAGCGCAGGGAGGCGTCGAGATCGGTCCGCGCCGCCTGCATTTCCCGCAGGATCACCTCCACATGGCGCAGCAATTGTTCCCCCGCGGGAGTGGTCTTGATCGTCCGTCCGCTCCGATCGAACAGGCGGCAGCCGAGCTCGTCCTCCAGGCCGCGAATGGCATGGCTGACCGCGCTTTGGGTCAGATGGAGGTCCTTCGCGGCCGCGGTAAAGCTCTGGCGGCGCGCGAGGGCGGAAAAGGCCAGCAATTGCCGGCTGTCGAGGGCCCGGTTCATCAATGAGTGGTTTTCATGCCTGAAATGAATTCATTGCGTAGCAAATCGCGGGCCAGCCGGCCGGGTGGCATGGCGACGGCTATCGCTCGCCCATGGCACGCGCGCCCAAGTCCTCGCCGGGGCCGCAGCCGCGCCGGCTGCGGGTGGGCTTCCTCGCCCTGACCGACGCCGCCCCGCTCATCGCCGCCCAGGAACTCGGCCTGTTCGAAAAACACGGCCTGCGGGTCGATCTGCGCCGCGAGGTTGGTTGGGCCACCGTGCGCGACAAGATTGTCTACGGCGAACTCGACGCCGCCCAGGCGCTCGCCCCGCTGCTTTGGGCCGCGCGGCTCGGCATCGGCGGGCCGCCCTGCGAGGTGCTGACGGCGATGGTCCTGAACCGCCACGGCAACGCCATCACGATCAGCTCGCGGCTTCTCATCGCCGGGGTGCGCGACGCCGCCTCCTTCCGGACCGAGGCGAGGCGCCGCAACGGCGAACGGCGGTTCACCCTCGGCATCGTGCATCCATTTTCGTCCCACAATCTTCTCCTCCGGCAATGGCTCCGGCAGGCGGGACTCGACCCCGAGCGCGACGTGCGCATCGTCGTCGTGCCGCCGGCCCAGATGTTCCGCAACCTCGCCGCCGGAACGCTCGATGGCTACTGCGTGGGCGAACCGTGGGGGTCCGTCGCCGTGCAGGCCGGACAGGGCTGGTGCCCCGCCCGGAGCGCGGAACTCGCTCCGGGACACGTTGAGAAGGTCCTGATGGTTCGCGCCGATTTTGCCCGCCAGCATGCCGGGGAACATCTCGCGCTCGTCGCGGCGCTGGCGGAAGCCGGGCGCTGGTGCGACGAAACCCGTCGCCGTTCCCAGCTCGCGCGCTGGCTCGCCGAGCCGCGCTACCTCGATCTGCCGGTCGAGACCATCGAAGCCGCCTTGTCCGGTCGCTTCGAGGACGGCCTCGGGCACGTCGAATCGATCGTCGATTTCCACATCTTCTCGCGCGGAAGCGCCAACGTCCCCAGCGCCGCCAACGCGGAGGGAATTCAGGCCGACCTCATCGCGGCCGGACTCGTCGCCGCCGGCGGCTGTCCGCCCGGGCTGCCCGGACAGTTGTTTCGCGAGGATCTCTTTCGTGAGGCAGTCCGCGAACGCCAGCCGGCGCGCGTCTGAATTCTGCCGTGGAAGGGGCGGCGGATCGGCCGGTGGAGGCATGAGCGGCATTCATGTTCCGATTAATTATTTCCCGCCCGATTCATGCCGGCAGCCCGGGCCATGGCACACGCCGGGCTCTCCCTTGGGTGGACAAATCAATCCCTCGAAACCTTCCCTCCCATGGACTACATCAAACCCGCCGACGTCGTCAAAGCCATGGTCTCCGCCGGCGAGACCAAGGCCGGACTCGGCATTCGCGATCTTCTCATCCGCGGCGCCCTGTCCGGCGCGCTGCTCGGCATTTCCACGAGCCTCGCCCTCACCGCTGCCGCCCAGACCAACACGCCGCTGGTCGGCGCTCTCGTTTTCCCCGTGGGCTTCGTCATGATCGTGCTCCTCGGCCTTGAGCTCGTCACCGGCAGTTTCGCCGTCGTTCCCCTCGCAGCCTGTGACGGCCGGCGCCGCTGGGGTCAGGTCGTCGGGAACCTGTTCTGGGTTTTCACCGGCAACCTGCTCGGCAGCGTGGCCTACGGCGCCCTGCTCTACGTTGCGCTCGGCGGTCTGGCTGGTGGCGCACCCTCCGGCATCGCCGCCAAGATCGTCTCGATTGCTGAAGCCAAGACGACGGCCTATGCTGCTCTGGGTGCCACGGGCCTGTTGACCGTCTTCGTGAAGGCCGTCCTCTGCAACTGGATGGTCTGCATGGGCGTGGTCATGGCGTTCACCTCGCAGTCGACCCTCGGCAAGATCGTCGCCGCCTGGCTGCCCGTCACGACGTTTTTTGCCCAGGGCTTCGAGCATTCCGTCGTGAACATGTTCGTCATCCCGACGGGCATGATGTTCGGGGCGAAAGTGTCCGTCTCCGACTGGTGGCTGTGGAACCAGTTGCCCGTGACGCTCGGCAACCTCGTGGGCGGCCTGCTCTTCACCGGCCTGTTCCTCTACTGGACCTATCGCCCCGCCGCCCCGGCGCCCGCGACCACCGCCGACGGCCTCCCGGACGCGGAACCGGCGCGCGCCTGATTCCCGTCGACATGCCGATCGCCACCGCGCGCGAGCCCATCGCCGCCGCTGCCTTCACGGCGGAGCAGCGCCAGTACCTCGAGGGCTTCCTCGCGGCGCTGGCGCATCTGCCGTTCGCCGGCCACACGGCGGGCGGACGGATCACCGCCGACCCGCACGCGGCGCCCAACAATCTCGCCGCCCCGCCGCACGAGGACACGTATTTCGGCACTCCCCTCTCCGAACTCGCGAAGCCCGAGCGCTGGAAGCACGAGGAGAATCCACTCGACATCTGGGACAAGATTCTCGCCCACGCCGCGGCGGACAAATTTCCCGACGAGGCCGATGCCTTCCGGTTCAAGTTCTTCGGGCTCTTCCACGTCGCCCCGGCCCAGGACAGCTTCATGCTGCGCGTGCGCATTCCCGCCGGGCAACTGACCAGCGGACAGTTGCGCGGCCTCGCCGACCTCGCGGAAGAGCATGGCGGCGGGTACGCACACGTCACCACCCGCGCCAACCTGCAGCTCCGCGAATTCCGCCCGCGCAGCATCGGCGAAGTGCTCACGCGGGTCCAGGACCTCGGCCTGACCTCGCGCGGCGCCGGCGCCGACAATGTGCGCAACATCACGGCGACTCCGACCAGCGGATTTGACGCCGGCGAGCTGCTCGACGTGCGCCCGTTCGCCCATGGGCTGCACCACTACATCCTGAACCAGCGCGATCTCTTCGGCCTGCCGCGCAAGTTCAACGTCGCGTTCGACAGCGGCGGGGCCATTTCCGCCGCCGCCGCGACCAACGATCTCTGCTTCACCGCGGTTCGCCTGGGCGCCCCCGCAATGGCGACGCATTCCGATGGCACGAGCGAGTCCGTGCCGGCCGGCGTGTATTTCCGGATCCAGCTCGGCGGCATCACCGGGCATGGCGATTTTGCCCGCGACGCCGGGTGGCTGATCCGTCCCGCGCAGGCCGTGGCGGTCGCCGCCGCGATGGTGCGCGTGTTCAGCGAGCACGGTGATCGCACCAATCGGAAGAAGGCGCGCCTGAAATATCTCCTTGAAAAATGGGGGATGGAAAAGTTTCTCGCCGAGACCGCGCGCCAGCTGGACTTCCGTCCCTGGCCATTGCCCGCCGGGAGCGTGGAGCCGCGCCGGCCGGTGACCAAGCACGGCTGGCTGGGCGTCCATCCGCAGCGCCAGCCCGGCCGTTCGTATGTCGGCGTGGGCCTTTCCGCCGGCCATCTTTCCGCCGCCCAGATGCGGGGCCTGGCGAGCCTGGCCGAGCGCCACGGCGAAGCCGAGCTCCGCCTGACGGTGTGGCAGAACATCCTGCTGCCCCACGTGGCGGACGAGTCGGTGCCGAAACTCCGCGCGGAGCTTCGCGCGCTGGGTTTCATGCTCGAATCCTCCCCGGCGGCCGGCGGCGTGATCTCCTGCACGGGCAGCCGCGGGTGCCGTTATGCCGCCACGGACACGAAGGCGCACGCCGCGGCCCTGGCGACGGCGTTGCAGGATCGGCTCGCCGATCTGCCCGCGCCCGTGAACATTCATTTCACCGGCTGCCCGCATTCGTGCGCGCAGCACTATTGCGGCGACATCGGCCTGCTCGGGGCAAAGCTGCCCGACGGTTCCGAGGGCTACCACATCGTGATCGGCGGCGGCATGGACCACGAGGAAGGCATCGCCCGCGAGATCTTCCGCAGCGTGCCCGCCGCGGAGATCATTCCGCTCGTCGAGCGCATCCTCCGGCGGTATCGCGACCTCGCCGGCGAAGGGGAGTCGTTTGCGCAATGGACCCGCCGGCAGGAAACGGAACGCCTCCGCAAAGTTCTCACCTGACCCCATGGATGCCCTCCCCTGCATTCCCGAGAGCGCGCCCTTTTCTCCCGAACAGCGCCACTGGCTGAACGGATTCATCGCCGGACTGCTGTCGCGCTCCCCGGGCCCGGCGCCGGCACCTGCGGCTCCCGCCGTCGCGCCGATCCCGCTGACGATCGTTTTCGGCTCCCAGACCGGAACAGCCGAGGGGCTCGCCAAGCGCGTCGCCAAGGCAGCGGCCCAGCGCGGATTCCAGTCGACGGTGGTCGATGCCGCCCAGTTGACCCTGGCACGACTGGCAGCGGACCGGAATCTCCTGGTGCTGACCAGCACGTACGGTGAAGGCGAACCGCCGGACAATGCCCGCGCCCTGCACGCCGCGCTGAAAAAGGCGGCGGAAACCGGCGACGCCCGGCTGACCGGCCTCGCGTTCTCCGTTTGCGCCCTGGGCGACACCAACTACGCGCAGTTTTGCCGTGCCGGCCATGAATTCGATTCCTATCTCGAAAAACTCGGCGGCCGCCGGGCGGTTCCACTCGTCGATTGTGATCTCGACTACGAGGCGCGTTTTGCCTCCTGGCTGGAGGCCGCCCTCGGGGCGCTTGCGCAAGGAAATCGCACCGACACCTCCGCCACGCTTCCGCTTGTTTCCATTCAACCCGCCGCCGAACCCGTCGCGGCTCCGCCGGAATATTCGCGCAAGAATCCGTACCTGACCCCGATCCGCGTGGTTCGGCGTCTGAACGCGAACGGATCGGCAAAGGAAGTGCATCACATCGAATTTTCCCTGGAGAGCTCCGGGCTCGTTTACGAACCGGGCGATGCGCTCGGCGTGGTGCCGCAAAACTGCCCGCGCCAGGTCACCGAGGTGCTGGCCGCCTTGGAATGCGACGGCGAGGAGGAAGTGCCTTCGCCCGCTGGCGAACCGATCTCGCTGCGCCGCGCGCTGACGGAGCATTATGATTTGGGACGTCCCCCGGCCAGGCTGCTGAAATTGATGCCGGTGCCCGCCATTGGCTCCGGCGACACGACGGAGGCGCACCATGTCGTGGACCTTCTGGTCGCGGCGCGGACGGCCGGGGATCCGCACCTTTCGCCGGTCGATTTCGTCGGCGCCCTGCGCGGTCTGCAGCCCCGCCTCTACTCAATCTCATCCGCCCCGTCGACTCACGCCGGCCGGGTTCACATCACGGTCGGCGCGGTGCGCTACGAGGCTGCCGGCCGCGCGCGCCACGGCGTCTGTTCGACCTTCCTCGCGGATCGCGCCGCGGTGGCCGGGCCCGTCGGCGTGTTCATTCATCCCAACAATAATTTTCGCCTGCCCACGGATCCCGACGCGCCCGTGATCATGGTGGGGCCGGGCACGGGCATAGCGCCTTTCCGCGCGTTCCTGCACGAGCGCCGCACGCGCGGGATGCGCGGGCGAAACTGGCTCTTTTTCGGCGACCAGCACGAGGCGACCGACTTTCTCTATCGCGAAGAGTTGCTGGCGTTCCAGCAGGAGGGCGGGCTGCACCGGCTCGACCTGGCATGGTCGCGCGATGCCTCGAGCAAGGTTTACGTGCAGCACCGGATGCTGGAAAACGCGAAGGAGCTTTGGACCTGGCTCGAGCAAGGGGCGCATATTTACGTCTGCGGGGACGGCGCACGCATGGCCAGGGACGTCGACGCCGCGCTGCATCGCATCGTGGAGACCGCCGGCGGAAAATCGCCGGAGCAGGCCGCGCTTTACGTCAGCGGGCTGCGCTCCTCCCGCGCCTATCAGCGCGACGTCTATTAGGGCCGCGAAAGTCGGCGTGCGGAGCCGGAGGGCATCGATGTTCTCATCGATTCCAGCAGGATGCTCATGGAGTCGCGCTCAGAATGTAGGGCGGGATTCCCCTATTCCGCCATGGAGGCGGCATTCGGCCCTTTCGACAGGCTCAGCCGGATTCATGCAATTGGATGTGCTCTTTCGAGTGACTGGACGTGTACTGAATGGTGGAACCCGACCTCCGGGCGGGTTCGCAAGACTTTCGTGGGAGAACCGGCCCGGAGGTCCGTTTCCACCTTGGCGCAACTGAATGAGTCCGCCTCAGGGCTGGCGATGCCAGCCCGGCCGCTTGCGCCCGAGGTTCGCCAGCCCCGTTGGCGGGCCCGATTGAATCCGGATCAACCGAGGCCCGCGGGAACATGAGCAACCGGCGCGCGCTGCACGCTCTGCAGGGCGCGGATGACTTCCAGGCCGGTCATCGGCTTTTGCAGAAACTTGAGCCGGCCCGGTTCCTCCTTCAGTCCGGAAGTCTCACCGACGATGCCGCTCATCGCGACGATTCGGACATCGGGATCCACCGCCCGGAGTTCGCGGGAGAGTTCGGCGCCCTGCATGCCGGGAAGCATGATGTCCATCAGGACCGCGCTGATCGACGCCGGATGTTCGCGGAACGCGGCGACGCCAGCCGGTCCGTCCGGAGCCGGGATCACCCGGTAGCCGGCGGCCATCAGCAACGCCTCCGCCATCGCGCGGATGCTTTCCTCGTCGTCGATCACCAGGATCGTCTCTCCCGCACCCTTCGCGGGCAGGGACGCCGCGGCGTCCGTTCCAGCCGTCGCAGGCGCGGCGACCGTGACCGCCGGAAAATAGAGTCGGAACTCCGTGCCTTCGCCGACCCGGCTGTTCACCTCCAGAAAACCGCCGTCACCGCGGACGATGCCGATCACGGTGGAGAGACCCAGCCCGGTGCCCTTGCCGGCGGGCTTCGTCGTGAAGAACGGATCGAAGATCCGCTCGAGCACCTTGGCCGGAATTCCCGTACCCGTATCGGAGACCGTCAGGAGCACGTGCGGCCCGGATTTGGCGCCGGGATGGGCCCGGATCATGACCTCGGTCACCATCGTGTTCGAAGCCGTGATGCCAAGCGTGCCGCCCGTCGGCATCGCGTCGCGCGCATTGACCCCGAGGTTCATCAGGACCTGCCCGAGATGCGTCGAGTTGCTGCGCACCAGGGCGAGATCCTTCGGGACGTCGATCTGAAGCGCGATCGATCGCGGCAGCGTTTCCCGCAGGAGCTGCGTCACGTCCCGGACCACCAATCCGAGCTGGAGGTCCGAGCGCTCGCCCTCGGCACCGCGCGCAAAGGCAAGGATCTGCCGGAGCAGGCCCGCGCCGTGCAGCGCGCTGGTCTCGAGAATTCCCAGCAGATGGCGGACGGACTTGTCCGTCACGGAGCTCTGGAGCAGGTTCACGGACATCAGGACCGGGGCCAGGACATTGTTCAGGTCGTGAGCGATGCCTCCGGCGAGCATGCCGATGCTTTCCAGCCGCTGCGAGCGCAGGAGCTGTTGCTCGAGTTCGCGCCGCTCGGTGATGTCGGTGCTGATGATCAGGTGGGATTTCGGACGGCCCTCCGTGTCGCGGATGAGCGTGACGCTGCTGTCGAGGGTCAGCCTCCGGCGCTGCTTGTCCAGCACGTGGATTTCGCCGTGCCACTCGTCATTCGTCATGCTCGCGCGGACCCCGTCGATCTGCCGGAGGGCATCGGCGAAAAACATCTCCGCCCCCGTGCGCCCGACGGTCTCGGCCGAGGTCCAGCCGAAGATCCGCTCGGCCGAGCGGTTCCAGTAAAGGATCCGCTGCTCCAGATCGCTGACGATGATGGCATCGCGCGCCTTGTCGAGGAGCTCGGCTTGCTCGCGCAGCCGCTGCTCGTGGGCCTTGCGCTCGGTGATGTCCTTGGCAATGCCGCTGAACCGGATCGGCGTCCCGTTATTGTCGCGAATCAGCGTCCCCGAATCCAGCACCCAGCGCATCGTGCCGTCGGGCCGCTGGACGCGGTATTCCTCCTCGTAGAAGAACGTCCGGCCGTGGAGACAGTCGTCATAGGCCCGGTCCACATGCGCGCGATCGTCCGGATGAATGGCCGCGATCCAGGCGCGGGGGTCGTCGTAAAACACCTGGGCAGGCAGGCCCCAGATCCGCTCGATCGCGGGACCGATGAAAAGAATCTTTTCCGGGTTGATGCTGACAAACCAGAAGATCTCGCTGCTTTGCTCGGCGAGCTGTTGAAACAGCTCCTGATGCTCGTGGAGCTCGGCCTCCACCCGGCGCCGGCCGCGGTCGCGCGACGCGTCGCCGAGCGCGCGCTGGATCGCCGGCACGAGGCGGCCCATCCGGTCCTTGATCACGTAGTCCGTGGCTCCGGTCTTGAGCGCCTCGACGGCGTTTTCCTCCCCGATCGTGCCGGACAGGAAAATGTAGGGGATTTCGGGCCGGGTCCGGCGCGAGATCTCGAGGGCCGCCATGCCGTTGAACCCCGGGAGCGAGAAATCCGACAGGATGAGATTGAAGTCACCCTTGCTGAGCGCGGCGACAAAATCGTCCCGGGTGCAGACACGGGTCACCTCGCAATCCGGCCATTGCGGGCGCAGGATGCCGTGAATGAGCTCGGCATCGAGGACGTTGTCCTCGAGGTGCAGAAGACGCAGGGGGTGCGGAGAGGCTGAATCGTTGCTCATGGAGATTGGGCGGCCCGGGGGTTCGTGGTCCCCGATCCCGGCGGTGGCTGGTTGTGCATGGCCCAGAAAATACCGACCTGGCGGACGGCATCGACAAAGGCCTGGAAGTCGACGGGCTTGACGACGTAAGCGTTGACGCCGAGGCGGTAGCTGCGCACGAGATCCTGCTCCTCGCGCGACGACGTGAGCATCACGACCGGGACCGGCTGCAGGGCGGGATCGAGTTTCATGGTGCGAAGCACCTCGAGGCCGTCCACCTTGGGCATCTTGAGATCGAGGAGGACCAGTGCCGGGTTGCCATCCGAGCGGCCCTGGTATTTACCGCGGCAATACAAATAATCGAGGGTCTCCGCGCCATCGGGAGCAACGATGATCTGATTGGCCAGGTGGTGCATGCCGAGCGCGGCGAGGGTAAGCTCGACGTCATGGGGGTTGTCCTCGGCGAGGAGGATGCTGTGGATTTGACTCATAAGACAGGAAGACCGGTCACGTGTGCCGTCGGCAGGCTGAATGAAAACGTCGCGCCCTCGTCAGGCCGTCCCACGGCCCAGACTTTGCCGCCGTGTCGTTCAACGATCCGGCGCACATTCGCCAGGCCGATCCCAGTGCCCTCGAAATCGTTCGTGTGGTGCAGTCGCTGAAACACGCCGAAAAGCTTGGCGGCGTATTCCATCTGAAATCCGGCACCATTGTCCTGCACGGCAAAGACATGGCCGTCCGCCGGATCAAGGCGATGCGTGATCGAGATGCGCGCCAGCTCGCGGCGCCGGGAGTATTTGAGCGCATTTCCAATCAGGTTGGCCCAAACTTGGCGCAGCATCGGGGGATCGCCATGAACGATTGGTAACGGTTCGATCGACCACTCGATTTTCCGGCCCTGGGTTTCCTGCTGAAACTCGGCCACGATCTCGTCGATCATCTGTCTCGTATCCACTTCGCTGCGACGCATTTCGGATCGACCCATGCGCGAAAAGACCAGCAGGTCGTCGATGAGCACCCCCAGCCGCTTGGCCGATCCGGTTACGGTGTCGAGGTAGCGCCGCGACGTGTCATCCATGACTCCGTTCAGGCGGTTGCCGAGCAACTGCGCAAAACCATCGATGTGACGAAGCGGGGCCCGGAGATCGTGGGACACCGAATAGGAAAAGGCCTCGAGTTCGCGATTGGCGACCTCGAGCTCCGCCGTGCGCTCCACCACGCGGTGCTCGAGTTCCTGGTTCAGCTTCAGGATCTCCGCCTGCGCCTGCTTCTGCACCGTGATGTCGGCGCTGATCGCCACGAATTCGTACGGCTGTCCGTCCGGAAGCAGGAACGGCACGATGGTCGTGTCGATCCAATAGATCGCGCCATCCTTCGTGCGGTTCCGGAATTCCCCGTGCCAGACTCGTCCCTGAGTGATGGTGGACCAGAGGTCGCGGATGGATTCCTTCGTGTGGGAGCCCGAGCTGACTCGGCGATGGTCATGGCCCAGCAGCTCCTCGCGCGGATACCGTGAGATCGCGCAGAACTTGTCGTTGACGTAGGTGAGGATGCCGCCGGCGTCCGTGATCCCGACGATGGAATGCTCGTCCAGGGCCGTCTTCTGCGCGTGGATCTGCACGAGAAGCTGATTGAACGCCGTGGTCAGCAGCCCGATCTCGTCGTTGCTGAGCCGCTTGGCCCGGACGGAATAATCGCGGCGCGCCGTGACCGCCTGGGCGACCTCGACAAGGGCGAGGATCGGCTGCGAGATCTGACGTTCAAACAGGCGGGAGATGCCGTAGGCGACCAGGAGGACCACCGCCATCACCGCCAGTCCGATGCGGAATGTGCCCCACAACCATTCGCTCATTATCGCCCCGGTATCGACCTGAAGGTACAGGGTGCCCAGCCGGCGTTCCTTCTGCAGCACCGGTTCGAAGCCGGCGAGCCGGGAGCCCACGAAAATGTAGCCGTCCGATCCCGGCGCCGGTGGCAGGGCGTCGGCGGAGGCCGCCGGAAAGCGCGCAAACAGCCGGCCGCTCCCGTCGTACAGCGCCGCCGCGGTCACGTGTCGCTCCGCCCGAAGCGCGGCCAGCACTTCCGTGGCGTCGTCCTGATTCTGAAAGGCGAGTGCCGCGGTGCTGTTCGCCGCCACGATGCGACCGAGGGTCGCCAGCTCCCGCTGGGTTTCCTCGCGAAAAGTGTGATATTCGTAGGTGAAAAACGCCCCCCGCATGAGCAGCATCACCGTCAGGCAGGTCAGCAGGATGACCAGCACCAGTTTCCGGCGAATGGGGGTGTTGCGCAAAGGCATCGGTCAGCTCTCCGTGGGGACGATTTCGGCCGGACGCAGCAGTTTCGAGCTGATGGTCAGGCCCGCGGCCCGGGCCGCGCCGAGGTTGATCCGCAGCCGAATCTTGTTGTTCGCCGTGAAGAACCGGATCATTCCACCGCGCCGCGCGAATTCATCGCCGTCGCCCACGGTCAGAATGCCGCGGCCCGCCACCGCCGCGAGGACGGCGTTGAACTGCGGCATCGCGGATGGCGAAAGGAACAGCAGTTGGCAGTCGGCGGCTTCCGCCGCGTCGCGGAGTCGCTTCACGATCAGGGGGTGGACGCCGCTTTTTTCACCGTGGACCACGTGGTCGAGATAGGTTCCGAACGGATCGTCGCCCAGGATGCCGATGACGAGGGGAGCATCGGGCGCCTTGAACGCCTCGGGCGGCCATTCGACAAACTGGGTGAAATTGAACAGGAACACCGCCTTGACCTGGTATTCGGGCGCCGGATCGGCGCGGCTCTGCGGAGCGGCCGCCCCCAGCGCGAGGCCGACGAGGATCCACAGCGGGCGCCTCCAACCTGGAACGCGCCCAGCCACTGCCGTCAAAAACGCCATGTCGCCTCTCCATAAATGCTACGCTGGATTTCCTCCGGAATGGAGGTGGCGCTCGAGATGCCATATTCCAGGTGCTGACGGTGCAGGAGATTCTCGCCGACCACCGACAGCTCCAGATGGCCCGTGACCTTCCAGCCGATGCGAACGTCCATCTCCGCATAACTGGGAATGGTGACGACCACGCCGGCATTGTTGAGCGGCCGGGCATCGACCCAGCGCAAGGTCGTGTCCAACGCCACGCCATGGGGCAGATCGACCGAGGACCGGAGGTTCCAGTGTTGCTCCGGGTCGCCAAGCTCATTGAGCGCGTTGTTGTAGTCGAACTCGCCCGGCTTCACCCAGAGGTGCTCGCGCAACAGTGAGTAGCCGGCGTGCAGCCGCCATTCCGGCAGCACCTGCCAGTTGGCTGAAATTTCGGCTCCGTAGGTGTCACCTTCGAGGTTGTTCTGGAAGTAGAAGGGGAAAGGCAGGTGAAACACCGGATCGAGCGCGCTGGTCGAGGTGCTCCGGACGTCGTCGTAGCGATTGTAGAATGTCGAGACCGACATCGAAACTCCGGTCACCACGTCCGCGCGCCAGCCGAGTTCGTAGGCCACGACGTTTTCCGACCGGTAACTCGGGCTCCCCTCGAGCAGCACGATCAGGTAACCGGGAGCGGGCTCGGAAAGATCGCGATCGATCCGCGAGGGCGTCCGGACGGCGCGGGAAACCGCCGCCCAGACCATCTGCTTCGCCGTGGGGTTCCATTGCAGGCGCACGCTCGGCTCCGCCTCGATGCCCGTATAGTCATTGTGCTCGACCTTGCTCCCCAGGGTCAGCCGCAGGTTCGGAAGCAGCGCGATTTCATCCTGCAAAAAACCACTGAACAAGCCCTGGTCGAGCGTCGCGGGAAAAAAAGCCAGGCCCGGCGCATTGCTCACCTCGTCGTGGGTCCAGCGATAGCCCAGGCCCCACACGAAGCTCTGCGTTGCGCCCCATTTGAAATGATGCTGGAAATCGATGTCCCAGGTATCGAGATCGTCGCCGAACGAGCCGGCGGGGGCGAAAATCAGCGGCGGCACCGCCTGCACGAGATGAGTGCGATCGTAGTAAACCTGCAGACTGGTCGATCCGCCGTCATCCAGGATATGCGTCCAGCGTCCGAGGAGATTATCGCCGCCGATGCGCGAGTCGCCGCCGGTCGGGATGCCAATCGTGCCGTTGTACAGGTCGCCCTGGAAGGTGAACTGGTCGGACCGGCCGGGGTAGGCATCCAAACGAAAACCTCCCTGGCCGAGGTGTTCGGAGTCGGACGCGTCCGAGCCGTCGGGCAGGCTTTGCGGGTCGCGGTTGGTGTATTTTCCATAGACGCGGACGTACACGTTCGGCGCCAGCTCGACACCATAGCGGCCGCCGTAGTCCTCGCGCAACTCGGGCCCGGCGCCGGCCTCGAGATACCCACCCTGCGTGTCGCGGGCGCTCTTGCTCGTGATATTGATGACGCCGTTCACCGCGTTCGCACCCCACAGCGCCCCTCCCGGGCCGCTGATCACCTCGATCCGATCGATGTCCTCCAACAGATAATCCTGGCGATCCCAGAATACGCCCGAAAACAGCGGTGTATAGATGGTGCGCCCGTCCATCAGGACGAGCAGTTTGTTCGCGAGGTCGGTGTTGAAGCCGCGCGCGGTGATCGCCCAGTCGTGCGAGTTTTTCTGCGCCACATCGAGATTGTCGGCCAGGCGCAGCGCCTCCGGCAGGCTCGTGGCGCCGGACCGCACGATGTCTTCGTTCGTCACCACGTCGATCGCCGAGGCGGCATCGAGAAGCCGCTCGGGCTCCTTCGCCACGGAGGTGACCTCGATGTTCATCAGCTCGTCCACGCTGAGTTTTTTCAGATTGGAGATGTCGGCCTCCGCGCCGGCATCGGCGCGCGCTCCCGCCGCCGGGGCCATGGCGAGCATCGCCATCAACCCCAATTCGAAAAGGCACCGGACCCCAATCCATGGAGATTTCTTGCGCGAGTTTCGACGCATAGATGCCGCATGGCCCAAACGGCGACTCGATCATATGTCGGATGCAAATTGAGGCAAGGTAAAGGAGGCGAAAGTGTTAAGAAAATGGTGTCGACCATTAACAACAATCACCGCCACCCGAGGGGCCGGGTCATCTATATAATATCTTGTGAAAATATATTTCGCGGGCATAATATGAATACGGGCCCCATCCAAACCGTCTTTCCCCGGACGATTTGGCCCCCACCGTCATGTCCGCCCCCACCGCCCCGTCCGGCCTGTCCATGGCCGCATGGCTGATTGCCGCGTCCCGGTTGTTCAGCGTCGGTTGGGCACGCCTGGAGCCCGGAGAAACGGCCACGGCCGCACCCTGAATCCTTTCCGTCGTGTATCCGGGTACTTCCTACAAGACGGCGATCCGCATCCTGCATCTGGAGGACAATCTTCACGACCGCGCGCTGGTCCTGGAGTCGCTGCGCGCCGCGGATTTGTCCTGCGAGTTTTTCTGGGTCGACAGCCAGTCCGAATATGAAGCCGCGCTGGAGGAGCGAAGCTACGACCTGATCCTGTCCGACTTCACCCTGCCCTCCTATGATGGCAATCGCGCGCTGGGGGCCGCCCGCCGCGTGCTTCCGGGAGTGCCGTTCATCTTCGTCTCCGGCACGATCGGCGAGGAACGCGCCGTCGAAAGCCTCCGGTGCGGCGCGACCGACTACGTCCTGAAGGAGCATCTCGAGCGCCTCGTCCCCGCCGTGCGCCGCGCGTTGCGCGAGTCCGATGAGCGGCGCCAGCGCTTCGACGCCGAAAACGCGCTCGCCCGCAGCGAGGAGCGATTCCGCGAGATGGCCGCCAACATCCGCGAGGTCTTCTGGACGACCGAGGCCGACGGACGCCGGCTGCTCTTTGTCAACTCGGCGTTCGAACATGTGTGGCATCGCTCCCCCGTCGATGCGGTGGCCCATCCCACCCATTGGATCGACGCCATCGTGCCGGAGGACCGCCCGCTGTTTGACCAGGCCTCCAGGCAGCTCGCCGACGGCACGTCGTACTGCATCGAGTTTCGCATCACCTGGCCGGATGGCGCCGTCCGCTGGGTCGAGAGCCGGGCCTACCCCGTCCAGGATCTCGTGTTGCTGCGGGTGGAACGGGTCGTCGGCGTCACGATTGACATCACGGAGTCCAAGGCGGCCGAGCAGAAGCTGGAGACCGAACGCAATCTGCTCCGGACCATCCTCGACAATCTCCCCGACCACATCTACGCGCGCGACCGGCTTTCCCGCCACGTGCTCAACAATCGCGCGAATCTCGACTCCATGGGCGTGGCGCGGGACGAGGAAACCACCGGGCGGGACGACTATGATTTCTACCCCGCCGAACTCGCACGCGCCTACCAGGCGGACAATGAGCGGGTTTTCCGCACGGGCGAGCCGCTGGTCAACCGGGAGGAGCCGGGGCTCGGTCCAAAGGGGGAACGACGCCTCCATCTCACGACCAAGGTTCCCCTGCGCGATCGGGAAGGCAACGTGATCGGGCTGGTGGGCATTGGCCGCGACATCACCGACCTGCGCAAGGTTTATGAACAGGTCGAGGCGCAGGCCCGCATGCTCGATCAGGCCAGCGATGCGATCATCACCACCGATGCCGCCGGCCGGATAGTGTACTGGAACGCCGGGGCCGAACGGGTGCTCGGCTGGCCGCACGCCGACGTGGTGGGACGCGACTTTCGGGATTTCATGGCTGCAGAAATGGTCGCGGCGCTGGATGCCGCGCGCGCCACCACCACGGTAAAAGGTGAGTGGCAGGGCGAATTGAAAGTTCGCCGCAAGGACGGCCAGCTCCTTCTGCTCGAGATCCACCGCACGCTCCTGCGCAACCAGAAGGGCGAGGTCACCGGACATCTCAGCATCGGCAATGACGTCACGGAACGGAGGAAATTCGAAGCGCAGATGCTGCGGGCCCAGCGCATGGAGAGCCTCGGCACCCTCGCCAGCGGCATCGCTCATGACCTCAACAACGTCCTCGCGCCGATCCTGATGTCGATCGCGCTCCTCAAGATGAAGATGCCGGGCAAACCCGATATCGGCGCGTTGCTCGACCAGCTCGAGCTCAATGTGCAGCGGGGCGCCCACCTCGTTCAGCAGGTCCTTTCCTTCGGCCGCGGAGTGGAAACCGAACGCCTGCCGCTCCAGCCGAAGCACATCGCGCGCGAGATCGAGCAGATCGTCCACGACACCTTCCCGAAGAACATCGGTTTCGAGCTGACCCTCGCGCCGGATCTTTGGACCGTGACCGGCGATCCCACGCAACTTCACCAGGTCCTGCTCAACTTGTGCGTGAACGCCCGCGACGCGATGCCCGCGGGCGGCCGGCTGGGAGTTCATCTCGAAAATATCGTGGTCGAGCGCGACAAGCTCGTCGCCAGCGCCCACGGCGCACCCGGCCCGTATGTGATCCTGTCGGTCACCGATACCGGCACCGGCATCCCGGCGGCCATCCGCGACAAGATCTTCGATCCCTTCTTCACGACCAAGGATGTCGGCAAGGGGACCGGACTCGGCTTGTCCACCTCGCTGGCGATCGTCAAGAGCCACGGCGGGTTCGTCAACCTGCAGACCGCCGAGGGCAAGGGCACCACGTTCAAGGTTTTTCTTCCCGCCAACCCGGGGGCTGCGTCCGCCATCGCCGAACCCGAGGCCCCGCGCCTGCTGCACGGCAACAACGAGCTGATCCTCGTGGTCGACGACGAGCTGCCGATCCGCGAGTTGACGAAGCAGACCCTCGAGCGTTTCGGCTACCGCGTTGTGCTCGCGGCCAACGGCACGCAGGCCGTGGCCCAGTACGCGCTGCATCGGGACGAGGTCGCCGCGGTGATCACCGACATGACCATGCCGATCATGGACGGCCCCGCGACGATCCTTGCGCTGCGCAGCATCAATCCGGAGGTCCGCGTGATCGGTTGCAGTGGCCAGTCGATCGAGACGAGCCGCGACGCCGCCAAGGCCGTGGGCGTCAGCATCGAGCACTTCATCAACAAGCCGTTCACGGCCGAGGTGATCCTGCGCATGCTGCGCCGGATCATGGGCAAACAGACCCACACGCCCTGGCGGAAGTAAGGATTCGCGAAGCAAGCCCCGGGGCCTTTGATCCGGACAGCCCATGCCACCAAGTCCCTCTTTGCTGCAGGAGCGGGTTTACCCCGCGATTTCCATTTCGATCGCGGCATAAAGCCGCTCCTACAACAATCCAAGCCGGAGCAAGCTCCGGGGTATCGGACCCGAAGCGAATGAATCTAAAGAAGCCCGTGAAACGACTGGTTTCAGGGATGGGCTCGAATGATCGTGATTTGCATCCAGGGTCCCGCGTGCCACATGATCCCATCCGCGCGCGTCGACCCCGAGTTTGCCATCACTTCCTGAGCGGCGGCTTGCTCTCACCTTGCCGGTGATCGGTTTCGAGCGGCCGTCGGTTCGCATTCTTCGGCATTCGCGTTATCGGTGAAATCCGTGGTCAACGGAGTTACGGAATCCAGGGTAGTACCAATATCGTTTCAAAACAGACCATTCCTTGCCGTTGCTAGTGGTGGGGCGCGACCGCTGGGCGCGCCGCCAAAGTATTCGCGGACAGCGCCCCGGTCAGCTCCGGCCGCGCCGCCGGCCGGCGGCCCGCGACAGACGGTCATTGATCGCACCCACCAGGCCAGACGGGCCCCGCACCGGCATTGCCTCGACCAGCATTCGCTGGAAACCGCCGGCGTCCACTTCGCGCAGCACGCGATAAAGGCTTCGCGCCACTTCCTGCGCCGAACCATTTCGGCTGAACGCAAACACGCCGCGACCGAGGGCGCCGGCCGGCCGGCGGACGAAAATGATCGCGGTCCCGTCCTCCCGGTTTCCGGCACTGGTGCGTGGGAGCCTGGACCGGATCTCCATCGGCGTGTGCGGACTATAATGCTGGTCGAGCAATCCCGGCGCGAGGATCGGCTCGCGCGCGGAGGTCCGCGCGAGCCGCGCCCGACCGCCCACATCCCGGACGGCGGCCACGAGTTCGAAGGCCGCGATGGCGCCGGGTCGCAGCACGCGGATGCGTCCGTCCGGTGCGACCTCCGCGATCGTGGACTCGACGCCGACGCCGCAGGGTCCGCCATCGAGAATGTGTCCGATGCGCCGGCCCAGTCCCGCAAAGACATGCTCCGCGCTGGTCGGGCTCACATAACCGAACATGTTCGCGCTCGGCGCGGCCAGTGGAACTCCCGCCGCACGCAGCAGCCGGCGGGCAATCGGGTGGGCGGGCGAACGCAGCGCCACGGTGGACTGGCCGGACGTCACGATGTCCGGCACCAGTTCCGTTCGCGGCAGCACCAGCGTCAGCGGACCCGGCCAGAATTTCCGGGCGAGAATGCGCGCGGGAGCGTTGAAGACCGCCAGCTTTTCGGCCGAACGAAGTCCGTCCACATGCACGATGAGTGGATCGCTGGCCGGCCGTTTTTTCGCGCGAAAGATCGCCCGGCAGGCGCGCGGATCGAGCGCGTTGGCCGCCAGACCGTAGACCGTCTCCGTCGGGATGGCGACCAGCTCGCCGTCACGCAAGAGCGACGCCAGATTCCGCAGGCTGCGATCGGTCGGCTGGTGGATCCGGGCGGACATGTCGAACGGCGGTGGGAAACGGGGCGAGGCGGCGGGAGGCCAGTTTCGCAGCCTCCACGGTAGCCGCCAAAGAAAAGCCGGAGCGGTGGCTCCGGCTCGAATGGGCGACCCGCGAAGGCGAATCAGAGCATCGTCAGCATCTTGCGCGCGCGTTTGATCTTCTTGGTGACCGCGCGCTGCTGCTTGGCGGACATTCCCGTGTACTTGCGCGGGAGGATCTTGCCGGTGTCGGTGATGTAACGGGACATCAGTTGCGGGCTCGTAAACGGAATTTCCTCCGGCTTGAGAGTCTGCGTCTTCGTTTCGGGAGTGGTCGTCATCGGGAAAAGGAGTCGAGATGTTGCTTCCCGTCCCGGCCCTGTCAACGGACATTTTTATCCGCGAATTCGCCCGCTCAGCGGCCACGAAAAGAAAAGCCGCGCTTCTTTAATCGTTCCTCGTCAAATGCCTAAGCCGTAACGATGTAGTGGAAGCTGGTTTTGCTCCAGGATCGACAAGCCCTTTGGTGGTCGCCGATTTCCACACTGGCGACAGAGGCATCGGTGTGGAAACCGACGCCCGCCTCCTGCACCGTTTGGCTAAGACACCATTATTATGTAAGTCAGTAGAATGTCTCGGATGGAGACAGACCACTTTCAAATGGACGGGCCTCCTCTTTCGAACCGACGGCAAACGGCGGCCACGAACTGAAATATGGGGCCTTGACGAATGAATCTCAAGACATACAAAAGACATACTATGTCCGCCATTCTCACCGTCCGCCTCACCAAGGAAGAGCAGGGCATCCTGGCCAAACGTTCCAGGCGCGCCGGGATGAAAAAGGCCACGTTTGTGCGGAAGCTCATCCGTGACGAGGAAATCATCACCGGAGCCGATTTGTCGGCCTGGGCCGACCGGCACGCTGGGGACGAGCGACTTCGTATTACCCTTTGCAAGTGAGCCGCTTTCTCCTCGATTCCTCGTTTGTCATCGACCTCCTCAATGAGATCGCGGCAAATCAACTCGGCCCGGCGCGAGCGTGGGCGGCACGCCATCCGGGAGCGGAGCTTTGGATTTCGCCGGTGACATCCGCCGAGGTGCTCGAGGGCGCATCGGATGCGACTGCGGTGCGCGAGGCATTTCGCGCCTTCCGCTGGCAAACCATCGGCCGCCAGCACGCCGAGCGAGCCGCTTTCCGCCAGAGACGCGCCGCCCGGCGGATGGGTGAGAATGATGCCTGGCAGGTCGCCGTGGCTGAGGGCATGGACGCGGTGATCGTCGGCCACGATGCCGGAGCATTCGAGCGCTTGGGGGCCGGCTACGACGACCACCGCCGGCCTTGACATCGGCTCAACTGAAGCGGAGCAGGCGCAAACCTCCATCCTTGAAGTCAAGAGTGATCACCCTAGAACTTCCGTCGATATGGAGCGCAAAGGCAGAACTTCGGCCTGTTTTTTGACCCCCGAATTTCGCAAATCCACTCCAGCATTTGGTCCCCGTAGCTCAAATGGATAGAGCACGCGTTTCCTAAACGTGTGATCCCGGTTCAATTCCGGGCGGGGGCACCAGTCGGGCATTTTCGATTTTGGATTGCGGATTGAGGATCGCGAACCGAAGACCGCCACTCCTAAAAAATACCATGCGACTGCACAGCTCCCTGAGGATCGGCAATCGCAGCTACGAAAAAGGCTCGGAGGTTCCCTGGACGCGAATCTATCCGTTCTTTCTGCTGCACATGCTCGTGTTCGGCGCGAGCGGGTTCTACATGGCGTACGGCACGAAGCATGTGCCGCTGCTCTTCCTCTACGTCCATGGGGGATTCGCCATCGCGATCTATGCGGTGTTCTATTGCGCGATCTTCGGCGTCGACGAGGTCAAATGGATGCTGATCAATGCCGCCCTTGGCGTCCTCGGCATTTACGCGCAACTGGGCTGGCTGCTCGAGCGGTTCGGCAAGCGCATCGGGGACTACCCCGTCTCCGTGCAGGTCATCCCGTTCCTCTACTTCGTCCTCTACACGTTCCTGCTGCGCCACGCCGTTCTCGACCTCACCGGGTCGAGGGGCAACGCGCCGCGCCGGAAGGTGGTCGAATACGGCTACATCGCCGTTTCGCTGCTGATCAGCGTGGCCGCCTGGTGGCTGGATTGACGCGGGGCACAGCCATATGCCGAACGCTTCAAACCGGACTCATAAAGTTGAAAGACGAGGATTGAAGGACCCCGCTCCCGAATCGAACCCGCCGATACCTGGGCGGGGACGCATTGCACCGTTCGGTTCGACGGTTCGCCGTCCATCCCGACTCCTCGACCACCGCCGGCGGATCCGAAGCAATATCGAATACTGAAACATTCCGCAGAGTTTGCTGCGGGGAGTGGCGCTGGCCAAAGGGCAGCGTTCAATCGCGGCATAAAGCCGCTCCCACAGTGGCAGGACCGGGCTCAATCGCGGCGTAAAGCCACACCTATAGTCGCAGGGCCGGGCTCAAATCGCGGCGTAAAGCCGCTCCTACAGTCGCATTCCGATGGAGGTGAATTCCTTTGCGCCTTTTGCGGCCGATCCGTCCTAAGCCGGCCGGCGCAAAGTTGTCGTCAGCTCCTGAAGCAACCGCTCATTCTGCGCCCGCGTGCCGACGGTCACGCGAAGCCACTCGGGCAGGCCGTAGGGCTTCACGGGCCGCGTGATCACGCCGCGGCGCTGGAGCGCGTCGAAGACCGCCATGCCGTCGCCGACGTTCACGAGCAGGAAATTCCCCTGCCCCGGCACAAAATTCAGTCCGAGTTTCGTGAATCCCGCGCCGAGCTGCTCGAGGCCGGCCCGGTTGTCGCGCCGGCATCGCTCCACGAAACCAACGTCGTCGAGCGCCGCCGTCGCCGCGGCCGCCGCGATCGCGTTCACATTGAAGGGCTGGCGCGCCCGCTGCAGGATCGCGATGAGTTCCGCCGCGCCGTAGCCATAGCCGATGCGCAGCGACGCCAGTCCGTAGATCTTGGAAAAGGTCCGCAGCGCGAGAACCTTCCGCCCCTCGGCCAGAAACGGGCGCACGTCCGGCGGATTCTCGAGAAACTCGGCGTAGGCCTCGTCGAAGACCAGGATCACATGCGGCGGCAGGCCGCGGATCAGGCGCGCGATCTCCTCTGCGGTGTTGGTCGCTCCGACCGGATTCGCCGGACTCGCGAGAAACATCACGCGCGTCCGCGACGTCACCGCGGCGAGGAGCGCATCGAGATCCTGCCTCAGGCCGGTCGCGAGGGGCACCTCCACCGGCTCCGCGCCGAACATCAGTGTCACGAGCTTGTACACAATGAACGCGTGCCGGTGCATCACGCATTCGACTCCGGGCGCGAGGAACGCATGTCCGACCAGTTCGATCAATTCGTTCGAGCCGTCGCCAATGACGAACTGGTCGATCGCCAACCCGGTCTGGTCCGCCAGCTTGGTGCGCAGCGAAAAATAGCCGCCGTCGGGATAGAGCTGAGCCTCGTGCAGCGCGCGGGTGGCTGCGGCGATCGCGAGCGGCGACGAACCGAACGGATTTTCGTTCGACGCGAGCTTGATGATGCCCGCCGGATCGAGTCCGAGTTCGCGCGCGACCGCCTCGATCGGCTTTCCCGGCTCGTAGACCGGTTGCGTGAGGATTCCGGGATTCGCGAGCTCCGCGTAAGTCATGCGCCAGCCCAAGCCCGCGGGCGTCACGGTTCAAACAAAAAGCCCGGGGGTTCGCAGCGAGACGGCCGGTGGGCGTCGGTTTCCACACCGCCGCAGGGATCGCCGGTCGGGACATCGGCGACCACCTCGCCTTACGCGCACGATTTGCAGGGCGGCATCCCCGCCCAACAAAGGCGGGATATGGAAATTCCGCCCTGCAGGCCCGGTGTCTTGCTGCCTTGTTCGCGCCTTTCGTGGGCCGATGCCTTGGTCCGAATCCTCCATGATCCATTGCGTCCCGTTCCGACAAAATCGATCGGGATCGGTCCGGGAATTCCGCGTGTTCCGTGGGCAAAAAACTGGCGGGATGTTAAAATCCCGCCCTGCATCCAAACCGATCGCTTCGTGGATCGATTGGTGCTCTTCGCGGGCAACTGCCTTGGTCTGAACCTACACCTTCGGCCGGATGACCCGGCTGGCGACGCGCACCCACTTCATGCCGGCGGCCTCCGCGGCGCGGAAACCCGGATCGGCATCCTCGAACACCAGGCACTGCCCCGGATCGACGCCCATCTTTTTGGCGGCGAGCAGGAACATGTCCGGCGCGGGCTTGCCGTGCTCGACATCCTCGGGTGTGACCACCACGGGAAAGAGTTCGTCGATTGCCATCAGTTCCAGCGTCTTCTTCACGACGAGCCGCGGGCCGCCGGAAGCGACGCCCATGGGCCGTTTGCCGTGCAGTTTTTTCGCAAAGTCGACAACCGGCTGGATCACGCGAAGCTCCGACTGCATCTCGAGGAACAGGTTCTCCTTCTCGTGAAAAACGCGGTCGCGGTCGATCTTCATCCCGTAATGTGCCGCCATCACCGTCGCCACCTTGAGCGTCGGCATCCCGCCGAGCGAATAAAACAGCTCCTCGCTGAGCTGCTCCTGCAGCCCCGCCCGACGCATCGCCTCGTTCCAGGCACGGTAATGGAGCGGCATCGTGTCCACGAGGGTGCCGTCGCAATCGAAGATGTACCCGGCGAAATCGCCGGCCGGAATATCCAGTTTCATGAAAAGTCCGGGCCGCCGCGCGGCCCGCCAGCCGCGCTCAGCGCCGCGTGCCGCGGGTCAATCGGCTGGCTGGCTTCGCCACCTCGTTCTTCGGCATGCCGCCGCCGTCGAAGATGCCCGAATAGGTGTAATTGAAGCCCGCAACCTTCTTCCACTCGATCGTCATGCCGACAAACCGCTCGATGCTGCGGGCGTCGCGCCAGGTCTCCTCGGTCACCAGCGTGAAGGCATCGCCGGTCGCCTGCGCGCGGCCCGTGCGTCCGATGCGGTGAACGTAATCCTCGGGATTCTCCGGCACGTCGAAATTGATCACGTGCGACACGCCCGCGATGTCCAGCCCGCGCGCCGCCAGGTCAGTCGCCACGAGCACCTCGTACTTGCCCGACTTGAATCCCTTCAGCGCATCCATGCGTTCCTGCTGGCTGCGGTCGGCGTGCATCACCGCGACGGTGTGGCCGGCCTGCTTCAGGCGGCTGGCCACGTAGTCGGCGCCGCTCTTCGTGCGCGAAAAGATGATCACGCTCTTGTAATGCGTCTCGTCGAGCAGATGGCAGAGCAGGTCGAATTTCTGCGCCTGCACGACCGGATAAAAACCGTGCGCGACCGTCTCGGCCGTCGACCGCTCGCGACTGACCGCGATCTTGAACGGATCCCGCAGCGCCCAGGCCGCAAGCTGTTCGATTTCCGGCGGGAGCGTCGCGGTGAAAAACAGCGTCTGCCGGTTCTTCGGGACCTTCTGCACGATGCGCTTCACGTCCGGCAGAAAACCCATGTCGAGCATCCGGTCGACCTCGTCGAGCACAAGCACCTCCACCTGGTCGAGGCGCACATCGCCCTGCTCCATGAAATCGAGGAGCCGGCCCGGAGTCGCCGCGAGGACGTCCATGCCGCGCTGGAGATCATCGCGCTGCTTGCCGTAACCGACGCCGCCGTACACGACGGTCACATTGAGGTCGGTGAACTTGGCGAATTCCTTGAACGCCTCGTCGACCTGAACGGCGAGCTCGCGCGTGGGTTCGAGGATCAGGCATCGCAGCGGGCCATGCCGGTCGAGCTTCTGCAGGATGGGGAGCGCGAACGCCGCCGTCTTGCCCGTGCCGGTTTGGGCCGAACCGATGACATCCTTGCCGGCCAGCACCTGCGGAATCGCCTGGGTCTGGATCGGCGTCGGAGTCTCGTAATTCATCTGCTGCACCGCGAAGGCGAGCCGGTCGCTCAATCCCAGGGCGGTAAAAGCCGTGTCGAGCTTGGGCACCTCGGGCAGCGGTCTCGCGGCAGCCGGGGGACGCGGAGCGTGCGGAGCCGCATGACTGTGGCCGCCTTTCGGGCCCGAGTGACCGCCGTGGCCCCCGTGTCCGCCCTGATGCCCATGACCACCATGACCGCCCTGACTGGAATGGCCTCCGTAACCCTGCCGACCGCCCTGCCCTTTGGGGCCGGCTCCGGCGGGACGCTTCTCATGGCGCGGATGGGCGGGCCGTCCCGCCGGTTTTTCCGGACGCTGTCCATGGGTGCGCGGGCGCGCTTCGCGTTCTTCGGTTTTGGCCGGAGACGCCTTGAAGGTCTGTTTGATCTTGGAGAGGAGCTTGCGCAGCATGAAGGAGATTTACGTTAACGGACGGTATCCCGCGTTGGCAATCCCGCAAACTCAACCCATGGCGTGATCGGGACGGCGCCCGCCGCGATCCGGGGAACGAGATTTTTTCCAATTCCATTCGCGCCGGGCGTCGGCTCGGGCAATCTGCCGGAATGTCCCATTCGATCCGCCCGGCGCGGCGCGACGACGCACCGCTGATCCTCGAGTTCATCCGCGGCCTTGCCGAATATGAGAAGCTTCTCGACGAATGCGAAGCCACGGTTTCCCAGCTTCAGCGCACGCTGTTTCCCGAGACCGGAGCGCCCGCGGCACACTGCGTACTGGCGTTCGAGGGCGACCGGCCGGCCGGATTTGCGATCTACTTTTTCAACTATTCCACCTTCCTCGCGAAACCCGGCCTATATCTGGAGGACCTTTTCGTCCTTCCGGAATGCCGCGGCCGCGGGATCGGCAAGGCGCTCCTTCTCCACCTCGCGCGCCAGGCGAACGAACGCGGCTGCGGCCGGATGGAATGGTCGGTCCTCGACTGGAACCAGCCCGCCATCGATTTCTACGAATCGCTCGGGGCGCGGCGAATGCGCGAGTGGCAGATTTGCCGGCTGACCGGTCCGGCGCTGGCGCAACACGCCTCACCTTAGCCGGAACGAGGCAGTAGGTGGACGTCGATCCGGTTCAGTCAGGGTCAGCGTCGGGCGAAAAGCAGTCGAATCTACGGATTCGGCCCGGCCGGCGACCAGAAATCGGTGCGTTCGATTCGGGGCCTGGTCCTCTCAACCCTCAACGCTCAACTGCATGAGTCCGGCTTAACAGTCGGAGAGCTCGATCGAGGGCGGGATTTCCAAACCCCGCCAACGCAGGCGGCAATCAGAGATGCCACCCTCGACGATCAGGATTCCCGTGGCGCCCGCGATCCGTCCACGCGGGCCAGCCGCTGTTCGTGTTCCTTCAACTCCGATCGAAGCGCCTGCAGCATGCTCTTGACCTTCAATTCCGTCGCAGAGAGCGGCCTCGCCGGGTTTTCAAAAACGTCGACGCTCGCTTCCAGATGTCCGATGAGAAACCTGCAGTCGAACTTGGTCAGGGATGGATAGGGATTGTCCGTTCTAATCGACACGTAAGGCCCCAGCCTATGCGAGGCGAATTCCCTTGGGAATGGGGTCAGTACCCCATCCTTGGCCTCCCTGCGGCGCGCTCGAACAGTTTAATCCGTAAACTGTGATTGAGACAGTACCAAAAAAGGGCACTGTACTGGTGGCAATCCTGCCCGGCTGAGGCTGTCGCGGACGGGCGGATTGCCGTATGATTCGTCGTCCCCTCCCGCCATGATCCAGACCGCCGAAGCCGCCCCAACCTCCGCGCCCGCCCGGGCGGACGTCCGCCCGCTCTATGCCGAGCTGGCCGATTCGCTCCAGACCCTGATCGAACAGGGCACCCTGCGCCCCGGCCATCGCGTGCCATCCGTGCGCGTGATGTCGCGCCAGCGCGGCGTCAGCATCGCGACGGTCCTCCAGGCCTACACGGTGCTCGAGAACCGCGGTTTCCTTGAAGCGCGCCCGCAGTCGGGATATTACGTGCGGCCGCGGCCGCCGACGTTCGCGCCGGAGCCGCGCATGGCGCGCCCGATGGCGAAGCCGTCCTACGTCGGCGTCAACGACCTCACCGCCGAGGTCCTCGAGTATGCGCTCCAGGCCGACTTCACGCCCTTCGGCTCGGCCTGCGCGCATCACAGCCTCTTTCCCACCCAGAAGCTGGCGCGGATCCTCGGCTCGGTCGTCCGCCGCGATGCGTCGCTGATCGGGCGCGCCGGCATGAACTGGGGCTACGAACCGCTGACGCGCGAGATCGCCCGCCGCTACCTCCAGGCCGGCGTGCCGATCGCGCACGACGAACTCGTCGTCAGCTCCGGCTGCACCGAGGCGCTCAACCTCTGCCTGCGCGCGGTCACCAAGCCGGGCGACACCGTCGCGATCGAGACACCCGCGTACTTCGGTTTCCTCGAGATCATCCAGAGCCTGAACCTGCGCGCGCTCGAGATCCCGACCAGCTCGCGCGAGGGCATCTGCCTCGATGCGCTGCGCTCCGCCATCGAGCAGAACGACATCAAGGCCGTGATGGTGATGCCGAACTTCCACAATCCACTCGGCTCGCTCATGCCCGACGAGAAGAAGGAGCGCCTGTACGACCTGGTGTGCGAATACGACCTGCCGCTGATCGAGGACGACATCTACGGCGACACGCATTTTGGTGACGTCCGCCCCAAGCCGATCAAGGCCTGGGATCGCGAGGACCGCGTGATGCTCTGCTCGTCGTTTGGCAAGACGCTGGCGCCCGGCTTCCATGTCGGCTGGACCGCGCCCGGGCGGTATCTCGAGCGCGTGCGGCGCCTCAAATTCACCAACACGATGGGCACGCCCGTCCTGCTCCAGAAGGCGCTGGCCGAATTCCTGCGCGATGGCGGCTACGACCACCATCTGCGCTCGCTGCGCCGCGCCTATCACCAGCACCTGCACCAATTCGCGCAGGCGATGCAGAAGTATTTTCCGGACGGCACGCGCTACAGCCGGCCCCAGGGCGGCAATTTCATCTGGGTGGAATTTCCGCCCAAGATCGACACGCTGCGCCTGCGCCGCGAAGCCCTCAAGCTGCGGATCAACACCGCGCCCGGCAGCCTGTTTTCCGTCAAGGACCGCTACCGGCACTGCCTGCGCATGAGCTGCAGCCTGCCGTGGTCCGAGGCGATCGACGCCGCGTTGCGCGCGCTCGGCGAACTGGCCGCGCGGCAGCTTTAGCTATCATTGAAAAAGGAAGTTTGAAGGTTGAAAGAAACGTCGCCCCCACCCGGTTCCGAGGCCGGGACGTGTTCCCGCACCGATCTGCGGATGGCGCTCTCTCTTGAGCCGCGCGGCCCCAAACCTCACTCGACTTTCACCCTTCTCGCAACCGTCAGCTTTCAACTTTGATTCGCCGTCCATGAGAGCCAGCCTCGCCGAGACATTCGCGCGCATCCCGCTTCACGGCGGCGCGGCCGCTGCGCCCAATCCGCGCTGGCCGAAGGGCGAGCCGTTCGCGCTCGCGTTCCGTCATGGCACGATGTCGGTCGAGCTCTATGCGCCGCGCGGGGTCGACGAACAGACGCCACATCGCCGCGACGAGATCTACGTCGTCGTCTCCGGACGCGGACAGATCGCGCACGGCGTCCGGCAGGATCAGTTCGGACCCGGAGACGTTTTTTTCGTGCCAGCCCACATGGAGCATCGCTTCGAGGACTTCACGGACGACTTCTGCGCGTGGGTCATATTCTACGGCCCGGATGGAGGGGAAACCTGATGCGCCGCACCGTCGGAATCCTGGTGTTCGACGACGTCGAGGTCCTCGATTTTGCGGGACCGTTCGAGGTGTTCGCCGTCACCGACAGCCTGAACGACCAGGCGCTCTTCCAGACGACCACGATGGCCGAAAACGCCGGAACGGTCCGGGCCCGCAATGGCTTGAAGGTCGTCCCCGAACACACCCTCGAATCGGTGCCCCGACTCGACGTCCTGGTCGTGCCCGGCGGTTTCGGCACGCGCCCGCTGCTGCGCCGCCCCGCGCTGCTCGAATGGATCCGGCAGTCGGCGCGCCGGGCCGAAGTGGTCGTTTCCATCTGCACCGGATCGCTGGTGCTGGGCGCGGCCGGACTGCTCGAGGGTCTCGGCGCCACGACGCATCACCGGGCGTTCGCCGAGCTTCGCGCCGCGGCTCCGACCGCGCGCGTGGAGGAAGGCCGCCGGTTCGTGGACAACGGGGCCGTCGTCACCGCCGCCGGCATTTCCGCCGGGATCGACGTCTCGCTCCACCTGGTGGCGCGCCTCGCCGGCCGCGAGGTGGCCCGCCGCACGGCGGACTACATGGAATACCGCTGGCTCGATGACGCCGGCGGAGATCGTTCGGAGTCCACGCCAACATGACCGCCGCGTCGCCCACCCCCCCGGCCTCGCGGACGCAGGTCTTCGTCGCCTTCACCGCCGTCTATCTCGTCTGGGGCTCAACCTATCTCGCCATCCGCATCGCGGTGGCCACGCTGCCGCCGTTTTTCATGGCCGGCGCGCGCTTCCTCGTTTCAGGCCTGCTGCTCTACGGATTTCTGTGGTTTACCCGTCGCATCCGGCCGACGGCGCGGCAATGGCGCGACAACGCCATCGTCGGCGGGTTCCTGATGCTGGGCGGCACCGGCATCGTGTGCTGGGCGGAACAAAAGGTGCCATCGGGGATTGCCACCCTGCTGATCGCGATCGGGCCGGTCGCGGTCGTGCTCCTCGACTGGGCCGTCCTCGCAATCGGCGGCGATCCCAGCCGCGGCGCCAGGCCCAACGCAGCAACGTTTGCGGGCCTGGCCCTCGGTTGTTTCGGACTCGCCCTGCTCGCGGGACCGTCGGTGTTTCGTGCGGATGGCGGATACGACCGGCTCAGCGTCGGCGCCCTGTTGCTCGCCAGCAGCCTGTGGAGTGCGGGCTCGCTGTATGGGCGCTACGCCCGCGAGCCGGCAGAACCGTTCACGGCGTCCGCCATCCAGATGCTGACCGGCAGCGGATGGCTGTTTGCGGCGAGTTTCGCCGCCGGCGAACCTCAGCGATTGTCTCTCGCAATGCTCACGCCGTCCGCCGTCGGCGCCTGGGCCTATCTGACCATCGTCGGCTCCCTCGTCGGTTTCACCGCCTTCGTCTGGCTGATGAAGCATTGTTCCCCCACGCGGGTTTACACCTACACGTACGTCAATCCGATCGTGGCCGTGTTCCTCGGCTGGCTGATCCTGCACGAGGAGGTCACCGTGCGCACGTTTGTTGCGGCGGCCATTATCATTGGGGGCGTGGCCGTCATCACGACCGCGAAGACGCGGAAACCAATCCCGAAGCCGGTCGCGATGACGGCGCCCGAACCCGAGCGCGCGACGCACTGAACTGTTGCCCATGGCGCGCCTCGCTCTCATCGGAGACTACAGCCCGGAGGTGGTCGCCCACCGCGCCATTCCGGGCGCGCTCACGCTGGCCGCCAGCGCAGCCGGGGCAACGCTGGCGTGGGACTGGATTGGAACGGAGCAGGTCACGGACGCATCCGTACTGTCACCCTACGCCGGCGTGTGGGTGGTCCCGGCCAGCCCGTACCGCAGCACCGACGGCGCACTGCGCGCCATTCGCTGGGCGCGGGAAACCGGGCGTCCGTTGCTCGGCACGTGCGGCGGCTTTCAGCACGCGTTGATCGAGTTTGCCCAGGATGTCGCCGGAATCGCGCGGGCCGGTCATGCGGAGACTGATCCGGCCGACCGTGACCTGGTGGTCACTCCGCTGGCATGCGCGCTGCGCGAAAAGACGGGAACGATCACCTTCACGCCGGGCTCGGCGTTGCATCGGATTTTCGGCGGCCAGCCGACGGAGGAAGGGTATCATTGCAGTTATGGCGTGAGCCCCGTCTATCGTGCTCGGCTCGAGGCGGCCGGACTGCGCTTCACGGGCTTTGACCCCGCCGGCGCCATCCGCGCGATGGAACTGCCCGGCCATCCGTTCTTCGTCGGCACGCTTTTCCAACCTGAGCGCTCCTCGCTGAACGGGCGGACCCATCCGCTGATCACCGCCTTCGCCGCCGCGGTTCAGGCGAACGCGGGCAATTAGCATTTGCGGGCCGGGCGCACCTCGGTTTTGCTGCCGTCCGAAATGAGAAAACTGGTGTGGTTCGTACTTGCGGCCTTCTGCGCTGTCCTGGGACAGACGCAGGCGGTGGAATCGCAGGCGCCGCGTCATCGCTCCTGCTGCCCGTGTGCCGGACACTGCCATATGCCGGATTGCGCGTCCGCGCTTCCGCGCGCCCCGGAGTTTTTTCTGGCCGGACTGGGAACAAAGCCCGCCGAGCGGTCCCGCGCCGCCGTCCGGAAGCGGCTGGTCTGCAGCGCCGTCTTTCCGTCGGATTTCGACCTCCGTCCGACGCGCCGTGATTCTGCCGCGCGCGTCGCGCCGGCGACGCTTCGGCCGGTGCGCCTGTTTGCGGCGCACTGCGCCTTCCTGATCTAGGCTCCGGCCATTGGTATGCCCGCGCCCCGCGCGGGAGTGTTCGCGCGTCCGCGGGACGTCGCGCCCGGTCGTGCCCCGTCTTCATCCGATTCGCCATGAAAATTCCTTCCCTCGCCGTTCTTCTTCTCGTCGCCGCGCCCATCGCGCCGGCGGCTCTCTACCAGTGCCCGATGCATCCCTCGGTGACTTCCGATGCGCCGGGCAAATGCACCATCTGCGGCATGGACCTCGTCGAGGTTTCGTCCGCCACGCCGTCCGATCCCGACGGGGGCCACGACGTCCGCCTGAGCGCTGCCTCCACCAACGCCATCGGCGTCACGACATCCGAGATCATGCGTGGCGCGCTCGCCCGGACGCTTCGCGTGTCCGGGATCGTCGAGGACGACGACACCCGCCATCGGATTCTCGCGGCGCGGGTGCCGGGCCGCATCGAAAAACTCCATGTCAACTTTGTGGGCGCCGAGGTGACCGCCGGCGCGCCGCTGGCCACGATCTACAGCCCGGAAATGCTCACCGCCCAGCGCACCTACGTGGAACGCCTGCGCGCGGGCACCTCGGCGTACACGGTCTCCGAGCGCGCCGCCGCGCGGGAGCACTTGTTGGAACTGGGCCTCACCGACGAGGAAATCGGCATTCTCGAACACACCCTCGAACCCACGGCGATGGTCAACGTGCGCGCGCCAATGTCCGGCACGGTGGTCGCCCGGAGCGTCTACGAAGGCCAGTATGTGCAGACCAACGACCGGCTCTTCGAGATTGGCGACTTTTCGACCATGTGGTTCGTCTTCGATGCGTACGAGGGCGACCTCCCCTGGCTGCAGGTCGGGCAGGCCGTCGACGTCACCACTCCCTCGCTGCCCGGGATGGCGATCGCCGCGACGATCACGTTCATCGATCCGAACCTGGACGCGGGCACCGGCACGGCCAAGGTCAGGGTCAATCTGCCGAATCCGGACCGGCGACTGCTGCACCGGCAGACCGCCTTCGGATTCGTGCACCTGGTTGCGGATGACGTCCTGCTCGTGCCGCGCAGCGCCGTGCTGCGGAACACGGGGGTTCCGCTCGTCTATGTCGAGCGTTCGTCCCGGGACTATGAGGCAAGGCGTGTGCGACTCGGACGGATCGGCGACCACTACGCCGAGGTGACCGGCGGCGTCCGGGAGCACGAGCGGGTCGTCACCAGGGCGGCGCTGCTGATCGACGCCCAAGCGCAGCTCGCGCAGGCCGCCGCGAGCGAAGTCCCGGCTCCGGCCGCGCCGGCCGCCAGGCCGGTGCCGGCGACCGGGCGCGCGCCGACCTATGAGCACCTGCGGGCCCTCGCCGGAACGGCGGCGGACAGCGCGGGCGCTCTGGCCGACGACAATGTCGAAGCCTATCGCCGTCTCCTTCCCCTCCTCCGCCGCGCCCTGCAGGACTGCGTCGACGACGCACCCACCGGGCCGCTGTCCCGGTTCGCCGGCGCGCTGCCGGATCGCGACGATCTCCGATCGGCGCGCCGGGATTTCGAACCGTTCAGCACCGCAATCTGTGACGCGGCCCGGGACCAGCAGCTCATGGCCCGCGAACACTGGCATCTGTTCGAGTGCCCGATGACGCCGGTGCTCGGGACGGCGCGCTGGCTGTCGCGCGATGCCCGGCCGCACAATCCGTTCTTCGGTTCCGCGATGCCCGATTGCGGCGATGAGGTGAAATGACCCCCGGGCTTCCGACACCATGATCCACCTCATCATTGCCTGGTCTCTCCGCCACCGCTTCCTCGTCCTGGCAGGCTTGCTCGCCCTGGTTGCCGGGGGCGGATTCGCGCTGCGCGACACTCCGATCGACGCGATACCAGACCTAAGTGAAAATCAGGTCATCGTCTATGCCGACTGGCCGGGCCGCGGCCCGCAGGAGGTCGAAGACCAGATTACCTATCCGCTTTCGGTAAGCCTGCGCGGTCTCGCCGGCGTGCGCGACGTCCGCGCGAAGTCGATGTTCGGGTTTTCCCTGCTGACCGTCGTGTTCGCCGACAATGTCGACAATTATTTCGCCCGCACCCGCGTCCTCGAGCGCCTCGACTCGCTCGGAGAGGCGCTCCCCGCCGGAGTCGCGGCCCGCCTAGGCCCGGACGCCACCGGCCTCGGTTGGGTGTACCAGTACTATCTCAAGGTCGACCCCGCCCAGGCCCCGAACGGCCGGGGTTACGACCTTGGCGAACTACGCGCCGTGCAGGATTACTTTGTCCGCTACCAGCTCGCCGAGGTGCCGGGAGTCGCCGAGGTGGCCAGTGTCGGCGGCTTCGTGCGCGTGTGGCAAATCGACGTCTCCAGCCTCAAGCTGAAGGAATCCGGCGCCACGCTGGGAGAAGTGATGGACGCCGTGAGCCAGAGCAGCCTCAACGTCGGCGGCAAGACGCTCGAGGAAAACGGCACGGAATATGTGGTGCGCGGCCTCGGTCTCGTCCACCAGGCGACCGACCTCGAATCCATTCCCGTGCGCCTGCGCGCCGCCGTTCCCGTGTACCTGCGCGACGTGGCGACGATTCACGTCGGCGGCGACTACCGCCGCGGCGCGCTCGACGTGGGCGGTCGGGAGGTGGTGGGCGGCACCGTCATCATGCGCTCGGGGGAGAACGCGTGGCGCGTCATCCAGGAGGTCAAGGCCCGGATCGCAACGATCCAGCGGGGCCTTCCGCCCGGGGTGACGATCGTGCCGTTTTATGACCGCAGCGACCTGATCGCGCGGGCCGTCCACACGCTGACCTCGACGCTCCTCGAGGAGATCGCGCTGGTGACGCTGGCCCACATCCTGTTCCTCTGGCATTTTCGCAGCATCCTGGTGGTGACGCTCCCGCTGCCGGCTTCCGTGCTGATCGCGTTCATCCTGATGCGCACCGCCGGCCTCACGTCGAACATCATGTCACTGACGGGGATCGCGATCTCGATCGGCGTGCTGGTCGACGCCGGCATCGTCATCACGGAAAACGTCATCCGGCACTGCGAGGTGGCGGAGGAGAGGCTGGGCCGGCGGCTCGTGGCATCCGAAATCATGGCGGAGACGCTCGCGGCAGCGACCCAGGTCGGGCGGCCGGTGCTGTACTCGATGGCCATCATCGTCCTCGCCTTCCTGCCCGTGTTTCTCCTCACCGGGCAGGAAGGAAAGCTTTTTCATCCGCTCGCGTACACCAAGACGCTTGCGCTGATCGGCGCGACGCTTCTGGCGGTGACCGCGGTGCCCGTCGCCTGCACGCTCCTGGTGCGCGGACCTTTCCGCCCGGAGAGCCGCAACCGGTTCATGCGTGCGCTGCTGGCCGTCTACGAGCCCGTGCTCGACTGGGCGCTTCACCGGCGCCGCACCGTCCTCACCCTCGCCGTCGGCCTCCTGGCTGCCGCTGCGATCGTCGCGTTCGGCCTGCCCCGCCCGCTGGTGGCGCGGCTGCCCGCGACCCTGGCGCGGCACCTGCAGGGGCGCGGCAGCGAGTTCATGCCCACGCTTGAGGAGGGCTCGATCCTGTTCATGCCCACGTTGCTGCCCGGCACCTCGCTGACCGAGGTGAAGCGCATTCTTGCGTGGCAGGATCAGGTCATCGCAGCGGAGCCCGAGGTCGCCTCGGTCGCCGGCAAGCTCGGCCGAATGGACACGGCGACCGACCCTGCACCGG
Source organism: Candidatus Didemnitutus sp. (assembly GCA_036499305.1). Classification (GTDB taxonomy): domain Bacteria; phylum Verrucomicrobiota; class Verrucomicrobiia; order Opitutales; family Opitutaceae; genus Didemnitutus. Next base: position 35,554 of record DASYDZ010000098.1, read on the forward strand.
TCGAGATGATCGAGACCACGATCGTGCTGAAGCCGATGGCCCAGTGGCGTCCGGGCATGACCAAGTCGGGCCTGATCGCCGAGCTCGCGCGCAAGCTCACCGCGGTTCCCGGATATGTGCCCGGATTCCTTCAGCCGATCGAGAACCGTCTGCTCATGCTGTCGACCGGCGTGCGCGCCCAAGTCGCCGTGAAGATCTTCGGGGACGACCTCGCGGGGCTGCAGGCCAAGGCGTTCGAGGTCGAGAAGGTCATGCGAAAGATTCCGGGTGCGACCGGTGTCGCGGCCGCCCGCGCGCAAGGAAAGCCCTATCTGGAGTTTGCCGTGAACCGCGACGTGATGGCCCGCTATGGGTTGCGCGCAGCAGACGTGCTGCGGTACGTCGAGACCGGACTGGGTGGGTCGACCGTCGGCACGACCATCGAGGGCCGCCAGCGATGGCCACTCGAGGT
>DASYDZ010000099.1:0-2938 GCA_036499305.1 Candidatus Didemnitutus sp.
TCAGGGAACGACGCGTCGACTTCGGGGTTGGCGTCATGGCGCGGTGGTCAGCTACTTTCGGGCAAAGCCGCCACCCGCGCCGGGGGCCCCAATCCGATCCCCCACCCCACGGGTTGGGGCCTCCCGTTCAGCAGGGCGGGACGTATCTTTGCCCCTATGGGTCGTGCGCTCCACCGCTAAACAGGTCAATGATCTTCTGAAGTTTGGACTCGGCACCCGGCGGACTTCCGTCGAGGATTGCCGAGAAGCGGTCGTCGAACGAAGAACCCGAGCCCGCGCTGGGCGCGCGCACGCCATCGGCCGGCGCAAGCGAGCTCGTGACCTCGACCTCCTGTTCAGATTCCTCTTTCGCGCCAACGCCCTCTGTTCTCGGAATGACAGGGTTTCGATGAACCGGTGGATTTGGATGATCGTGGGCGGCGCCACGCGTCGAGGCGTACCAGCATTTGCTGCCCTCATGGCCAGGCGCGCGCAACGTCCACGACGGCCACGCGTTGTGATTTGCCTGACGCACGGCCTCGGCAGACGCAAAGCAATCGAAAGCATGCCCTCGCGGGATCGAAGTAAACATCGCGAACGCTGCGAGCAACAATCGCAAGCACATCGAAATGGACGCCGGCCCCCGCCGCCGTTCCAAGTCTTCGGCATCCCGTGACAGGCAGAATATTTTCATCCAGGCGAACGCTATTTTGGCATTCCGAATTTGGACTCGCCGCTAAGTAGGTGACGCTGTTTTTATTTTTGATTTTTATTTTTGGCCTTAATGAGGCCCACGGCTTCGCATCCTGGCAACGCCCCGTGGTCGGTGCGTTTACATTTATGGTCGGCGAAAGGCGGGATCGTGGCGAACGCGGGAATGCGCCACCGCCTGGGTCGTCGCGACCGTACCGGGCCGCTGGAACAGGGAACTGTCGCGGGTGCGCCCTGGTGCTGGCGCGGGTTAAGGCCGGCACGGCGGTGGTTCGCGATCGGACGGCCGGAGGCGAAAAAATACTGGCACCAACGAGCCTCTTGCAAAACTGTCGGGCGCGGCGTGTTGGAGAGATTGTACGAGGTGAACAGGACTCGGCATGTTTGATTTTGGCGGTGGCGGCAATTTTTCCGCGAATTTGGACGTACACCTCCGGTGTTTCAGTGTGGGGTGATCGTCGCGGCTGTACCGGCCGGGTCAGGAATTACGTGATCAACCGCATCAGTTGATTGATGGTCAGCGCGAGGACGCCGAACATCAGATGGCAGAATACCTTGGCGTGGCCGCGCACCCTCACATAGCGCCCGCCGAAATCATCCTTGAGGCTGCCATTGACCCGCTCGGCGCTGCTGCGCTCGTTGTAGCGCACGTCCTCGGCAAGCGCGTAGCCGGCCTTGCGCCGGCAACGCGCCTCGGCCGCAATCGCTTCCTTGCCACCCGGCACGTTGCGGGGATGCCGGTCGATGATCGGCACGTGACCGAGGGCGAGGCTCTTGGCCCTGATCTCAGGCGCATCATAGGCGCTGTCCATCAGATCGTAGAGGTTGATCACACGAGAGGCTGTCATCGTCGCCAGCGGGATTGCGACTTGGCTGTCGTGCAGCGAAGCGGAGGTCAGCACGGCGCTGATCGGGATATCCCCATCGGCCACATCGAGATGCAGTTTGTAACCAATCCAGCTTGTCGTATGGCCCTTGGCGTTACGCTTGGTTCCGACCGCGCAGTGCGTCGGCAGGTCCGACAGCATCTCGGTGAGGCTCATGTCAACTTGGCGCTCGAGCCGGCGAGGCTCCTTCTTCTCGACCACCTCGCCCTTTCTGGGCCGGCCGCGTTTGCGCTTCGGCGGCTGAGCACTTGTCGAAGCCTCGGGCGCCGCTGTCTTCACGGGCTTTTCGCGGGCCTCGATTGCGGTCGCATCGCGCGAGATGTGGCCGACCAGGCGATCCTCATGGGTCCGCTTGATCAGCGCCTCGTGCACGCGGCTCGGCAACTCGCTCCGCGCAAACTCCGCGAAAGCGCGCGAGAAGGTTGCTTCGCTGCAAAGCTCTGCAGGGCGTTCCCAACCGCACAGCCGGCGCAATTGCTTGTCCACCTTAAGCCGTTCGATCAACATCGAGGTCGTCGGCAGCCCGATCACCGCCTTGGCCACAAAGGCACGTGCCAGCGCCGCCCGGTCGCACAGCGGTCGACCCGGCAGCCCGGGCCAGACCTGCACAAACGCCTCGACGCCAGCAACCTCAAGCGCCACCACCACTTGCTTGTGCGTCTCGGTGAGCGGCCCGAGTTGCTCCGTCAGCCAGGGGAAAAGATTGCCTTGAATGTGCGACCAAGTCCTTGATAGACAGCTCAGCAGAGGCATGTCCGCATCCGATTCGGCTTGGTGATTCGTCACGGAAACACCCTACCGAACTCGCGCGCGGACGCCTCGAAAACTCCTATTCAGAGCCGATAATTCAGCGTGCTACTGCAATTTTGCAAGTGGCTCAAGTGACGTAATTTTCCTTCCTTTCCAGCCTGTGCAAAACCTCTCCCGTCCCGGGATTCGATAGCACAGTGTCCCGGCCAGATGAGGATGCCAGCGTCTGCCCGTCTGGTGACCACGCTATTCTCATCATCCTGAATTGGGTGGTGTGCGGCTGCAGGGTGCGAACCAGCGTCATGCCTGGAGGATATTCCTTCCCCACCGCGGCATCTCCTTTCCTCATTTTCATTTGATGAAATTTCCATCCGGTAGGCATAAATGGTTTGAGCACGAGGCGCGGCCACGTCCCAAGGAGAAATATATCCTTGTCCGCTTACCCGATGATGCGCCCACGCGAGACACGCGCTGCATGACTACGGACGGAGCGACACTACCACCACATCGGAACACGCTCCAAGGCGAACTGCCCCTTCTCCACTGGATGTCATGTACTGCGTCCTCAATCAGGAGAGGTCAAAAATGCCATTCCGCTCAATCGCGCTTAT
>DASYDZ010000100.1:0-17712 GCA_036499305.1 Candidatus Didemnitutus sp.
CTCCCGGACTCCACTCCGGATCTATCCGTGCTTTTCCGTGAAATCCGTGGTTGAACTGCCCTGTCCGGCTAGGGTTTGCCGCGGCCGGCCAGTTCGCTGAAGGTCACAAATACCGCGCCCTGCTTCCGCAGCTCGGCGATCACCCAATCGAGGTTGGCGAGGGTCACTTCGGGCCATTCGTGCATCAGGATCACCGTGCCGTCGACGATGCCGGTCGTGCTGTTGGCGCGGAACTGCTCCGCCGTGGTTCCGGCCTCCCAGTCCTTGGAACCGATGAAGTGATATTTCGTGAATGGAAAATGCTCGAGGCCCGTCGCTCGCCGCACGTCGGCATCGACCCGATCGTCGTGCTCGAGAAACGGCGACCAGAACCACGTGGGCGCCTTCCCGGTCGCCTTCGTGATCGCGGCGGATGTGTCCGCCGCCTGACGCTCGATCTCGGCATCGGACAGCGTCTTCAGGTGGGGATGAGTGTAGCTGTGGTTGATGATCTCGTGGCCGGCCTCCGCCGCAGCTTTGGCCAGGCCGGGATGCGCGACCACGTTCTGGCCAACATGCGAGAAGGTGACGTGCACGTGGTCCCGCGCAAGGAGCGCCAGCAGCTTCGCATTGTGGGCCGGGATCGGGCCGTCGTCGATCACGAGCGCGACCCGTTTGGTCGTGGGCGTGTTTTCGGCGTTCATCAGCGGGGTGAGGATCAGGGCGGCCGACGCCGCCAGGCCAAGCGACAACAAGCGGATCATGGGAACGCCATCTTCGCCAATCGCCGGCCCACAACACAATCCTCTTTCCGGGCGCAGGTGTGTCGCCGGCCGTCGCCGAGGCCCTCCCAAGCGGCGACCCTGCTGGACCTCGCCCGTCCCCTCGCTCTCCCTCGCTCCTGCCGGAATATCCAAACCGCGCCAAGCCGTAACGATGCAATGGAGGCTGGTTTTACTCCAGGATCGACCGGTCCTTTAGTGGTCGCCGATTTCCACCTCGGCGACCGAGGCGTCGGGATGGAAACCGACGCCCACCTCCTGCATCGTTTCGGCTATGGCTTCGGCGTGTACCCGCGCCACACCCACTCGAGCGCCTCCGGCAGGGTTTGCTCCCGGACGTTGTGGTCGACGTGATACGCGTTCAGCGAAAACACATATTGGTAGTGGTAACCCTTGGCCTTGAGCGCCGCCGCCATGCGGTGATTGGCCACGACCCAGTCGTGCAATCCGTCGCGCATGATGTTGGGATTGTACAAATCCTGGTCGCTGACGTGCATCCAGATCCGGATCGGCTTCGCCTCGTTCTCCGGAATAAGGTGCGCGTGAAAGTCCCAGGCGCCATCGGGAGTCTCCGGATTGAAGGGCCACTGCTGGTTCACAAACGTGCCTGAATAGGAGACGACGCGGTGGTACCACTCCGGGCGATACCACGCCATGATGAACGCGGCGGCGGCGCCCGAGCTTCCGCCCATCGCGGCCCGGCCGTCAGGATCGTGGGTCAACGTCACTCCGGCGTGCTGCTCCACCGCCGGCAGCACCTCCGCCTGGATGAACTCGGCGAACTTTCCTGACATCGTGTCGTATTCGAGGCCGCGTTCGCTGCCCTGCGCATCGCCGCCGCCGTTGGCGATCAGGATGGCCACCATCGCCGGCACGCGGCGCTGCGCGATGAGATTGTCGAGCACGTGGACCAGGGTGTTGTCCGACTTGCCGAGTCCCGGACCGTCATGGCTGACGATGAACGGAACCGCGGTTCCCGCGACGTACCGCGCCGGAACGTAGACCGTCACCACGCGCTGATAGGGCTTCGGATGCGTCTGCACGACGAGCGCGCGGGGATTGGCGGGGTCGACGGTCCCAAAGACATCGCGCGCGATTCCCGGATAGAATTTGCTGTCGGCCGACTCCATCGTGAACTGCAGCACCCGCCCCTGCGGCACGCCGGCAACGATCGTGGTTTCGGGCGCCGGCACGTAATCGGGGCCGACCAGCCAGTCGCCCTCGGCGTCCACCGGCGGATTCACGCCCGGCCCGGCGCGGAGGACGGTGTTTCCCGGCGGCGCGCCGGCGACCTGAAAATGCGGCGCGCCCGGACCGTCGGGGAGGCGCTTCGGGGGCGGCGGGCGATCGGCGGCCGAAGCCGCCGTCGAAACAAGAATGGCCGGCAGAATCAGCAGCCAGCGGAACGGATGCGCGGCGAAAAATATTTTTGCATTCATGGGAGAGCGGATCGGGACCCGAAACGGCGGCCTGGGGCCGGGAGGGGAGACAGCACGCTGGGAAAAGAGAGCGCCGAGGGCGACGAAAAACCGGACCATGCGGCCGGCGGCCCGGCGGACAATCGACGTTGAATTTCCTCCGACCTCGAAAATGATAGGACCATGAATCGTCGCCGGTTTCTCCGCGCCGCCCTCCTGCTCGTCGGATTCGGATGGGGACAATGGATCGCACTGCCCGGGGCCGAGCCCGCGAATCTTAACCTGCTCAAGACCGAGATCGGCACCTACGTCGATTCGGGCGAATACGACCGCGACATTGCGCGCGTGGCGGGTGAGGCCCACGAGTGGCTGGAGCATTGCGTGGCCCGGGAGGCGCAGCGACCGCCCGGCGAACGCCGCCGCCTCGCCGCGGTCTTCGACATCGACGAAACGCTGCTGTCGAACCTGCCGCACATGCGGAAGATGGATTTCGGCTACGTGCCGGCGGCGTGGAATGCCTGGGTCGACCTGGGCGAGGCCCCCGCCATTCGCCCGGTGCGCGACCTGCTGGTGTTCGCCCGGCAGAAGGGAATCGCCATTTTCATTCTGACGGGTCGGTTTGAACGGGATCGCGCGGGCACCGACAAGAACCTCCGGGCGGTCGGGATCACCGATCTCTCCGGCCTGAGCTTCAAGCCCGCCGACCAACCGCAATCCACCGGCTCGTTCAAGACGGAGTGCCGCAGGAAGATCGTCGCCGACGGCTTCACGATCGTGCTGAATATCGGTGACCAGAAGAGCGACCTCGACGGTGGTTTCGCCGAGCGCACATTCAAGCTGGCGGATCCATTCTACGAGATTCGATAGATGGACGGCGGTATCTCCGGCGACGGGCCCGTCGAACGGGCCGAATGCCGCCTGCTTTGGCGGGATATGGAAATCCCGCCCTACATCACGTTTCCTGGAAAGTTCGCGGATTGATCCGTGAGATCGGTGAAATCCGTGGTTGATTCGTCGGAGGCGGGATATGGAAATCCCACCCTGAACCGAACCCGATCCTCAATGCGTCCGGAAATTGCCGGGCGAGAGCGGAAAGATGGGATGGCCGAGCCGCTCCGAACTTACCCGCTCGAGTTCGACCGCCACGGAATAATTGTGCGCCACGAAGCGCAGGAATTCGCGCCGCCGGATGCACAGGCAGCGCGCACCACCGGTCGCGGTCACCTGGGCCGTCGGATTGCTGTTCTGCAGCAGGCCGATTTCCCCGAAAAACGCGCCCCGATGGATGAGCCCGCGTTGCGCGCCGCGCTGCGTGATGGCGGCGTCACCCTCGAGGATGACAAAGAAATTATCGTTGTAGACGCCCTCCTGGAGAATGATTTCGCCGTCCTGGTAATTCTTGATTTCCGAGAGCTCGGCAAACCGCTGGACCGCCTGAAGGTGCCAGTTCTGGCACAGGCCGATGCGCGCCAGGAAGGGCAGTTTCTGCACCAGGTTCGTGAGCAGCACGGGGGTGAACTTGGCCACGACGAGCCGTTGTGCGGTCTCCCAGTCGACGCGAAACAGCGTGACCGGCGTCAACGTGCGATAGAGGAAATCCGGATGGAGCGGGTCGGCAGTGCCGTGCAGCCCGGCCAGCTCGTCCTCGCACAACACCTGCACGAGAATGCGCCGGCCCGACTGGTTCTTGCGGTAGACGCCGACCTTGCCGGAGACGATGAGGGCAACGTGGGATGGATTCGCGCCGGCGTCGTGCAGCGCCTTCCACGGACCGAGCGTGAATGGCGCCAAGGCGGCGGCGAGTTCGTTCTGGTCCGGCGGCGGAAGCTGGCGAAGCAGCGGTGAACGCAGGATGGCGCGGGCCCGATCCTCCACCGCGACCTCACGTTTCCGGCCCTTGAACCAGCGGCGGTACCACTGGCGGATCGTCTCGTGGCGGGCGATCGCCCGCTCGCGCGCGAACAGGTAGAACTCCGAGCCGAGATAGACGACCGCGAGAAACACGAGCGAACCGACAATGGCGGTGGCGAGCCATGGTCCGCGCACGGTCCAGAACTCCATCTTCCACGGCGGCACATCCGTCAGGACTCCGACAAAATAACCCAGCGCGAGGGTCCAGACGATGCCGTAGCCGATTTCCTTCCATGTGGTGGGGTTGCGCAGGCTGCGCCAGAGCAGGCGCCAGCGATTGCGCGGCGTGCGGTTGAGCGGGAAGAGGAAGGCGTATTCGGCGTCGCTGAGGCGCGGCTCGGCCTTCGCGCGAATCAGCCGGTTGATGCAGCCGCTGATGATGGGGCGCAGCATGAACAGCACTCCGACGAGCGGAAAAAAGCTCCAGGCCCGGTGATTCCAGGTCAGAAAACCCGTCACCGCCGAGACAATCGCCACCGGGGCCAGCAGCACCACCGATTGGTCGTGCGGCGCGATCATGCGGACGTCGATCGTGCTGATGAGGCGTTTCCTCGACAGGTAGACCTCGCCGCCGGCGCCGCGAAGAAGCGAGGCCGACAGGGCGCGGCCGACCAGGGTGGCAAGGCCGAGAGCCACCAGGCTGATGACCGCGCTCAGGGCGGTGGGCGGGAAAGTCGGATGCAGGGTGGCCGTCATGCCAAGACCCGCCGCCAGCAGGATCCAAAGCGCCCAGCGGAGTTTTTGCGGGCGGACATGGACGTTCCAGCTTGAGGCGGGCACGAAGACGGGCACCTGGCCCGGATCAATCAGGATCCGCGCGCGCACCGCCTTCAGAATCAGTTCGTAATACTCGCCCAGCGCCGGGCACTGGCGCTGCTCGATGACTTTCTCCAGCAGTCCGGGCACCGTGTGCGACTCGCGGAACATCTGCAGCAGTTTCCACTGCTTCGGGGTGACGGACAGATAGGTGCGCTCGGTGATGTTCTTGATCACCATCACTCCGCCAAAAGGCTCCGTCTGCGCCAGGTCACCGGCGAGTTCGAGGCGTTTTGCGGTCAGTAGGAGGTTGATTTCCATCGCGGGATCAGGAGCGGCCGTCGGCGCGGAGGCGCGCCTCCCGCAGGAACTCCGCGAGCGCCGTCATGTGAAAGGGTTTGGCCACGAACGCCACTTCGCGCAGATCGGCCGGCCACCAGGAAACGTCCGAAAGGTGTCCGCTCATGATCACGAGCTTGGTGCGCTTCAGGGTCGACGAAAGCTTGCGCGCCAGCGTCAGGCCATCGATGCCCGGCATCATCACGTCGATCAGCGCCAGCAGCGGCTCGGTCGGCCGCTCGGCGACGATTTTCAGGGCCGCCGCGCCACTCGGTGCCGTTACGACTTCCACGGGCTCGCCTTCAAGGGCACTGACGATCAGCCGGCACATGGCTTCCTCGTCGTCGACGACAAGAACCCAGGGTGGCAGGTTTTTAAATTGGGGGGCGCGGGAGGGCGACATGGGGGTAGCAACTTTAATTCAGGGTGCCTTATTCCATCGGCGCATCAAGGGCGGTTGTACTAAAAATAGGTATTTTTACCTAGTGTTTATGGGTAGTATAACCTTTATCTAGGTCCCTATATCACCTAAAAACCCGCAACTTGTTGTCTATAAACTACAGCCGTTTTGGAAAGAAAGGCGACGATGCCCGAGCGAGGGGCAGGTAAGCCAGCCCAAAGTCGCAGGTCGCCAATGAGGCGCTCCCGGACAGCGACTATTTCTTTGCCTCCGGCGCAGCCGGGGCAGATTTCGCAGCCGGGGCCGCAATGGCGGGAATCTGAGCGGGTGGTACGGGCTCCCAAAAATACCGTCCGTTCCGGTTGTGGTCCCAACGGACCCAGATTGAGCCCGCCACCAGCAGCAAGAGAACGAAGAAAAGGACCAACTGGCGCCGTCGGGCCGCCGCGACCTTGTCTTCATAGGGATCCTCCAGTGTGCGGCGTGAACCCGGCGGCAGCGTGGCCGTTTCCGTCAATGCCGTGCCAAAGGGAATGTTGATCTGGACCCGCCCGTTGATCGCCCAGCCGTTGGCCTCGAGAATCGGGCCGATCGTGCGCTGGCGGAGCTTGAGCCAGGCGACGATCATCGATGGTCCGGAGATCACGATGATCAAGCCGGCCAGAACGAGCGGGTATTGCCATGCCCGGAGCTGGAAAACATAGCCGAGGATGAGGGTGAGGGCGCTGAGCGCTCCCGTGACGGCCACGCCGATGGCCGCGACCGCTCCGACGTCGATCTTCTTCGGCGCCGCCGGCGCCGGCGCGCCGACGTTCGCGGTCTTTTCCGCCGCACCCGCCATCTGGGCCGATGATTCCGCATCCGCCGCGGCGGCGCGTTTCGCGATCAGTTCCTCGATCATGCGGAGGAACTTCTTGTACGGCGACCAGAACGCCTCGCGGATGCTGATCGGGTTGTCGACCAGGCCGGTGATCACCGCGTCCCAATCGCGTCCCTTGCGATCATAGAACACGCCATGGCGACCCACGAACATATAGTCGCTGCTGCCGCGCGTGAAACAGGCCGCGATGGTCATCGTGGCGCCATCACGGGTGCAGGTGCAGTACGCAATGTAGATCTTGCTCATGGCCGCGAGCGGATTGGCGCCGTCGACGCGGACGCATAATTCCGTGCTGCGGCTGTCGAGGTACAGCGTGCCGGCCTGAAACACCGCCCAGCGATCCCGCGAATAAAAATCGGCGAAGTTCACGAAGTTGGACAACACCGTCCGCATGTCGCGAAAATAGTGCACGAGACGATCCACGTCGCTGATCGCCCTGAACTCGGGCTCGAGCGCCTTGTCCCTCGCCACGAGTTCGGCCAGCCGCTTCCCCTGCTGTCCGGCCAGGATCTCCTTCATTCGCGGCAATCCGAGTTTCTCGACCGCTGTGCCGGCCTTCCCGCCGAGCCAGGCCTCATACGGCGCGAGCCGGGCACCAACCTCCTGCCACTGGCTCTCCGTGAGGGTGACCTGGGTCGAGCCCAGGATCGGCGCGACCGCCGCCCGCAACAGGGTCACGGCCGCAGCCGCCCAGGCCGGATTCACGCCCTCGAGCAGGGGAAGCGGTTTCCGGGCGGCCACATGCGCGAGCGGGAATGCCGCCACTTCGTCCATCGAGGCGCTCATCGGCTTCGCCGCGATCGCCGCGAAATCAACCTCGGAACGATTCAACGCGGCGGTCGCGCGTTCATCGAACGCGGCCAGCCGGCAGCGCGCGAAATAGTCGTCGATCTTCTCGCGCAAGGCCTTGACGGACTTCACCGCGGCCTCCGTCCCCTCGCCCAGCACGGCGATTTCCTTCGATCCGCTCCGTCCGACCCAGTCCACGTACGCGGCCAGGTCCGCAAAGAACGCGTCGATCTGCGCCGCCGTCACACCGATCGAACCCGTGCGGTCCGCCTGGCCGCCGGTGCATGCCACGATGTCCTTGATCAGGGCCTGCACCGCCGGGTCGTCGGTCGCCTCGGGTGGAATCACGCCGTCGCCGTTCAGCGGATTCGAGGAAAAAATCTTTGCGGTATTGCCGCTGTCCGCCGCGCTGATCGCGACGGCATCGCCCCGGCCGAGGGTGATGAGGATCTGGCGGGCCGACGCGAGCAACGGGGCGCCCTCGGGCGTCGCATCGGTGATCGCCTCGAGTGGCAGCGCATCCGCGCCGCGCAGGAGATCGGCCGGATCCTTCAGCCGGGCCGCGGCCCATTTGACGGCCGCGATCAGCTCGGGCACCCGGATCCGTCCGTCGCCATCGGCATCGATCAGCGCCAGGGTCGCCTCGTCGAGTTCCAGTCCCTTCACCGGACAGCTCAGCGCCACCCAGAGCTTCTGATCGAGGAGTTCGAGATTCAGCAGGTCGTAGCCCGTTTCGAGCGACACCTGGTCAAGCCCGCCGGTGCGAAAAAACTTCCAGGTGTGTACGGACGGTGTTCGGGAGGCCATGGACGTCAGTTGGGCCGGCAGTATCCCCGGCATCCGAACCCTTTGGCAAACCCGAAGGGGAAAACTTGCGGGAGCGCTGACTCACAAGGTCTGCCAGGCAAGGTGTAAGGTGTAGGCTGTAAGGTTTAAGGGGTAAGGTGTAAGGCTTAAGGTGTAGGGTCTCAGCCGGAACGATGCCGTGGGTGGGGGTCGGTTTCCATACCGACGCCTCTCTCGCCGATGTGGAAATCGGCGACCACCAATGGACCCGTCGATACAATGGGCGACGCACCGTCGCTTGTGGTCCTTCGTCCGTTACCTGTAGTTCCGGCGAACGGCACCCAGCCTTATCCATGCTGCAGGAACCCATGCGACTGGGGCGGCCCATTGGCCGTCGTCGCGCCGGGAGGACAACGACGACCACCCCGGTATGGTCAGTCGCCGAACCTGATCCCCTGCGCGAGCGGCAGCTCGTCCGAATAGTTCACGGTCACGGTCTGCCGGCGCATGTAGGATTTCCAGGCGTCGCTGCCACTTTCGCGTCCGCCACCAGTTTCCTTTTCACCGCCAAAGGCGCCGCCGATTTCCGCCCCGCTGGTGCCGATGTTGACGTTCGCGATCCCGCAGTCGCTGCCTGACGGGGAAAGGAAACTCTCCGCCGCGCGCAGGTCGGTCGTGAAAATGGCGGAACTCAATCCCTGCGGCACGGCGTTCTGCAGCGCGATGGCCTCGCCGAGTTCGCGGTAGGGAATGACGTAAAGGATCGGCGCGAACGTCTCGTGCTGCACGATCGGCCATTCGTTCCGGGCTTCAATCACGCAGGGCTCCACGTACAGCCCACCCGGCGTGCGCGCACCGGTTCGCACCCTGCCGCCGGCCAGCACGCGCCCGCCGTGGCGCCGGGCCTCGGCGATGGCCGTCTGCATGGCCTCGACCGCCGCCGCATCGATCAGCGGACCGACCAGCGTCCCGCTTTCCAGCGGATTTCCGATCGGCAGTCGGCGATAGGCCGACACGAGGGAACGCACCAGGCGCGTCTTGATCGATTCATGCACGACGATCCGCCGCGTGGACGTGCAACGTTGTCCGGCCGTGCCGACCGACCCGAAAAGGATGCCCCGGCGCGCCAGCTCGAGATCCGCCGACGGCGTGACGATGATCGCGTTGTTGCCGCCGAGCTCGAGCAGGGCGCGTCCAAACCTCCCGGCCACGACCGAACCCACGCGCCGGCCCATGCGGGTCGAACCCGTTGCGGAAATCAACGGCACCCGCCGGTCGGCCGCCAGCAGTTCGCCGATCGCCGGCCCGGCGCCCACGGCCAGCGAAAACAGCGCCGGATCGACACCGCAGTCGCGGCAAACGCGCTCGGCGATCCGGATGCACGCGATCGCGGTCAGGGGCGTCTTTTCCGAGGGTTTCCACACGGTGGCATCGCCGCACACGCAGGCGAGCGCGCTGTTCCACGACCAGACAGCGACGGGGAAATTGAAGGCGGAGATGATGCCGACCACGCCCAGCGGATGCCAGGTTTCCATCATGCGATGGCCGGGGCGCTCCGATGCAATCGTCAGGCCATGGAGCTGGCGGGACAGGCCAGTCGCGAAATCGCAGATGTCGATCATCTCCTGAACCTCGCCCTCGCCCTCGGCGACGATTTTGCCGGCCTCGAGTGAAACCAGCAGTCCCAGCTCGGATTTCAGCCGGCGCAGTTCCCCACCCAGGCGCCGGACCACTTCGCCGCGCCTTGGTGCCGGCACGCTGCGCCAGGATGCAAAAGCGGCCTGCGCCGCCTCCAGGATCCGGTCCAGATCCGCCGGCGACGCCTGCCCCACACGACCAAGCAGGGAGCCGTCAATCGGTGAACGCTTCTCGAGGATCGCTCCGGCGCCGCCCCACGTGCCCGCAAAAGCCCCGGGGTTGGCCTCCCGCCGGGAAAGCCCGAGGCGGGGAAAGATGCGCGCGGCTACCGCGGAGACGGAGGTGGACGATTTCGGCATGACGAAAGGTTAACCTAGTCTGCGCCCAGGAACACCCGAATGGGAAAATGGCGGACGCGCAGGCCCTGGTTCGTGTTGATTCGTGTCCATTCGAGGGATCTCTCACCGTCCGCCGTAAACGCGACCGCCCCAACGCGTGGCGAGAAAGTCCTTGAGCGGGACCGATTCCTGGCGCACGAAGCCGCGGCCGAGTTTGCCGCGGGCGTGAAGCTCGAGAACGCCGACGATGCCGGCGGCCGTGGTCAGTTGAATCGCGTTCAGTTTCCGGCCGCGCACGGTCGCGCCGTGCATCTTCTTGATGAAGCTGCGCTGTTTCAGGCCGCCTTCGGCATCGCTGCCCACCACGCTGACATAGAACACGACGACATCCGATTCGGTCAACGGCACCTCCTGGTCGAAGATCTGGGTCACCAGTTCCTGGCGTGGCGCAAGGTTCAGATCCTGCAGCAGGAATTTCATCAGGTCCCGGTGCCCCGGATAGCGCATGGTCTTGTAGTTCAGTTCCCCGACGCGCCCGGCGAAGGTCTGGCACATCGTCGCCACGCCGCCGGACGTGTTGAAGGCCTCGTATTCCGTCCCGTCGATGGTGATGCGCTCCACGCCGTCGAGCGGCATGGTGGTCACGAGCCGGCCGGCATGCAGCGCCTCGCCGACCTGGCAGTACTCGTTGATCAAGCCGGCGGTGCTCCAGCTCAGATAATATTTCATCTGGTTGCTGGCGTTGAGCGGCAGCGCGCCGACGCGCATCTCGCAATTGCGCACGAGGCTCAGCGACGCGGCGAGAGAGCCGCCCACGATGTTGATCGCGCCCGGGGCCAGGCCGCATTGCGGCATGAAGGTCGCCTTCGCCTTGGTGGCCAGGCGCTGGATATACGCCGTCGTGGCAACGTCTTCGGTCAGGTCGAAATAGCTGACGCCGGCACCGGCGCAGGCGCGCGCGATGGTCTGGTTCAGGAAATAGGGCGCGGCGCTCACGACGGTGTCGACGTGCGCCACGAATTTCGCGAGATCGCCGGCGCGCGTGACGTCGACGCGCGTGAACTTCGACTTGCGGAGTCCCCGCAGGTCGACGGAGGCGCGGAGATCGGCCAGCGCCACGGACCGGCAGAACGGACAGGATTCGAGCAGGGTGGCGATGGTGCCGCCGACCTTGCCGGCGCCGACAATTCCGATTTTCATGCGGGGATAAGGGCGGAAAACGCTCCGGCGATCCGGCGCGTTCGAAAAGCGGTCAGGCCGGCGCGTGAGCCTCCTGAACCTTGCGGGGGTCGGTGGCAGCGATGATGGCGCTGACCGACCTCTGGTTGAAACCCTTGAAGCCGCCCTTGCGTTCGAGATTTTCCAGGTGGCTGCCGATCGCACCGTCCTTGATGAAACCGTCCGCCTGCGCCCGGGTGATCAGGCCCCGGGAAAAAAGTGCCTCGACCCGCCGCGCCGCCACCGGCCAGCGCTCGCCCTCGGTGAAGGCCTGGCGGAGGAATGGAAAATCGGAAAATGGCTTCATCGTGACGATGCCCTCCTCCTTGAGCTGTTCGCGCAGGACCGGATGGTTGAAGCGCGCCTCGAGATGATGCATCCCCGCCTGCAGGAAGCTGTCGCCATGCAGTCCGCACCAGAGTCCGACCGTGCGGACGAAACCGATCTCGGACAGGCGCTTCGCCGCATAGTCGCCCTCGACTTCCTCCGGCACCAGGTCGACGTCGGCAAACACGACGATCCCGACGGCCGCCGACTCCATGACCTGCGCGCCCCAGCCGGCTTCCGAGCCGGCGTAGAACCGCTCGCGCTTTTTCAGCCCGAGGCGCTCCATGAACCGGACGAGGTCCGGAAAAAAAGCGCGCGAGCAGCGGAATGTGTGGTGGTCGTGGTTCGCCCAGCCGAGCCCGAGCTGGTCCTGGCGGCGTTTCTGCACGCGTCCGGCCCGGTTGCGAAACATCCAGAATTCGCGCTCCTCGGCAAAATAGAGCTCGCAGGCGACCTCGACCCCGACGCGGGCGATGCATCGCTCCAGGACCGCAAAGGCGTGCGTCACGCCGTCCTCGTCGAGGGCGAAATCCCGGCGGCGGCTCCGCCACCATTCGCGGACCTGGAGAATTTCCTCCGCGAAGCCGGCCCGCGGCTCGCCGACGACGAAGCCGCGGTAGCCCAGGCGCTCCACGGCCTGCAGCACGACTCCGTTCTCCTCGCCGACTGTGAGCACGCGATACCGCGCGCCGGGGCGTCCCGCCGGCTCGCCCTGCAGGTTGTGCCGCGCCATGAAATCCGCAATGAACTCGGGCCGCACCGCCAGCGTGAGCGGCGCCGGCGAAGGCGCGGATTTCAGACTGACGAGCACGCGCGGCAGCATCGCGTGCGGATGCGCCAGCACGGTGAAGTGGACGGGCGCGTCGGAAGCCTCGGAGACGAAGCCCGCGGCGCGGAACTCGCGCTCATGATTCTGCGACACGACAAAATGATCGGTCCACTCGAAGAATTCGGTGCCGGTCTCATCGTGCATCCGGACCGCCAGTTCCCGGGCGAAGGCGTGACGGTCGAGGAACGCGTTGATGTGGCGGCTGAGCAGTTGCTCCGCCTCGTAGGCGAGGGGCCAGTTGAAATCCTGCGGCGCGTTGAGGGCAGTCATGACGGAAAGGTCCGCGGACGCCGGGCATTCCGGCTCCGGGAAGGCTGAGTAAACGTGCTCCCGTGTCATATCCAAGCCCTATCTGCGGGACCGGAAATTCCGCGTCCGTCCAAAAATATTCCCCTCCTTCTCCACCCGCAGGCTCGCCTTGCCGCGGGCCGCACCGCACGATGCGCGCCCGGAAATGACGTCCGCTTCCCCCACTGCCGACTTCGCCCCGCTCCGCGCGCAATTCGAAGGCGAGCTGCACACCGGGCGCACGATGCGCCTGCTTTACGCGACGGACGCATCCGAATACCAGGAGGTGCCGGCCGCGGTCGCGTTCCCCCGCACCGAGGCTGATCTCGGCCGGCTGATTGGGTTCGCCCGCCGGCATGGTCTGGGGCTGGTCCCGCGGACCGCGGGCACATCGCTGGCCGGTCAGGTCGTGGGCCACGGCATCGTCGTGGACCTCGGCCGGCACTTCAACCGCATCCTCGCGATCGATCCCGTCCGCCGGCGCGTGCGCGTGCAGCCGGGCGTCGTGCGCAACGAGCTCAACCTCGCGCTCAAGCCCCACGGACTTTTCTTCACTCCGGAAACCTCCACCGCCAATCGCGCGATGATCGGCGGGATGGTGGGCAACAATTCCTGCGGAGCCAATTCGATCGTTTACGGCGCGACGCGCGACCACGTCGTCTCCATCCGCGGGTTCCTCAGCGACGGCTCCGAAGTCACGCTGGGGCCGATGTCCGCCGCGGAGATGGCGGCGCGCTGCGACGGGGGCGCAACGCTGGACGCGAATATTCATCGCGCGGTGCGCGACCTGCTCGGGCCCGCGGAGAACCGCCGCCGGATTCGCGATCATTTCCCGAAGCCCGGCGTGACCCGGCGGAACACGGGCTACGCCCTCGACGCACTGATGGACTGCGCGGCGTTCGACCCGGCGTCGAAGCGGCCCTTCAATTTTTGCCAACTGGTGGCCGGTTCCGAGGGGACGCTGTTTCTCGGCGTCGAGTTCGAGCTCAACTGCGAATGGCTGCCGCCGCCCGGCGGCCTGATGTGCGCCCATTTCGCCACGATCGCCGAGGCCCTGCAGGCCACGCTGATCACGATGCGCCACCATCCGTTCGGCTGCGAACTGATCGACCGGCACATCCTCGAATGCACGAAGAGCAACCTCGAGCAGGCGAAGAACCGGTTCTTTGTGCAGGGCGATCCCGGCGCCGTGCTCGTGATCGAGTTCCGTCATGAGCAGCGCGAATGGATCGAGCAGGTCATGCGCCATCTCCGCGCCGAATTCCAGGCCGCCGGGCTCGGCTACGCCTATCCGCTGGTCTGGGGCGACAACTGCAACCGGGTGTGGGAGCTCCGCCGCGCGGGCCAGGGCATCATGACCAACGTCGTCGGCGACGCGAAGCCGCGCGAGGTGGTCGAGGACACCGCCGTGGCGGTCGCGGACCTGCCGGCGTACATTGCGGAATTCGATGCGCTGATGCGGGACAAGTACGGCATCGCCTGCGTTTACTATGCGCACGCCGGCGCCGGCGAGCTCCACACGCGTCCGCTCTTCAACCTGAAAACCGGGGAGGGGCTCCGGATGTTCCGGGGCATCGCGACGGACATCGCGGCCCTGGTGAAGAAATACCGCGGCTCGCTCAGCGGCGAGCACGGCGACGGGCGCCTGCGCGGCGAGTTCATCCGCTTCATGGTCGGGGACGAATGCTACGCGTTCATGCGCCAGGTGAAGGAGGCGTTCGACCCGCTCGGCGTCTTCAATCCCGGCAAGATCGTCGACACGCCGCCGATGGACACGTCGCTGCGCCACGCCCCCGATCATCCGAATCCGGAATACGAGACGATCTTCGATTTTGGGGCCGTGCAGGGCGTGCTGCGCGCGGCGGAGAAATGCAACGGCTCCGGCGACTGCCGCAAATCGCACCTGATGGGCGGCACGATGTGCCCGAGTTTCATGGCGACGCGGAACGAGAAGGACACGACCCGCGCCCGGGCCAACATGCTGCGCCATGTGCTCACGCATCCGCCCGACCCGACCCGGCCGTTCGACAGCGAGGAACTGGCGGACGTGATGGACCTCTGCCTGTCCTGCAAGGGCTGCCGCTCCGAGTGCCCGTCGAATGTCGACCTGACGCGGCTCAAGGCGGAGTGGCTGCAGCATTACCTCGATGCCCATGGCGTGCCGCTCCGCTCGCGACTCGTGGCCAATTTCGGGCGGGCCATGAGGCTGGCCGCGCGGTTTCCCTCCGCCTATAACTGGATCGTCTCGGCCCCCGATCTCTCGCGCTGGATCAAGCGCGCCGCGGGATTCGCCTCCGCGCGCAGCCTTCCGTCCCTGCCGACGACGACCGTCCGCGCCTGGCACGCGCGCCACGGCAACCGTCCGCCGCGCCCGGATTCCGGACCGGTTTTTCCGCACGGGAAAGTGCATCTTTTCTGCGACGAGTTCACCGACACGACCGATGCCCGTGTCGGCATCGCCGCCATCCGCCTGCTCAACGCCCTCGGCTACGAGGTGGTCATTCCGCCCCAAACCGAAAGCGGCCGCGCCCATCTGTCGAAGGGATTGGTGCGCGAGGCCCGCCTTCTGGCCGAACGCAACGTCGCGCTGCTCGATCCGGTGGTCTCGGCGGACGCACCGCTCATCGGCATCGAACCCTCGGCGCTGCTCGGTTTCCGCGATGAATTTCCGGATCTGGTCCGCGCCCCGCTCAAGCCCGCCGCCCGCCGGCTCGCCGGTCATGCCCTGCTGATCGACGAATTCATCGCGCGCGAGGCGCAGCGCGGAAACGTCCGGTCCGAGGCGTTTCTGGCCCGCGAGCAGGTGATCAAGCTTCACGGCCATTGCCACCAGAAGGCGCTCGGCTCGGTCGCCGCCACCGTGCAGATGCTCCAGTTGCCGCGCGGGCACCGGGTTGAGGTCATCCCGTCCGGCTGCTGCGGCATGGCCGGTTCGTTCGGCTACGAGAGCGAGCACTTCGCGCTATCCCAGCAGATCGGCGAACTCGTGCTGTTTCCCGCCGTGCGCGCCGCCGCGGATGCCGTCATCGCCGCGCCGGGCACGAGTTGCCGGCACCAGATTCTCGACGGCACCGGGCGCGTCGCGCGCCATCCGGTCGAGATTCTCGCCGACGCGCTGGTCTGATCGCCGGAGAATTTTCCGGGATCACCGGCGGGGCCCCGCGGTCTCAAGCGCGAGCCGGCCGTGACGGCGCTTGCCAGCCGCGGCCTCCGGCGTTCAACCTGCCGCCGATGTTTATCCGCGTCACTCCCCTCTTCGCGCGATGCGCCGCGGTCCTCGCCGCGGTGCTGCTGCCCGCCGCCCTATTCGGCGGCACGCCCATCGAGGACGCCTCCGCCGCCGTCCACGCGGGACGGTTTGTCGATGCCGAGACGATCCTGCTCCCGCTCGTCAAGGGGCGGAATGCCAATCCGGCGGCCTGGTTCTACATGTCGCGCGTCCGCCTGGCGCAAAAGCAGTTCGACGAGGCGGTCTCCTTCGCGGACCGGGCGGCGAAGTCCGACCATCCGCCCGTGAACTACTTCCTGAACCTCGGGGAAATCTGTTTCGCCGCGATTCCGAACCTGGACCCGATCGAGGGCAATTCGGTCGCGATCAAGATGCGCAAGGCCTACGAAAAGGCGCTGAAAATCGACCCGAAGAACATCCCCGCGATGGAGGGACTGATCGCCTTCTACGAACATGCGCCCGACCTGGTCGGCGGCGACAAACGAAAGGCGTTCGAATATGCGGAACGTCTCGCCAAGGTGAGTCCGTACCAGGGCGAGTTCGAATTGGGCCGGCTCTCGGCCGGCAAGAACGATTTCGAGGGTGCGCTCACGCATTACGAGGCCGCCGTCCGGGTTCAGCCGGACGACTACGCCACCGCCACCGCCTGCGGATGGAGCCTGTACAAACTCAATCGCAAGAAGGAGGCGCGCGAGCGGTTTGAGGCGGTGCTCCGCGCCAAACCCGACTTCGCGCCGGCCCAGGTGGGGCTGGACCAGATCGCCAAGGAGGAAAAGGAAGCGGCCGAAAAGGCGGCGGGCAAGCCGTCCGGGGGAAAACCCGATTCCCCCGCCAGCGCGGATGCCTCGCGGCATAATTGAGCCGCACTAACCCGATGGGGTCACGCTAACCCGATGGGGTCAGGTTTTGAGGGTTGTGGTCATGATGGTGTAGTCAAGGCACGTGTGACATTCCATATTCCGAACTCGGGCGAAATTTGGGTTTTCTGGTCCAGTCCACGCCGTGCCATCGGCGTCGCTCCCGCAACCCGCAGATCCCAGGGTCGCCAGTATTCCCAAGCCGAGATCCCCTCTCCACCTGCCGCCACTCAATCGCGACCACAATCCCCAAAGCCTGACCCTGTCCGCTCGGCCCTATGACGCGCGTTCTGAACCCGCGGCCGCGGGAAAGTTCCGCGCGGGAAAATTATTTTTCCCTCACCGCTCGTACCAGGCCTTGAGCGAGCCGTGCTTGAGTTCGATGCCGCCGACCAAGAGCGCCAGTGCCTCCGGGGCGAGCGAGAGTTTGGCTTGAGCGCGACTCGGCGCCGGCCACGAAAACCGTCCCCGCTCCAGCCGTTTCGCCAGCACCCACACTCCGGTGCCGTCCCAATACAGCAGCTTCAACCGGGTCCGGTCCTTGTTGATGAACGCGTACACCGCTCCGCTCTTCGGATCCTCCTGCAACCGCTCCAGCACCGCCGCCCACAGCCCGTTGAACGACTTCCTCATGTCCACCGGCTGCACCGCCACGAAGATCCGGACCGAGTGCGGGAAGGCCAGCATGGCTTACGCCCGCAAGGCCCGCACCAACGCGGCCAACTCCCCCGCACTGCCTCCGCGCAGCACCGTGCCGTCGGGCAGTCTCACCTCCAGACCGTGAGCCACCGCTGGCAGCCCCAGCTTCACTTCGGCAAACGACACCGCCGACTTCGGCCGGGCGAACCGACCGCGCGGCCGGCCCGCTTGGGCCAACGGCACTCGCCCGGCCTCCCGCTCCGCCTGCGCCCAGGTGCAGAAGGTCGAATACCTCAACCCTTCCTGCCG
>DASYDZ010000101.1:0-39655 GCA_036499305.1 Candidatus Didemnitutus sp.
GCCTGCTGCCGGAAATGCGGCACCTGGACGATCTCGGCGGTTTTCAATTGCTCGAGATGCGCTCGTCCCTCCCGGACGAGCTGCTGATGTTCGGCGACAAGGTCTCGATGGCCCATAGCCTCGAAGTGCGCGTTCCCTACCTCGACCGGACCGTCGTCGAGTTCGGCCAGCGCCTCGCCTCGACGTTCAAGATCAGGAATCGCCGGGGAAAGTGGATTCATCGCGAAGTCTGCAAGAATTACCTGCCGCCCGAAATCCTCAACCGGCCCAAGCGGGGCTTTGGCGTCAATGTGGTCGACGGCTGGTTCCATTCGTCGATGGACGGGCTGCTGTCCGAACTCCTGCTCAACCCGGACTCGCGCATGTTCAAGCTGCTGCGTCCGGAACCGGTGAAAAAGCTCCTCGACGACCATCGCTCGGGCCGCGACGACAACCACAAGCTGCTGTTCAGCCTGGTCATGGTCGAACAGTGGCTGCGGAAAAACGATGCCGCCTGATCCAAAGCCGTGCGGTTCAACCACGGATTTCACGGAAAAACATGGATGGATTCCCGGAGGAGCAGGGTTAATTCAGCCTGAAAGTGGTTTCATCGAGGAGCAGCGCCATCATTCCATGGACGACGACGCTCCGTTGTCATGAACCGCGGAAACCCGTGGAATCAGTGGTCAAATCCGATTTCTTGATCCCGGCTGGACGGAACCGGCGACCCCATCCGGTCGCCCCGAAGGCGGCGTCCCGGATTCACCATTCAATAACGGAACGGGGGCCGCGTTGTTGAAAAGCCCGTCAATCGAGCGCCCCAGGCCGGGCGCCGCGCACATAAATTTGCCGAAAGCATTTTCGGCATGTCGATAGGAACGGCCCGTCCCCTGTTTCGGCGCAGATTGGTTCGACTGGAACCGATCCGCCGCCGGCCAGCCACCGCCATCACCAACACCGATGAAATCCGCTTCCTCCCCCATCTCCACCCGCGTGCATCGCCTTCGCCCGCTGCTTCTCACGTGCGCCGCCCTGACACTGGCGGCGGCGGCGCCGTCCGCCATCATCCCCGCGGATCGCCTGATCTCCTGGCAGCCGGGCGTACCCGGTGGCATTCCGGACCGCGAAACCGTTTTCGCGGATGTATCCAAGGCCCCGTACTCCGCCGACAAGACCGGAGCCGCGGACGCATCGGGCCCGATCCAGCAGGCGATCAATGCCTGCCCGGTGGGGCAGGTCGTCTATATTCCGACGGGGACGTACCGGCTGAACAGCCAGCTCACCATCACCAAGGGCATTGTCGTCCGCGGTGACGGTCCGGGTCGCACGAAGCTCGAGTCCTACGCGAACTGGCACGCGATCCAGATGGGCGACTGGCCCTCCGCGCCCGTCGCCACCAATGTCACGGGCAGCCCGGCCAAAGGGACCTCCACGCTGACGGTGTCCAGCATCACCAACCCTGCCCTGGCAGTCGGAACCTACATCGTCATCGATCAAATCAACGATGGCAACGAGGTCGTGAACGTGGACGCGCAGAGCCGCGACAACAACACCCGCTGCCTGAGCCAGATCACGAAGGTCACCAGCATCTCCGGTTCAGGCTCCTCCTATACCATCGGCATCAGCCCCGCCCTTTATCACAGCTATGCCGCGGCGCAGACGCCGCAGGTCTGGAAACTGAACCAGGGCATCGCGATGACGGAGTATGCCGGGCTCGAGAACCTCTCGGTCGACCGCATCGCGCCGATCGCCCAGAACGGCTACAGCAACATCAAGATGGTGGCCTGTGCCTACTGCTGGGTGCGGAACGTCGAGAGCACGTTCGCCATCTTCCGGCACGTGGACCTCGACCGATCGTTCCGCTGCGAGATCCGCGACAGCCTGTTCGACAATGGCTACTATCATGAGACGGGTGGCTATGCCTACGGCGTCGTTTGCGGCAACCGGGCCACGGATATCCTGACCGAAAACAATACCTTCCACCACCTGCGTCACTCGATGGTCGTGACCGAGGGAGCCACCGGCTGCGTGTATGGCTACAATTACTCGTTCGAGACCTACCAGGGCGATGCCTGGCTTGCGCCCGACATGTTCGTCCATGGCGCGCACGCCAACATGAATTTGTTCGAAGGCAACTATGCCACCAAGATCGACGGTGACTTCACGCACGGGAGCGGCTCCTACAACACATTCTTCCGGAATTTTGTGACCCGCACCTCGACGGCCGTCACGGTGACCGGGGGTCGCTGGCCCGTGAACAACGACGTGACCCACAGTTATTCCAATTTCGTCGGCAACGTCCTCGGTTCGCCCGGGCTCACGTGGACTGCGGACGAGACGTCGACGACCCGGAATACGTCCAGCACCTACGAGTGGAGCTGGGGATTTCGCGGCGACGGCGACACCTCGCGGGATGCCACCACGCCCCGCGACACCGCGTTGCGCCACGGAAACTTCGAGCCCATCAGCCAGTCGGTCGTCTGGGACGCTACGATCAGCGATCATGCCCTTCCCGCATCGCTCTACCTGACCTCCACTCCCGCGTTCTTCGGGTCCGTGGTCTGGCCCTCGCTCGGCGCCGACCTCAGTGCTGCGGGTGGCATCCTTCCAGCGAAGGCCCGTTACGAGGCGGGTTTTGAAACACCAGGTCAGATGCCAACGAACGCCAAGGTCTCGATCGAAACGGACTAGGCGACGGACGCATGAGTCGTTTCCGGCATTGCGGCCGGAAGCGATCGAAAAGGGTGCGTCGCTCGGGAGCGTTGGTCGTCTGCGAACAGGCGGAGCATCAATAGGTCAAGTCGGCGGCGAAAATTGGTCGGGATGGCGGCATCGCCCCTCCCGTTCTCCTCATGAAAGTGCCGGAATTTGCGCTTGCCCCTATTTGCAATGGAAGACCCCATTCCATAGCAATTTCCGCATCTTTCCGCGCCCGTAATGCCTCCCTTTGCCGCATCGATTCTGTTCTATGTTTTTGTTTTTTGGGCGCTGCGACGAATGGAGCGCGGCGAAGAACGACTTGGCCTCGACGTGTGGATACCGACGGCCTGGATAATCCTCATCGGAACCAAGAGCCTGGCCTATTGGATTGCGGGCCCCGCTTTGCAGCAGGCCCTTTTCGTGGAGGACACAGGACCACCCTACGATGCGATCGCCTTCTTCGGTCTTATCTTTCTGGGCTTGATTGCGCTTTCGCGAAAGCCCGTCGACTGGCGCACGCTCTTTGCGGAAAATCCCATCCTGGTCGCATTCTACGCGTATCTCTTCATCAGCGTCTTTTGGTCGGACTATCCGTTCGTTGCCTTCAAACGCTATGTCAAGGAAGTGGGCAACCTGGTCATGATCCTGGTCATGCTTGTGCAGCCCAATTCGGTCGCCTCCATTCGGCGCGGCTTTCTCCGTTGCACCATGATCTTCATTCCCATTTCGATCCTGCTCATCAAATACTACGGGGAAATCGGGCGATACTACAATCCGTGGACCGGAGAAGTCGGGCTATGCGGTGCCACGACGAGCAAGAACGAACTCGGGCGGCTCGCCATGTGGAGCTTCATGTTTCTCGTCTGGCACCTTCAGGCGTGTCCTCGCCATAAAAGCATCGGACGCTGGTTGTGGGCAAACTGCCACTATCTCTTCGTCGCGGGTATGTGCGTCTGGCTACTCCTTAAGGCCAATAGCGCCACGTCCCTCGGTTGCTTCCTGGCGGGCCTGTTGCTCTTTTTGGCACTCCGCGGCCGCGGAAAGATCTTGGTTCCGAAATTGATGATCGCTGGCGTTGCCGGATTCCTCGTCCTTTCGTTGCTGTTTTTCACCGTTCCCGAGATCAGGGGTGAAATTGCCACCCATTTCGGCCGGCACTCGGATCTGACCGAGCGCACGGACGTTTGGGCGGGATGCCTGAATGCCGGCACCAATCCGATCATCGGCGAAGGTTTCTTCAGTTTCTGGATGACCGCGCGCGGATTTCAGCTGGGAGAGGTGCTACGCGTGACGGAAGCGCACAACGGATACCTGGAAACCTATCTCAATACCGGGATTATCGGCGTGGCCCTGCTTATCGGCGTCATCCTCCACGCGGCCCGCAACGTCAAGAGGTTGGTGATTGCCGGCTCCCCGCTGGGGGTCCTGTTCACAGTCATGCTGTGGATTGCCCTCATCTACAACAATACCGAAGCCGCCTACAACGACAACAACATCATCGGATTCATCTTTCTGCTCGTGGCCATCCGGCGCTCCAGCAATGAGTCTCCGTCGATCCACATTACGTCCGAGTCCGAGCAATTTTCAACTGCAGCCTCGTATGATCCGGCCTGATCCTTTTCCCTCCATCAACCTGCGCCCTATCGCCTGACTTTCTTGGCAAGATCGAGAACCTGCTCCCCGCAACCATGATTAAATCGTTCGTCCAAAAAACCCTTCGCCGGGCCGGCCTCTACCATCGGCTGAAGCGCTCGGCGTTGTATGACCTCTATTGGTCAATGGCCAACCGCCGCCTGATTGACGACCGCAAGACCGAAGTGGAATTCTTCCGATCGCTCGTCGGTGCGTCGTCCCCGGAACTGCTGATCTTTGACATCGGCGCCAACCAGGGCCAGAAGGTCGACATTTTCCTGCGCCTGGGGGCGCGCGTGATCGCGGTCGAGCCCGACTCCACCAACCAGGCCATCCTCCGTGACAGCTTCCTCCGCCGGCGGTTGAAGCCGCTGCCAGTTACGATCGTGGGGAAAGCGGTGGGATCTTCGGTCGGACAGGTGGAAATGTGGGTGGATGAGCCCGGGTCAGCTAAGAACACCCTGAGCGCCAAGTGGGTCGACACGTTGCGCACCGACTCGACTCGATTCGGCAAGAACCTGGCGTTTCAGAACAAAACGATCGTGGAGACCACCACGGTCGATGAATTGATCAAGCAGTATGGCTCCCCGCAGTTCATCAAGATCGATGTGGAAGGGTATGAACCCGAGGTGCTGTCCGGCCTGCACCAGAAGGTGCCCGCCATTTCCTTCGAGGTGAACCTGCCTGAATTCGTGGCCGAAGGACGGAAATGCATCGAGTTGCTGCATCAGCTCAATCCGACGGGTGCCTTCAACTACGCCACCGATTTCGGGGCTGGTTTTGTCCTGCCGCAATGGCTCGAGCGCGGAGCTTTCCTGCCGCATTTCGACGGCTGCAAGGAGACGTCGATCGAGATTTTCTGGCGGTCCCGTTAGGCGCAAGCGACCGTGGCGATGTCTGTTTCCGTTCCCGACAACCAGTTTTCTCACCCGTTGGTTTCCATCCTGGTGCCGGCCTACAACGCCGGCCAGTGGATCACAGCCACGCTGGAATCCGCCCGGAGGCAGGATTGGCCCAACAAAGAGATCATCGTGGTGGATGACGGCTCGAAGGACGACACGTTCCAGGTCGCCCGGAAATTCGAGAGCGCAAACGTCACGGTGGTGACTCAACCCAACAGCGGCGCGGCCGCGGCTCGGAACAAGGCATTTTCTCTCAGCCGGGGAGACTACATCCAATGGCTGGATGCCGACGATCTCCTGGCGCCGGGCAAGATATCCAGCCAGGTCCGGGTGGCGGCGAATCTGCGCGACGGTCGCCGCCTGCTGTCCGCCGCCTGGGGCTCGTTCTACTTCCGGCCCAGCAAGGCAAAATTCCTGTCGTCACCGCTCTGGCAGGACACCTCGCCCGCGGAATGGCTCCGGTTCAAGCTCGGGCGCGGCGCCTTCATGCAGACCGCCACCTGGCTCGTGAGCCGGGAATTGTCGACCGCCGCTGGGCCCTGGAACACGTCGTTGCTGGGCGACGACGATGGGGAATATTTCTGCCGCGTCCTGCTGGCCTCGAATGGCGTCACGTTCGTTCCGGATTCGAAGGTGCTCTACCGGGAAATCGCCGGCGCGCGCCTGAGCGCCGTGGGTTTCTCGGCGCGAAAACTCGAAGCCCATTTCCGGTCGATGAAACTGCACATCGCCTATCTTCGGTCGACCGGGGACGATGCCGTCAACCGCCAGGCCTGCCTGGACTACCTGCAGCGCTATCTTTTCTATTTTTATCAGGAAAGCCCCGACATCGTGCGGCAGATGGACGCCCTCGCCGCCGAACTGGGCGGAAAATTGCAGCCGCCAGGATTGCGGTCCAAATATGCCTGGCTGGCCGGAATATTCGGCTGGCGAACGGCCAAACGCGCCCAGTTTTTTTTCCCGAAGATTCGCACCTATCTCGAACGGAACTGGGATCATCTGACCGCCGGTCTCGGCTGACTCCCACCCTGCGCGAAACCCTGCCGGAGAATCACCTCGGTCCGATAAGGATTTACCCTTTTCCGCAAGGTGCGATGATTTCCCAAGCTTCATGAACACCCTCATCACCAAACTCGGCGCCACTGGCGACGTCGTTCGGACCACGGCCCTGCTGGCCCGCTTTCCGGGCCATGTGACCTGGATCACCGAGGCGAAGAATGTTCCCCTCCTGCAAGGCTTCCGCGACGACCTGCGCTGCCTCAAATGGGAGGACCGGGCCGAGGCCGCCGACCGCGGCTACGATCTCGCGATCACGCTGGAGGACACCGTCGAGGTCGCGACCTTCGTGCAGGGCCAGCAGGTCAAACAGGTCTACGGGGCCTACCTCGACGCCCAGCAAAAGGTCCGCTACACCCCCGACTCCAGCCCGTGGTTCGACCTCAGCCTGATCAGCGTGCATGGACGCCAGCAGGCCGACCATCTCAAGCTCCTCAACCGGCGCACCTATCAGGATCTCGTTTTCGCCGGCCTCGGTTTTACATTCAGCGGCGAGCCCTACCGCATGCCCCCGCCGCCGAAGACGGACCTGTCCGGCGACGTGGCCGTGGCCCGCGAAGCGGGACCCGTGTGGCCGATGAAAAACTGGGCGTTTTACGACCAGCTGATCGAGCAGCTGCGCGCCGAGGGCCTGCGTGTGAACGTCCTGCCGAAGCGCCCCACGCTGCTCGAGCATCTCGGCGACGTGGCCGCGCACCGCTGCGTGGTCGGCGGTGACAGCCTGCCGATGCATTTCGCGCTCGCGACCAACGTGCGCTGCGTGAGCCTGTTCAACTGCACGAGCCCGTGGGAAATCCACGAGTACGGCCTGCTGACGAAGCTCATTTCGCCCTTGCTGGCCGAATTTTTCTACAAGCGAACTTTCGAGGCACGCGCCACCACGGCGATCACCCTGCCCGAGGTCAAGGCGGCGGTGCTGGCCAGCCTCCAGGCCGCGAAATAACGCGATCGCCGCGGTCGCCCCCAGCGTCCTCGACGCATGCCTTAAGCGCGCCGATGCCCCAGGAAAAGACAGAAAAAATTCGTCCGGTGGTCGCCCTGCTGACCGGCGGGGGTGACCGCCCCTACGCCCTGGGGCTTTCGGAGAGCCTGCTGCAGCGCGGCATTGCGCTCGACTTCATCGGCAGCGACGAGGTCGACGCCCCGTTCCTCCATTCGCATCCGCTTTCCCACTACAGGAATCTGCGGGGTGACCAGAACCCGAAGGCGGGCCGCGCGGCGAAGCTGTGGCGGGTGGCACGGTACTACGGGCGGCTCCTGGCTTACGCCCTGGCGGCCCGCCCCCGGATCTTTCATCTGCTTTGGAACAACAAGTTCGAGTACTTCGACCGCACGGTGGTCATGCTCTATTACCGCCTGCTGGGAAAGCGGGTGGTCCTCACCGCGCACAACGTCAATATCCGCCAGCGCGACGGCAATGACAGCGCGCTCAACCGGTGGACGCTGCGCTGCCAGTACCGCCTCGCGGACCGGATTTTTGTCCACACCGGGCTGATGGGGCGCGAGCTCACCGCCCAGTTCGGGGTCCCCGCCGCCCGGTGCGTCGTGATTCCGTTCGGCCTGAACAGCTCCGTGCCGGACACGGCCCTGACCCCCGCGGGCGCCCGGGAAAAGCTGGGCCTCGGGGCAGACGAAAAAGTGCTGCTGTTTTTCGGCAATATCGCCGCCTACAAGGGACTCGACCTCCTGATCGAGGCACTCGCGATCGCAGGCCGCGCCGGCACCCGCTATCGTCTCGTCATTGCCGGCCGGCCCAAGGGAGCGGAATCCTACTGGAGCGGGGTCCGGACACAGATTGCCGGCGCCGGCCTGGAGGGGCAGCTCCTCGAACGCATCGAGTTCATCCCCGACGAGGAAACCGAGATCTACTTCAAGGCGGCCGACGTGCTCGTGCTGCCCTATCTCCAGATCTTCCAGAGCGGAGTCCTGTTTCTCGGCTATAATTTCGGTCTCCCGGTGATCGCCTCGGATGTCGGCGCGCTGCGCGAGGAAATCATTGAAGGCGTTACCGGATATGTCTGCCGGCCGGCCGACCCGGACGATCTGGCCCGGACGATCGGGCGTTATTTCGCCAGTGAACTGCACCGCGATCTTGCCGCCGCGCGCGGCCGCATCCGGGCGTATGCGATCGACAAATACTCCTGGGCGAACGTCGCCCGCATTACGGCCGATGTCTACCGGGAGATCGCCCCGAATCCGCCGGCGCGCTCCTGAATCCACCCCACCTGTCGCCCGCTCGCGGCGATTCTGGTCTTGCGGCACGGGGCGGAATCGACGAGTTTTTTACGCAACGACCGTCCGAATATTGAGTCTTGTTGGGATGCGAAATGCGTGCCCGCCGTGTCGGAGTTCTAATTTCTTATGAATTTCGAGATTGACTTAGGAATCAGGGATTTCCGCTCAGGAAACGCCTTGCGGGTGACGTCAATGCATCTAAACCGAAACTCATGAAAGTCCTTTCTCTGACACTGTCGTTTTTCGCCCTGGTCGCCGGCGCTCACGCGGCCACCATCACGGCGCTGACGCAGTTGGCTGCCGACGTCCAGTCAGCCATCAACAAGGCCGCCAATGGCGATACCGTCGTCGTCCCCGCGGGCGTCATCACCTGGGATCTGACCGGTCTCACCATCCCAGGCACGCTTGGGATAACTCTCGATGGAACCGGCGTCACGGTGATTCGTGGGCGATCGACAAGCGCATTCCTGAGCATTTCCACCAATGCCACGATGGCCACTCGCATCACTGGATTCACCTTCAATGAAATCATCAATGGCGTCGATATGATCGATGTCGGTGGGTCATTTTCGAACGCACGGTTCCGCATCGATCATTGTACGTTCTACTCGACCGCAGGCCAATCCATCTTCATCCGGGTCCGGACATGTTGGGGCGTCATCGATCACTGCACTTTCAGCGGCGACGACGCATCCGAGATGATTCATAATGAGGCTTATGGCGATGGGAACACCACGGGCTGGGGCGATGTGATCACCCCAGGTGGACCCGATGCACTTTACATCGAGGATAATACGTTCAGCAAAACCGATCAGACCGA
This sequence comes from Candidatus Didemnitutus sp., assembly GCA_036499305.1. GTDB lineage: Bacteria > Verrucomicrobiota > Verrucomicrobiia > Opitutales > Opitutaceae > Didemnitutus. The sequence goes on from DASYDZ010000101.1 coordinate 9,325, forward strand.
CCCTTATTTTTGGGGTACATCCGCAATTCAAAGCTATTACGGAGCGCGCACCGTATTTCGCCATAACGTATTAAACTACTGCCAAATCGACCAGCATGGCACGATTGGACTAATTGGCGCCCGCTGGTGGGAAATCTACGAGAACGATTTCTATTGCCCGGCAAACAGTGGCCAATCGAACTGGATGGCGATCAGGGCAGGAAGCGGCGTAATATTCAACAATCGGATGCACGTCGGTTCGGGAGCCATAACTCCGTCCGTTGAGCTTTATGAGGAGGATTCAGGATATCCGGCCGCCTATCAAATTGGCCGCGGCAAGTCATCAAACACGTCGGCGCCATTCGATACGAATCAAGCCTTGGATCCCGCATATTGCTGGAACAATACCGGAGGTGGTTCCTCGCCCGGGAGCGGAAGTTCGAACGTCCTCCCCAGCCGAGATTTTTATCCGACGACCCAAAAGCCGAACTACACCCCGTATACCTATCCGAATCCCCTGACCTCGACGACGAAAACCGCGCCCAACGGGGCGACGATCCTGATCAAGGCCAATTGAGGCGGCCCGACGGGCCGCCCCGCCGGGGCTTGATTTTGGCGGTCGATTTGACTGGATGCGCGTGCCGCTTCCGCTGAAATCGCCCCCATGTCCCGAATCGTAGTCACCGGCGCGGCCGGCTTCATTGGCAGCCGCCTGCTCGAGTCGCTCGCGCGCGCCCATCCGGCCGCCGACCTGCTGGCGGTCGACCACCCGGTGCCGGCGGCAAAACGGGGCAATCTCGCCGACGCGCCCGGCGTCGCCTTCGCCGACCACCATGAGTTCCTGCGCCGGCTGGACTCCGGCGCCGCGTCCCCGGAAATCATCTTTCACCTGGGCGCCTGCAGCTCGACCGTCGAACAGAACTGGGACTATCTCGCCGAGAACAATGTCGGGTATTCCATCCGCCTGTGGGAATGGTGTGCCCGCCACCGGCGCCGCCTCATCTACGCCTCGAGCGCGGCCACCTATGGCGACGGTTCGCAGGGATTCGACGATGCGGCCGACATCCGCCGGCTCCAGCCGCTCAACCTTTATGGCAAGTCGAAGCAGGACTTCGACCTCTGGGTGCAGGACCAGAAGGCGGCCGGGAGAGCCGGCCCGCCCCAGAGCGTCGGACTGAAGTTTTTCAACGTCTTCGGGCCCGCCGAGTCTCACAAGGGCCGGATGGCGTCGATGGTCTTTCACGGCTGGAACCAGATCAGGGAGTCCGGCGCCGTGCGCCTCTTCCGGTCCCACCGGCCGGAGTATGCCGACGGCGGCCAGTTGCGGGACTTCATCTATGTGCGCGACACCGTGAATGTCATGCACGCGCTCGCGGAGCATCCGGAAGTCAGCGGGCTGTTCAACCTCGGGACCGGCCGCGCGCATTCATTCCGCGAACTGATCGAGGCCCTGTTTGCCGCGCTCGGGCAGCCTCCGCGGATAGAATACATCCCCATGCCCGAGGATCTCCGCGAGAAATACCAATATTTCACCGAGGCCACGATGGCCAGGCTCCGCGGCGCGGGTGTGCCGTATCAGCCCACGCCGCTCGCCGACGCCGTCGCCGATTACGTGAACTGGCTCCGCACCGCATCCGCCACCTGACTCCACCCGCCATGCCCGACCCCAACCTCGCCGCCTCACTGGAAGATCTGATCGCCGTCCTCGGCCGCACCCGCGCCCTCCTCCCCGAGGTGGAAAAAGCGGGCCGGATGATCGCCGACGCCATCGGGCGCGGCAACAAGCTGCTGACCGCCGGCAACGGCGGCAGCGCGGCGGATGCGCTGCATCTGGCCGAGGAGCTGGTCGGACGGTTCGACAAGGAGCGACGCTCGCTTCCCGCCATCGCATTGTGCGCCGATCCGACCCTGCTGACCTGCATTGGCAACGACTACGGCTTCGAACAGGTTTTTTCCCGGCAGGTCGAGGGACTCGGCAATCGCGGCGACGTGCTGGTCGTGTTCACCACCAGCGGCAAATCGCCCAACCTGCTTCGCGCGCTGGACGCCGCCCGGGCGGGCGGCCTGCAGACGATCGCCGTGCTCGGCAAGGACGGCGGCCCGGCGAAGGGCAAGGCGGATATCGAGCTGATCGTGCCGAGCCAGGCCACGGCCCGCATCCAGGAGGTGCATACGTTTTTCCTCCACTCGTGGCTCACGTTGCTCGAAAAGGATCTCTAATCGCCGGCCCTCTCCTTCCATGGACACCAATCTCGATTTTCTCGACCGCGTCTCCGTCCTCGTCGTCGGTGACGTCATGCTCGATCGCTACATCTGGGGCGCGGTCAAGCGCATCTCGCCCGAGGCGCCCGTTCCGGTCGTGGAGATCGACCGCGAAACGCACACCGCGGGCGGCGCGGCGAACGTGGCGTTGAACCTGCGGGTGCTCGGAGTCCGATGCGAACTGTTCGGCATCGTCGGCAACGATGCCAATGGCCGGGAACTGCAGGCGCTGCTCCAGAAACAGTCGGTGTCGTTCGATCCGGCCCTGGCGCTTTCGCGCATTCCGACGATTACGAAGACCCGCATCGTGGCGCACCGGCAGCAGCTCTGCCGGCTCGACCAGGAGGCGGATCTGCCGACTTATTCCGTCGCCGACGCCGGCCTGCTCGGGCTCCTCGCCGAAAAAGCCGAGGGTTACGATGCCGTCATCCTTTCCGACTACGCCAAGGGCGTGATCAGCCAGCCGGTGATCGACACCCTCCGGCGCGTGCGCACGAAAAAGCCGGTCTTTCTCGCGCTCGATCCGAAGCCTGCCCGCGTCCTGGATATTGCCGGGATGGACCTGCTCACCCCGAATCGCGGTGAGGCAATCCAGCTCGCGGAACTGCCGCCCCATGGCCGCGAAGGTCCGCCCATTGAGACCGTGGTGAGTGCCATTCTCGAAAAGCATCATCCCGAGTGCCTCGTCATAACCTTGAGTGAAGATGGCATGCTCCTCCGTCAGGGCAACATGCCGTCACGCCTTTTCCCCACCGCCGTCCGCCAGGTGGCCGATGTGTCGGGCGCCGGTGACACGGTGATCGCAACGCTCACGGCGGCTCTGGCCGCCAAGGTGCCGGCCGGGCGCGCCCTTGCGATTGCGAACCTGGCCGCCGGCATCGTGGTCGGAAAGCTAGGCACCGCCACCGTTACCCGCGCCGAGCTCGCTGAAGCCCTGGCGGCCGCGCCTGCGAGCGGATCCACAGCTCCCATGCCGCCAGCCATCGGCGCGGGCCATTGATGTTGCGCCCGGATGCCGTTTCCGCCGAACGCATTCAGGCCGTCCAGTTGACGGACCGTTCATCCTCGATCAGACATTAGCGCCGCCTCGTCATGGACCAACCCCGCTCTCAACTTTCTTACCCTCGTCATCGCTCGGCTGAACCGATGGGGCGTCGCGGCTGTAAACCGTGCCCGGCATGAGCGACTCGGCCGGACAATCCGGTTCCCGCCCCCGGCTGGTTTTTTTCCAGCACCAGAATGATCCGAAGCTTCCGGACTTCCTGCTCGCCCATCGGCATGCCCATGTCGAATGCCTCGCGCATTTTTTCGACGTGACGGTGTTCAACTCGGACGGGGATTATGCCGAGATCTGCGACCGCCTGCGTCCCGACATGACGCTGTTCGAGTGCGGCCTGAACCAGCTTTCGTGCCGCAAGCCCCGGATCACGAACCTGCAGGCGCGGCCGGACGTCGCGAAAGCGGCCCTGCATAACGCGGATGCGTGGTGCGACGCCCGCGCCGGGCTCCTGGCCGACGTTGAGGACATGGGCATCGAGACCTTCTTCGCGATCAGCGTCACTGCCTTTGAGCACACGCCGGAGCTGGGCGACGGCCTCTACGTTTGGCCGAACTGCATCGATCCCCGAATGTTCCGCCTCTACGGCGAAGCCAAGAACGTGCCCATGCTCTTCACGGGCGCGATGACCGCGCTCTATCCGTGGCGGACGAAAGTCCAGCGGACGTTGTCGGCCAAGTATCCGTCCCTGGTCTGTCCGCACCTGGGCTATGACCCCGGACAAACTCCCGGCCAGATGCTCACTGGGGAGCGCTACGCCCGCATCATCAATGCCTCGCAGGTCGTCCCCACTTGTGGAACCGTGGCGCGCGAGGTCGTCCGCAAGCATTTTGAGATTCCCGCCGCGGGGTCGTGCCTGGTGACCGAACGGACTCCGGCCCTGGAGGCGGCCGGTTTCGTCGACCTGGAGAATTGCATTTTCGCCGAGCCGGACGAAGTGCTCGAGAAAGTGCATCATCTTTTCCGGCATCCCGAGGTCCTGGCCCGCATCACGGCCGCGGGCCATGAACTGGTGGCCGCCCGGCACACGCAGGCGAATCGCGATCAGATCCTCCAGTGGTATCGCCTGCAGGCGGCGCGCCAACCTGGCGAGCGAATCGTGCAACGCGGCCCCTTCGGCGCGTTCGCCCTCGTGGCCGCGGATTCGCGGGAGAGGACCGTGCACCTCGGCGGCAACGGCGCGCATCTCGCGCTGATGGCGGAGGGAGACAGCCTGCTCTCGCGCCGGCAGCTCCCGGCGGCGGAAACGGCCTATCTGAAGTGCCTGAATCACGTCCAATGGATGCCCGAGCCGAAATTGCGGCTGGCGCGCCTGCGACTTTTTCAGGGCGATGTGCCGGCCGCCCGCGAGGCGATCGAGTCGCTCAACCACTACGTGCTGCATCGCTATCGCGCCTCCCGGCCCGACCCCGTGGAGTGGGCCTGGCTGATCGTCGCCGCCGTGGCCGGTGGAAAAATCAGCGAGGCCGTCGCCCATGCCGCCGATTTTCCCCGACTGCGCCATCCCCTCTGCGATCGCGCCCGCTGGCTCGCCGCGGCGGCGGCGCAACTGGTCACGGGTCCGCTCGCCGAGGACCCCGACGCGCCCCGCAGCCGGACCATCCATCGCTTTCCCGCCCAGACCTTCGAGGCCTGGAAACGCGACATTACGGACATCCTGGCGGCCGGCGCGCCGCCGGAGCTCCGGACGACACTCGAGGAAAGGTCGCGCGGAATACCGGTCGGGTTTGCGGAATTGCAGGCCGCATTGGCGGCCGCGCCGGCCGCCCGGGCGCTGGCCGGACATGTGGGCGGCTCCTTTCCCTCGGAACGCAATGCCGCCCCGGCCGGCGGTGGTCGCAGGAAGGCCGCCGGGAAGAAAGTGGCCGGCATCCTCCACCAGCTCGAGAAACGCTTCGGCTATTTCCTGCCTTATCGCTACTCGAGCATGCGCGACGACGAATTGTTCGCGACCATCCGCCTGCTCGCGGAAAAGGAGGATTTCAGCCGCGCCCTGCTGATCGGCGCCGCCGCCGGGAACGGCGTGACGGAGTCGTTCCTCGCCGGCTGCTGGCGGAGCCGCTCCCGGCCCGCCGTCCACTGCGCCGGCTGCTCGGAGCAGGTCCTGGCCCGGCTTCGGAAAAAGAATCCCGGGCATCGCCTCGAGAGCTGGCCGCTCGGCGGCTCACCGGGGGACACCGCTCCCGAATTTGGCGCGATCGTGATCGATCCATCGGCTTGGCTGCACGAACGCGAGGTGACCCCCGCCGTGGTCAACGCGATCCGGGCCGCCCGCTTCATCGTGGTCGACGACATCAACAGCGGCCTGGGTTTCGAGGTCCGGCGACAGGTGACCGGAGACGCCGGCACGGTCATAGTCGCGGAGAACGCCGAGCTGCGCGGCGGGTATGCCATTTTTCACCGAACGGAGAATGCCCCGCGCGCTTGAGCGACGCGGCCGTCATTTTGCCTCGCATGGCTGAATCCGGGCAAAAGTCCTCGCATTCGGAGGCGTTGAAATCCACGTCGATCGTCGGCGGCGCGACGATCTTCGTGATGTTCGTGCGCATGGCCCGCACGAAGGTCCTGGCCCTGCTCCTCGGGCCGGCCGGCATCGGCCTCGAGGGTATCTTCGACTCGGCCATCAACCTCTCCAAGACGGTCGTCGACCTCGGCGTCAGCAGCGCGGGGGTGCGGCAGATCGCCGCGGCCGTCGGCTCGGGCAACCAGCGGATCGTGGCGCTGACCGTCGCGGCCCTGCGCCGCTGCTGCCTCGTGCTGGGCCTCATCGGCGCGGTCGTGTTCTTCCTGCTGCGCTCCCGGCTGAGCGTGGCCTCCTTCGGCAACGCCTCACATGCCGACGATTTCGGCTGGTTGTCGATCATCCTGCTCTGGAATTCCCTCGCCGGCGGGCAGGGCGCCCTGCTTCAGGGCATGCGGCGGATCGGCGATCTGGCCAAGATGAATGCCATCGGCGCGGTCGTCGGGGCCGGTCTGAGCATACCGCTCGTCTATGCATTCGGCATCAGGGGAATCGTGCCCTACATGATCGCGGCCGCCGGGGCCGCCGTGTTCGTTTCGTGGAATTACGCGCGAAAAGTGCCGGTCCAGACCATTGCTCCGACGAACAAGGAGTTGATCCAGGAGACCGGTCACCTGCTGCGGCTCGGATTCGTCTTCATGTCGACCGGCATGATGTCGACGGGAGCCCTGTTCCTGATCCGCTCGATCGTGACGCAACAGGTCAGCCTGGCGGCAACGGGAGAATTCCAGGCCGCGAGCGCGCTCTCGACCGTCTACGTGGGCTTCGTGCTGCAGGCCATGGGCACGGATTTCTATCCCCGATTGACGGCGGTCGCCACGGACAATGCCAAGTGCAACCAACTGGTCAACGAGCAGGCGGAGATCTCCATTCTCCTGGCCCTGCCAGGCGTCCTGGCAACGCTCGCGGCCGCGCCATGGGTGATCAAAGTGTTCTATTCGGGTCGATTCACCGAAGCCGCCGCGATCCTAACCTGGCAGATCATCGGCACCTACCTGCAGGTGAATTCCTGGCCGATGGGATACATCCTCGTGGCCAAAGGTCGCGCGTCCGCGATGTTTTGGAGCGACCTGTTTTCCTATGCCCTTTACGTCGGATTGGCTTGGCTTGGGCTGCGCTGGTTTGGCTTGCCCGGACTGGGCGTGGCCTACCTCGGACTTTATCTGTTTCACTGGGCACTCATGTTCGTCCTCGCGAAGTCGGTGTCCTCATTCAGCTGGTCGCCCGCCAACGGGCGTTTGACCCTGATTGGCGTCGCCGCGACCGCCATCGCGCTGGCCGCCCGGCTTTTCTGCCCTGAGCCCTGGGCAACCTTGATCGGCGGCCTTCTCGCCGTCGGAATCGGTATTCATTGCCTACGCACGCTACTACGTCATGCCGGCAACGACCGTATCGCCCGCGTTATGGGCCGCTTCGGGAAATTGCTTCCAAAAGCCTAATCATGAAGGTGTTGATGTTCGCGGATTCGGAACAAAGGCGTCGGGAAACGTTACATTCCGGCGACCTACGGTGGAATCACCTTCCCAAATACAAGTTATTTGCTATTTTTTTGTCTAATTCTGGACCCGATTCCGAACGGCTGACCCGTCCGGCAATTTGTTCGGAACTCACGAGCCAGATGTCGATATTGTCCTGCACCTTGCCATTTCTTCCGCCCTGCCGGGGACGCCGCGAATTTTCGGGTGCGGCGGCGTCGACGATCCGTAGGTTGGATACGATGTCGATGACCGCAGCTACTGGTTCGGCCCGCAAGGAAACGCAACCTGGCCCCGGAAGTCTCCCCAGAGACGGCTTTTCCGACCGACCCATCCCGGCCGCCGCCACCGCACCATGACCCTCTCCGCGTGTTTTCACGCTGCTTCGGCTTGCCGCCGCATTTTCGTGCGCCGGCGGCACCTGATTTCCATCCTCACGGTAATGGCGGCCAGCGTGCCGCCCCTGCAGGCGCCCGCCGCCACGGTCACCGTCAATGGCAACACGACCTACCAGACGATTGACGGCTTCGGCGTGAATGCCAACCACTGGAGCTGGAATCCCAACGAGCTTCCGCCGGTCCTGGACGCGTTGATCGACCAGGCGGGCATGACCCTCTTTCGACTTGTTTATGACAACTCGGATTGGGAGGCCACGAATGACAACTCGGACTCCAATTCGCTCAACTGGACGTACTACGACTCGGTCTACAATTCCACGGAGTTCAACAAACTCTGGGACATGTCCGCTTATCTGAACAGCCGCGGCATCGTCAGCGGAATGATCTTCAATTTTCAGGGCCCGGGGCCCGCCTGGATGGAAGGCAGTTCGGATCCGAATCAGCGCTCTCTCACGCCCGGAGACGAGGACGAGTGGGCGGAGATGATTGTGTCGCTGCTCTCCTACGCCAGAAACATCAAGGATATCCAGTTTCAGTCGGTGATGCCGAACAACGAGCCCGACATCGCGATCCAGGGCGTGCGCGTTTCCGGCGCCTCGCAGTATGCCACCACCCTTCATAACCTCGTGCCAAAGCTGAGCGCCAATGGCCTCGGCGACGTCACCATCATCGGCCCCGATCTCGCCTCCACGACCAACAGCTTCTTCACGGCGATGGAAGCGGACCCGACGATCATGTCCCGCGTCTCCCGCCTCTCGGTTCACGGTTACAGCCCGAACGGCGGTGGTTCGAGCACGATGCCCGACTATCTGCCCGGCTCGGCCTATCCGCATATTCCCTACTGGGTCTCGGAAACCAACGTTCCCTGCAGCGTCTGCGATTATGGCCAGCGCGGTGTGTATGACTGGACCTACTGCAAGGGCACGGCCGAATATGTGATGGACCACCTCCTGAACAATGCGGCCGCCGTCCTCATCTGGGAGGCGTACGACAGCTATTATTTTTATCCCGTCGCCAGTCCGTCCGGCCAGTGGAGCTACTGGGGCCTCTTCAGCATCGACGATGAGAATGCCCCGGTGAAGACCTACACCCCGCGCAAGAATTTCTACACCGTGGCCCAGATCAGCAAGTTTGTGCGCCCCGGAGCCCAGCGCATTGCCATCAGCGGCACGACTACTCCGTTCTCGCCCCTGCTCGCCTTCAAGCATCCGACGCTCGGCCAGGTGACCGTCGTCGGCATCAACACCTCCTCGAGTTCCGCCACGCTCTCGTGCACCCTGAGTTCGGTCCCAACGATGACGTCGATGGACCTGTACTACACCTCGTCCACCGTGAACATGGTTCACTCGACGAGCGTGCCGGTGACCAACGGCTCGTTCAGCGTCACCATCCCCGGCGATTGCGTGTTCACGCTCGCGGGCACGGCCGGGGTCACGGTCTCGCTGACCAGCCCCGCCAACGGCGCCCGCTACGCCGCCCCCGCCTCGATTCCGCTCGCCGCCTCCGCGAGCACGTCCAGCGGCTCCATTGACGAGGTGGATTTCTTCAACGGTCTCAACGTGCTCGCGAGCGCCACGAGCGCGCCTTACCAGTTCACATGGACGAACGTCCCGATGGGCGACTACACGCTGACCGCGGGTGCGAACGACAACCAGGGTCGCACCGGAGTGTCCGCGGGCGTGAGCGTCAGCGTCGTGGGACCGCTCTCACAGATTGCGATCACCCCAGGCAGCGCGATCGTCACCGCAGGCGGCTCGCAGCAATTTTCCGCTTCTGGCACGGATGCCATGGGGCACGCCGTGCTCGGCACGCCAGTCTATAACTGGTCCGTCACCGGCGGCGGGTCGGTGGACAGCACCGGGAAGTTCACCGCCGGGTCCACGCCCGGCGGCCCGTTCACCGTGACGGCCAGCAGCGATGGCGTCAGTTCATCGGCCACGGTGACCGTGACCGCCTCCGGCGGCACCGGCACGGTCGGCAACACAACGGCCGGCACCTCGGCCGACAACATCTACAGCGGCGGAGCGTGGATCAATGCCTGTCGTTTCCAGGCCGGATCGAACCTCACTGCCTCCACCATCATGGCCAAGATCGGGGCGGTCACCGGCAAGTACAAATGCGCCGTCTATTCCGACTCCGGCGGCCTGCCGAACGCCTTGATCCAGACCACCGCCGAGGTCACCGCGCCGGCGACCGGCTGGCAGTCCTTCACGCTGACCGCCCCGGTCACGATGAACTCCGGGACGTTCTATTGGCTGGCCATCTGGTCCAACGACACCAACGCGCGCGTCTACTATTCCGGCACGAACGGTACCCTGCGCTGGGCGAGCAAGACCTATGGCACCTGGCCAAACCCGATTTCAACCACGGGCGGCTCCAACCTGAATTATTCCATCTACGCCGCCGGCGGCGCGGGTTCGGGCGCGACGTTGAGCTCGATCGCGGTGTCGCCGAATTCCCCCTCGATCACCGCCGGCGGAACGCAGCAATTTTCGGCGACAGGCACCTACTCGGACGCCAGCACGCAGGATCTTTCGGGCCAGGCTTCGTGGTCCTCGTCCAACACCGCGGTGGCGACGATCAACGCCTCCGGATTCGCCAGCGGCGCCTCGGCGGGTAGCTCCACGATTTCCGCCGCGTTCAACGGCATCAGCGGCAATGCGACGCTGACGGTGCAGCCCGCCGTCACCCTGACGTCCATCGCGGTGACTCCGACGAATGCGACCGTCGCCGCCGGCGCCACACGGCAGTTTGTCGCCACCGGCACCTATTCGAACGGCAGCACGCAGAACCTGACCAGTTCGGTCACCTGGAGTTCGTCGGCGCCATCCCGCGCCACCATCAGCTCGGCCGGACTGGCCACCGGCGTTTCCGCCGGCATGACCACGATCTCGGCCTCGTCGGGCGGGGTGGGTGGCAGCACGACTCTCACGGTCCAGCCGGCGCCGTTGTCGATCTCGACCGGTGCGCTGGCGGGCGGAACGGTGGGCATTGCCTATTCCGCGCCGGTCGCCGCCAACGGTGGCGTCACCCCCTATCACTGGTCGATCGCCAGCGGCGCTCTTCCCACCGGCCTGAGCCTGGATGCCAATTCCGGCACGGTCTCGGGCACACCGACCGTGGCGGGAAATTATTCGCCCGGGATCATGGTCACCGATTCGGCGTCGCCGGCCGGCACGGCCACCAAGACCTTTGCGATCACCATCACCGCCGCTCCGACGACGCTGTCGATCTGGCCCTCGACGGCCACGCCGATCGCCGCCGACGGCGGCGCCGACAGCTCCGTGGAGCTGGGCGTCAAATTTCAGTCGGACATCACGGGCAGCATTACCGGAATCCGTTTCTACAAGGCGACCGCGAACACCGGCACGCATGTGGGCAACCTCTGGTCCGGTTCCGGCACCCTGCTGGCCTCGGCCACCTTCTCCGGAGAATCCTCCTCGGGATGGCAGCAGGTCAATTTCACGACGCCGGTCACCATCGCGGCCAACACGGTTTACATCGCGTCGTATCATGTCGGCAGCGGACACTACAGCCATGATGCCAGTTTCTTCGCGTCGGCCGGCGTCAACAATGCCCCGCTCCATGCGCTCCAGAACGGGGCGAGCGGCGGCAACGGCGTGTATCACTATGGAACGGGAAACCAGTTCCCCAACACGACGTGGAATTCCTCGAATTACTGGGTCGACGTGGTGTTCAAGATTTCCTCGGCCCCCACCCTGTCCTCGATCGCGGTCACCCCGGCCAACGGCACCATCGCCGCGGGGGCCACGCAGGCCTACACGGCCACCGGCACCTATTCGGACGGCAGCACGCAGAACCTGACCACGCAAGTCACCTGGTCATCGTCCAACACCGGCGTCGCCACGATCGCGACGAGCGGCCTCGCCACCGGCGGTTCGCCGGGATCCACGACCATCTCGGCAAGCCAGAACAGCGTGACGGGCAGCACGGGGCTGACCGTCCAGTCCGCCGTGACGCTGCTCGGTATTGCGGTGACGCCCGCCAATCCGTCGATCCTCGCCGGGGCGGGCCAGCAGTTCACCGCCACCGGCACCTATTCGGACTCCAGCACGCAGAATCTCACGACGCAGGTCTCATGGAGCTCGTCCAACTCCACCGTGGCCGTCGTCTCCAGCGCAGGACTCGCCACGAGCTCGGCCGGCGGCTCCACGACCATTTCCGCCACGATGGGCGCCGTGACCGGATCCACCACGCTGCGAGCGCAAACGCTCCTCGCGATCAATACCTCATCGCTGGCCGGTGCGACCTCGGGAACTCCCTATTCCGCGAACTTGTCGGGCACCGGTGGAGTAATCCCGTATTCGTGGTCGATTGCCTCCGGCTCCCTTCCGGCCGGCCTCTCCCTGAATCCGGTCAGCGGGATCATTTCGGGCACGCCGACGGCGCTTGGCACGTCGACCTTCACCGTCGGCGTCACCGATTCGGGACCACCGGTCCAGTCAACCACCAAGTCGCTGTCGATCGTCGTGTCGCCGTCCTCGGGCGCGATCTCCCTCTGGGCCGCGAGCGTCACACCTTCCAAGGCTGACGTCGGGACCGACAATCCCGTGGAACTCGGCGTGAAATTCCAGTCCGATGTCGCCGGCTACATCACCGGAGTCCGCTTCTACAAGTCGGCCGCGAACACCGGCACGCACGTGGCCAATCTCTGGTCGAATTCGGGCGCGCTGCTGGCCACCGGCACGTTCACGAACGAGACGGCCTCAGGCTGGCAGCAGGCCACCTTCTCCAGCCCGGTGGCGATTGCCGCCAACACTCTCTACGTCGCCTCGTACCACTCCACCGCCGGGCATTTTGCGTCGGACGCCAGCTACTTTGCGGCAGCCGGCGTCGACAATGCTCCGCTGCACGCGCCTTCGGATGCGAGCGCCGGAGGCCAAGGAGTCTTCACTTACGGGACCAACAGTCTTTTCCCGAGCGCCAGCTGGAGCGCCACCAACTACTGGGTCGACGTTGTTTTCCAGACCAGCGTGGCGGTGACGTTGAACTCGATCACTGTGACGCCGGCAAATCCGTCGATCAACACGGGGGCCACCCAGCAGTTCACCGCCACCGGCACCTACTCCGACAGCTCCACCCAGAACCTCACCGGTCAAGTGACGTGGTCCTCTTCGGCCACGGCCAGGGCCACCATCACGTCGGCTGGCCTCGCCACAGGCGTCACCGCCGGCACGTCCACCATCACGGCCATGCTCGGAAGTAACTCCGGCTCGACCACGCTCACCGTTCTGCCTCCCCCGGTGAGCATCACCACCGCGAGCCTCGCGAATGGAACGAACGGAACGGCCTATTCCGCCTCATTGGCGGCCAGCGGCGGCACCACCCCTTATTCGTGGTCGATCATCTCCGGCAACCTGCCGACCGGCTTGAGCCTCGGCACGACGGGCGTGATCAGCGGTACGCCGACTGCCTCGGGTACCTTCACGTTCACGGCGCAGGTGGCGGACTCAGGCAGTCCCGTGCAAACGGCGAGCAAGCCTCTCAGCGTCACGATCTCGTCGCCCAGCGTCACCTTGTGGTCGCCCTCCGTCGTTCCCGGCCGCCCCGATGCCGGTGCCGATTCATCCGTCGAGCTCGGCGTGAAGATCCGCTCCGACGTGGCGGGAATGATCACCGGGATCCGGTTCTACAAGTCCGCCGCGAACACCGGCACGCATGTGGCGCACCTTTGGTCGAGCACGGGCACGCTGCTCGCGACGGCGACGTTCACCGGTGAAACCACTTCCGGCTGGCAACAGGTCAACTTCGCGTCGCCGGTGACGATCGCGGCCAACACGATTTATATCGCGTCATATCACTGCAACGCCGGCCACTTCAGCGCGGACATCAATTACTTTGCCTCCGCCGGGGTCGACAACGCACCCGTGCACGCACCGTCGAACGCGAGTGCGGGAGGACAAGGCGTGTATCATTATAGCACCAGTCCGGCATTTCCGGATACAACGTGGGGCTCCTCGAATTATTGGGTCGACGTGGTTTTTGCCGCTTCGCCGTAAGAGCGTTTTGCACGGAATCCTCGCCGCGTATCGAGGAAACTACCTAATTTTCGGCCTAAAAGCGTCGGCGGACCTTACACTTTAGTCTCAAGTGTAAGATGCTGGTGATTCGGGGTTAGAATCGGAGAAATCGCGCCGGTACGATTTGTGTCGGTTTTGCTTACAGATTCGTCGCTCGCCTGTCGGAATTCCGACGAGGATTCATTATAATTCGAGCGCGTTATATATTCTTACTAAGCATGTTAGGGATATTGCAGTAGATTTGCTAAGAACGAATCTGCTTGGGTACAAAAGCTGCGTTAGATAGCTAACTTTTTGCGCATTATTGTCGGTCCCTTTCCCGCTTGATCACCATGCCCGCACGCCCCTCGCACCTCGATCGCCTCTCTTCACGCCGATTTTCCACGATGATTGTTCCACGTGTCCGTTCCCTTTTCTCCCGCCGCTCATTCCGGCATGTGTTCGGCGCCGTTGCCGGCCTCGCGATCGCCTCGAGTGTCTCGGCCTCGAACGCGATCACGATCGAGAATGCCAACACGGGCACCCCCGCGACGACCTGGGACATCACTGGCTCCGGCGATCAGTCGATTCAGGGCTTCGCCACGGACATCAGCGTCAACAAGGGCAGCACGATCCAGTTCAAGATCGATACCGATGCGCACGCGTACAAGCTGGATATCTACCGCCTCGGCTACTACGGCGGCATGGGCGCGCGCTTCATTGCGACGGTCAATCCAACCGCCACCCTGCCGCAGAACCAGCCTGATCCGATCACGGACTCGGCCACCGGCCTGATCGATTGTGGCAACTGGGCGGTGTCAGCGCAGTGGGCGGTGCCTTCCACCGCGGTGTCGGGACTCTACATCGCGAAGGTGACGCGCACGGATACGGGCGGAGCGAGCCACATCGCCTTCATCGTGCGCGACGACGCCAGCACCTCGGCCATGGTCTTCCAGACCTCCGACACCACGTGGCAGGCCTACAATTCCTATGGCGGCAACAGCCTCTACGTCGGCAATCCCGACGGCCGCGCCTACAAGGTCAGCTACAACCGTCCCTTCATCACGCGCGACGGCCTGACCAATCACGATTGGATCTTCAATGCCGAGTACCCGATGATCCGGTTCCTCGAGGCCAACGGCTACGACGTCAGCTACACCACGGGCCTGGACTCGGATCGCCACGGCAGCCTCATTCGCAATCACAAGATCTTCCTGTCGGTGGGACACGACGAATACTGGTCCGGCACCCAGCGCACGAACGTCGAGGCCGCGCGGGCGGCCGGCGTGAACCTCGCCTTCTTCAGCGGCAACGAGGTGTTCTGGAAAACCCGTTGGGAAAATTCCATCGATGGCTCGAACACGCCGTATCGCACGCTCGTGTGCTACAAGGAAACCCATGCGGACGCCCGCATCGACCCGCTCGACACCGGCGCCGCCGGCTCGATCTGGACCGGCTCGTGGCGCGATCCGCGCTTCAGCCCGCCGGCGGACGGCAACCGCCCGGAAAACGCGCTGACCGGAACCATCTTCATCGTCAACGGACCCGCCGCCGATTCGATCGCGGTGCCCGCCACGTACGGAAAGCACCGGTTCTGGCGCAACACCACCGTCGCCTCACTGGGCGTCGGGACCACCGCGACGATGCCCGCCGGCACCCTCGGCTACGAATGGGACCAGGCGCCCGGCGATGCGAACCAGCCCCCGGCCCTGCAGCGCCTTTCGCTGGTGACGCTCGGCGGTGAATCGGTGCTCGATGACTACGGCTCGACCTACATCACCGGAACCGCGACCCACTCCATCACGCTTTATCGCCACTCCAGCGGCGCCTTGGTTTTCAGCGCGGGCAGCATCCAGTGGCCCTGGGGTCTCGACGCCAACCATGACGGCGGAAATCTCGCCGCCAGCACGCCCATGAAGCAGGCGACCGTGAATCTCTTTGCCGACATGACCGCGCAGCCGGCGAGCATTCAGTCGGGGCTGACCGCCGCCACGGCGTCAACCGACAGCACGGCCCCGGTTTCAACGATCCAGACGCCGACGACCGGAAGCACTGCCGCGCTGGGAGCGCAGATCAATGTTTCGGGAACGGCAACCGACGTGGGCGGAAAGGTGTGGGGTGTCGAGGTGTCGATCGACGGCGGCACCACCTGGCAAAGCGCCACGGGTCAGGCGACCTGGACCTATGCCTTCTCCTCCTGGCAGACGGGAGCCATCACGATCAAGAGCCGCGCCTTCGACGACAGCGGCAATCTCGAGAATCCCTCCGCCGGCGTCACCGTGACGGTGACCGGCTCTTCTCCTTCCTCCACCCACACGATCTGGCCGTCCGACACGGTTCCGGCCGCGATCGACGCCGGGTCGGATGACCCGGGCGAAATCGGCGTGAAGTTCCATTCCGACAGCGCGGGCACGATCACCGGCATCCGATTCTACAAGGCGACCAACAATGTCGGGACTCACATCGGCAGCCTTTGGACCATCACCGGCACCCAGCTCGCCACGGCCACGTTCACCAACGAAACAACGTCCGGCTGGCAGCAGGTCAATTTCACCACACCCGTCACGATCACCGCGAACACCGAGTACGTCGCGTCCTATCATCACAACAACGGTCACTACAGCGACGACCAGGGATATTTCACCTCGCACGGCCTCGACAATGCCCCGCTGCATGCGCAGCAGAGCACGGTGTCCGACCCCAACGGCGTGTTCGGCTACGGAACAACCAGCACGTTCCCGAACCAGGAATGGAACGACTCGAACTACTGGGTCGACGTCGTTTTCCAGTCCATCCCGACGCCCTTGTCGATCGCCGTAACCCCGACCAGCCCGAATGTCAGCGTCGGCACCACGCAGCAATTCGTCGCCACGGCGACCTATTCCGATGGCAGCACGGCGGACATTTCGAGCCAGGTCACCTGGAGCTCCTCGAGCACCACGATCGCCACGATCAACGCTACGGGTCTCGCGACCGGCGTCGCCACCGGCCAGTCCACCATTTCCGCGAAGCTCTCCGGCGTGACCGGCACGCAGGTCCTGGCCGTGACGCCCGCTCCGCTGACCATCACCACCACGCTGCTGACGAACGCCACCCGCAGCACTTCCTACTCGAAGACGCTGACCGCCACGGGCGGCCGCACTCCCTATACGTGGTCGCTTTCGAGCGGTTCACTTCCCACGGGCCTGAGCCTGAATGCGACCACCGGCACGATCAGCGGCACGCCGACGGTCGTGGCCACGTACAACTTCACGGTCAAGGTGACCGACAAGGGCACGACGGAAAACCCGAGCGTGTTCGTCACCAAGGCGCTCAGCATCGTCGTCACCAACACCCTGACCTCGATCACGCTGACCCCGACCACGCCCACCGTTAAAGTGGGAGCGACATTGCAGTTCACGGCGACCGGAAATTATTCCGGTGGCGCCACGTTCGACCTGACCAACCAGGCGACGTGGACCTCTTCGGCCACCACCAAGGCCACCGTCACGGGAGGCCTGGCCACGGGCGTCGCCACGGGCACCAGCACGATCACCGCGACATTCGGAACGATCTCGAAGGGCGCCACCCTCACGGTCACGCCAGCCACCCTCGCGATTGCCACCTCCTCGCTGGCGACCGGCACCGTCTCGACGGCGTATTCCGCCTCTCTCGCCGCCACCGGCGGCACCACGCCTTACACCTGGTCGATCACGGCCGGGGCCTTGCCGCAGGGACTGACCATGTCCTCGGCCGGCGTCATCTCGGGCACGCCGCTCGCGGTGGGCACATTCAATCTCACCTTCAAGGCGGTCGACAGCGGAACGACCCAGCAGAACGCCTCCAAGGCTCTCCCCCTGGTGATCGCTCTCGCCCCGGCCGTCACTCTCTGGACGCCCGCGGACGCACCGAATCAGTCTGACGGAGGTCCGGACAGCCCGGTCGAGGTCGGCATCAAGTTCCGCTCGGACGTCGCCGGCACGGTCACCGCCATCCGCTTCTACAAATCCACGGCAAACACCGGGACGCACGTTGGCAACCTGTGGTCGAGCACCGGCACGCTGCTCGGCACGGCCACGTTCTCCTCGGAAACAGCCTCGGGCTGGCAGCAGGTGAGTTTCTCCAGCCCCGTGACGATCACGGCCAACACGATTTACCTCGCTTCCTACCACACCTCCGTCGGGCACTTCGCCTCGGATCCCAATTATTTCACGGTCAACGGCGTCGACAACGCGCCTCTCCACGCGCCGTCGACCGGCAGTGTCACGGGCCAGGGTGTCTACGGCTACGGCACCGCCAGCGTCTTCCCGACCCAGAGCTGGAGCGGTTCGAACTACTGGGTTGACCTCGTCTTCCAGCCCGGCGCCCCAGCCGTGCTGAGCTCGATCACCGTGACCCCGGCCGCCTCCTCGGTCGCCGTCGCCTCCACCCTGCAATTCACCGCGACCGGCAATTATTCCGACGGCACCACGCAGAACCTGACCAGCCTGGTGACGTGGGCCTCCTCCGTCACCACCAAGGCGACGATCAGCTCGGCCGGACTCGCCACGGGCGTCGCCACCGGCAGCACGACGATCTCGGCGAGCGTGCTCGGCGTGACCGGCGGCACCGCGTTGACCGTGACGCCGAAGCCACTCTCGATCACCACCGCCTCGCTCAACAATGGCGTGGTGAGCACCTCTTACTCCACCACGCTGGCGGCGACCGGCGGCAGCACGCCGTACACCTGGTCGCTGTCCGCGGGAACCCTCCCGACCGGTCTCAACCTCGGCAGCACCAGCGGCACCATTTCTGGAACCCCGACCAAGACCGGCACGTACAGCTTCACGGTCAAGGTCGTGGATGCCGCCTCGCCGCAGCAGAACACCACGAAGGCTTTCACGCTGACGATCACCGCGTCGCTCTCCTCGATCGCTGTCACGCCGACCGCCAGCTCAGTCGCGATCGGCAACACGCTGCAGTACACCGCCACGGGCACCTACTCGGACGCCACCAAGCAGGACATCACGACCCAGGTGACCTGGTCGTCGTCGCTCACCAGCCGCGCGACCGTCAATTCCTCGGGCCTCGCGACCGGCGTGTCGGTCGGCTCCGTCACCATCTCGGCCGTGGCGAGCGGCAAGACCGGCAGCACCACGCTGACCGTGACGCCGGCGGTTCTCGCGATCTCGACCAGCAGCCTGGCGGGCGGCACCGTCGGCACCGGCTATTCCGCGTCCGTCGCGGCGACGGGCGGCACGACTCCGTATCACTGGTCGATTTCTGCCGGTGCCCTCCCGGGCGGCCTCACGCTGAGCGCCACGACCGGCGCGATCACGGGCACGCCGACCGCCTCGGGCACGTTCTCCTTCACGGTCAAGGACTCCGACTCGGGCAGCCCGGTGCAAAACGCCACCAAGGCGCTGACCATCGCAATCGTCCAGAAGACGCTGACCATCTGGGCCGCCACCGCGACCCCCGGCAGCGCCGACGCCGGCGATGATTCTCCGGTGGAATTGGGCGTGAAGTTCAAGTCCGACTCCGCCGGTTCGATCGTCGGCCTGCGCTTCTACAAGTCGGATGCCAACACCGGCACGCACGTCGCCAACCTGTGGTCGACCACGGGAACCCTGCTGGCGACCGCCACCTTCTCCAACGAGACCGCGTCCGGATGGCAGCAGGCCCTCTTCCCGAATCCGGTCTCCATCACGGCCAACACGACCTACGTCGCCTCGTATCACTCCACGATTGGGCACTACGCCCACGACGTTAACTACTTCGCCACGGCCGGCGTCGACAACGCGCCGCTCCATGCGCTCTCCAACGCGACTTCGGCCAACGGGGTGTTCGCTTATGGCGACAACAGCGTCTTCCCGACTTCGACCTACGGATCGTCGAACTACTGGGTGGACGTCCTCTTCCAGACCGGTCCAGCGCCCACGCTCAGTTCGATCGCGGTGACCCCGGCGAATCCGTCGATTGTCCTGGGTGGCACGCAGCAGTTCACGGCCATCGGAACGTATTCCAACGGGACGACGCAAGACCTGACGAGCCTCGCCGCGTGGACCTCGTCCGTGACGGCGCGCGCCACCATCGCTTCCGGCGGCCTGGCCACCACGACGGCCACGGGCACCACGACGATCGCGGCCAACTATCTGAGCGTCACCGGCAGCACGACGCTGACGGTCCAGCCGCAGCCGCTGGCGATCACCACGACCAACCTTCCGGCCGGATTTGCCGGGTCCGTTTACTCGGCCACGTTGGCCGGCTCGGGCGGCACGACGCCGTATTCCTGGACGATCATTTCCGGCGCGCTTCCCTCGGGCGTGACTCTCGCGGCCAATGGCACGTTCGCCGGAACTCCGACGGTTTCGGGCACCTTCTCGTTCACCGTCAAGGCGACTGATGCCGGCAGCCCGGCGCAGACCGCGACCCAGCCGTTGAGCATGACGATCTCGGCCACGCTGGTTTCCATCTCCGTGACTCCGACGAATCCGACCGTGACGGTGGGAGGGACGCAGCAGTTCACCGCCACCGCGACGTTCTCGGATTCGAGCACGCAGAACCTGACCTCCCAGGCGGCCTGGACCTCCTCCGCCACCTCGAAGGCGTCCATCAATGCGGCCGGCGTCGCGACGGGCGTGTCTTCGGGCACGACCACGATTTCGGCGAACTTCGGCGGGACGGGCGGCAGCACCGTGCTCACGGTCCAGCCGGCTACCGTCACCATCATCACGACTTCGCTGGGGAACGGTTCCGTGGGTGCGGCATACTCCGCTCCCTTGGCGGCCAGCGGCGGTTCCACTCCCTATACCTGGACTCTCGCCAGCGGCACGCTGCCTTCCGGATTGTCCCTCGGCGTGACGGGCTCCATCACCGGCACCCCGGTCGCGAGCGGCGCCTACACCTTCAGCGTGAAGGTCACCGATGCCGGCAGCCCCGCGCAGTCGGCCACCCAGTCCTTCACGATCACGATCGTCGCGCCGGTCGTGACGATCTGGCCGGCCACCGCGGTTCCCGTCCAGGCCGACATCGGTCCCGACAACCCCGTCGAACTGGGCGTCAAGTTCACTTCGGACGTCTCCGGCTTGATCAGCGGCATCCGGTTCTACAAGTCGGCCGCCAATACCGGCACCCACATCGGAAATCTGTGGACCAGCTCCGGCACGTTGCTGGCGACCGCCACCTTCGCCAATGAAACCGCCTCGGGCTGGCAGCAGGTCAACTTCGCCACGCCGGTCAGCATCCAGGCCAACGCGATCTACATCGCGTCGTACTTCACGACGGGCGGACATTTCGCGGCCGACCTCAACTACTTCGCCAACGCCGGCCACGACAATGCGCCGCTGCACGCGCTTTCCAACGCGGCGGCGGGCAGCAACGCGGTGTTCACCTACGGTGCCGCCAGCGCCTTCCCGACCTCGAGCTGGAGTGCCTCGAACTATTGGGTCGACGTGGCGTTC
Organism: Candidatus Didemnitutus sp.; assembly: GCA_036499305.1. Taxonomy (GTDB): domain Bacteria; phylum Verrucomicrobiota; class Verrucomicrobiia; order Opitutales; family Opitutaceae; genus Didemnitutus. The sequence continues at coordinate 30,458 of DASYDZ010000101.1, forward strand.
CAGGCCGGCCCGCCTCCGGCGCTGACGTCGATCGCCGTCACCCCGGCCAATGCCTCCCTTCAGTCCGGCGCCACGCAGCAGTACGCGGCCACCGGCAACTACGCCGACGGCTCGACGCAGAACCTCACCAGTCAGGTCACGTGGGCCTCCTCCGCGACGGGGATGGCGACCATCTCGTCCGCTGGCCTGGCGACCACCGTGGCCGCGGGTTCGACGACCGTCTCGGCCACGCTGAGCGGCACCACCGGCAGCACCACGCTGACCGTGCAGGCCGGACCGGTCGCCATCACCACGACCAGCGTGGTCAATGCCACGGCGGGAACCGCCTACTCGGCCACTCTGGCCGCCACAGGCGGAACGACGCCGTATTCCTGGTCGCTGGCTTCGGGCGGCCTCCCGGCCGGCCTGGGCCTGAGCGCCGGGGGTGTCATCAGCGGCACGCCGACCGCGACCGGCACGGCCAGCTTCTCGGTCAAGGTCACCGACTCCGGCAGCCCGACCCAAAGCGTCACCCAGGCGCTGACGCTGACGGTCACCAACACGCTCGTCTCGATCTCGGTCACGCCGGGCAACGCGACGCTCATTATCGGAGCCACCCAGCAGTTCACCGCGACGGGCAATTATTCGGACAGCTCGACGCAGAACCTGACCAGCCAGGTGACGTGGGCCTCCTCCGCCACCTCGAAGGCGATCATCTCGGCGGCCGGTCTGGCCACGGGGGTGAACGCCGGCTCGACGACGATCTCAGCCGCGTTCGACGCCATCTCGGGTTCGACCTCGCTGGCGGTGCAAGCGACCCCCCTCGTCCTCACCACAACCTCGGCGCCGAGCGGATCGGTCAATACGCCTTATTCCGCGGCCTTCGCGGCCACCGGCGGCACCACGCCGTATTCGTGGTCGCTGCTCGGCGGCTCCCTGCCCGCCGGCCTCACCCTCAACCCCGCCACAGGGTCAGTCACCGGCACTCCGACCGCGACGGGAACGTTTGCGTTCACCGTCCAGGTGACGGATTCGACGACCACACCTCAGACCGATAACGATTTGATGAGCATCTCGGTGGTGCCTGCCATGGTCACCCTGTGGCCGGCCACCGCGGCTCCGACCACGGCCGATGCCGGCCCCGACAGCGGGGTGGAACTCGGCGTGAAGTTCAAGTCGGACTCGGCCGGTTTCATCACGGGCATCCGCTTCTACAAGTCCTCGATGAACGGGGGCACCCACGTGGGCAACCTCTGGTCGAACACCGGCACCCTGCTGGCGTCGGCCACCTTCACCAGTGAATCCGCTTCAGGCTGGCAGCAGGTCAACTTCGCGTCACCCGTGGCCATCAATGCGAACACCCTGTACGTGGCCTCGTATTTCGTGCCGGCGGGCCATTTCGCCTCCGACATCGGGTATTTCTCCCAAACCAGCGTCGATCGGGCGCCCCTGCACGCGCCCAATGACACCGCGGCCGCCGGACAAGGCGTCTTCACCTACGGCGCAAGCAGCCTGTTCCCGGCCAGCAGCTGGGGCGGCTCAAATTACTGGGTCGACGTCGTGTTCCAGGCCGGCGGCTCGTCGGGCGGCGGCGGACCGGCCATCGAGGATGTTTCCCCGGAGCCCGCGACAACCGACATCAGCCGCGGCTCGCCCGTGGTGGCGATCTTCAATGAAGCCATGAACGCGGCGACGGTCACGAGCACGACCTTCCAGCTCCGGGATAGCGGAGGCAACGCGGTGCCCGCCACCGTGACGTTCGACGGCACGGTCAATGCGGCCATGCTGACCCCGACCACCCCGCTGCAGCCTTCGGCGACGTACACCGCGATCGTGAAGGGCGGAGCCAGCGGAGTGACGGACCTCAGCGGAATCGCCATGTCCGCGGATTTCACCTGGAGCTTCTCGACCGTCGTTGCGAATCCCTACGGCACCGGACCCGGCGGCCCGATCCTGCTCATCAACAGCGCCTCGACTCCCTTCAGCGATTTCTACGCCGAGATCCTCCTCACGGAGGGCTTGAACGAGTTCACGTTGATGGACGTTTCCGGTGTGACTGCGTCCACGCTGGCGTCGTACGACACCGTGGTGCTGGCTCCGACCCCCCTGACGCCCGCGCAAGTGTCCATGTTCACCACTTGGGTGAACGGCGGCGGCAATCTGATCGCCATGCGCCCCGACAAGCAGCTCAGTGCGCTCCTCGGTTTGACCGATATCGCGACCACGCTGTCCGATGCCTATCTGACCGTGGATACCACCACCGCGGCCGGCGCGGGCATGGTCGCCGCCTCGATGCAGTATCACAGCGCCGCCGATCTCTACACCTCGAGCGGGGCGACCGCGATCGCCACGTTGTACTCGAACGCCGTGACTCCGACCGGCAATCCGGCGGTCACAACGCGGACCGTCGGCAGCGGCACGGCCTCGGCCTTCACGTACGACCTGGCCAAGTCGGTGGTCTACACCCGCCAGGGCAATCCGGCCTGGGCCAACGAAAATCGCGACGGAATGTCCCCGCCGACCCGCGCCGATGACCTCTTCTTCGGGGCCGCGCCCTTCGACCCGCAGCCCGACTGGGTTGACTTCAGCAAGATCCAGATCCCGCAGGCGGACGAGCAGCAGCACCTGCTGGCCAACCTGATCCTGAAAGTGAATGCCTCCAAGCGTCCGCTGCCGCGATTCTGGATCTTCCCGAACGGCTACCGCACTGCGGTGGTGATGACCGGCGACGATCACGGCACGACTTACAATGGCTTCGGCGGCACCAAGGGTCGCTTCGACCTGTACACCCAGGAAAGCCCGGCCAACTCGTCGCCGACCAACTGGACCGCGATCCGAAGCACCTCCTACATGTTCCCGGATCCCAATGGCGGCCCCCCGACCGACGCCGAGGCCGTCGCCTACAACAACGCCGGCTTCGAGATCGCCCTGCACCTGAACACGGGCCTCACCGATTACACCGCGACCACCCTCGACGCAATGTTCACCGACCAGATGACCCAGTGGCGCACGCTCTTCCCCAGCCTGCCGGCACCGGTCACTCACCGGGTCCACGGCATCGCATGGACGGGCTTCACGATCATGCCCGAGATCGAACTCCGCCACGGCATCCGGCTCGACACCAGTTACTATTACTGGCCGGCCACCTGGGTGGCGGACCGCCCCGGCATCTTCACCGGCTCCGGCCTGCCGATGCGCTTTTGCCAGTCGACCGGCAACGTGCTCGACGTCTTCCAGGCGCCGACGCAGATGACCGACGAATCCGGCCAGTCCTACCCGCTGCACATCGACACTCTGCTCGACAATGCCCTGGGACCCCTCGGCTACTACGGCGCCTTCGTGGCTAACATGCACACCGACTTCCCCGACGAGTCAGGCTCGGATGCGATCATCTTCTCCGCGCTCACGCGGAATGTTCCGGTCATTTCTGCGCGCCAGCTCCTCCAGTGGACCGATGCGAAGAACGCCTCGGCGATCAAGTCGATCACCTGGAACGGCACCACGCTCGGCTTCACCATCGCCGCCAATGGCAGTGCGGCGGGCCTCGAAACCCTGGTGCCGGTCGCCACCGGCCGTCGCGTCTCGGCGGCCCGGTTCAACGGCTCTGCAATCACCTACGAGCTGCGCACGATCAAGGGCATCCAATATGCCATGATCCAAACCGCGTCGGGCGCCTATCAGGTGGACTTCGCCGCCGACACCGCCGCGCCAACGGTCATCTCCGTCACGCCGACCAACGGCACGACGGGCGTGGACGTCCGCACTTCCATGCAGATCACGTTCAGCGAGCCGATGGATGCGTCGACCATCACCGCGAGCCGGATCTTCCTCCGGGACAACCTCGGCCACATCGTCAACGCGACCGTGACCTATGATCCGACCAGGTTCGCCGCGACCCTGACCCTGGTCTCGCCGCTGGCCGGCGCGACCACCTACACCGTGACCGTCACCGGCGGCCCCGGCGGGGTCGCCGACATCGCCGGAAACACCGTGACCACTGTCAATTCGTCATTCGTGACCCGCACGCTGAATCCGGCGGTTTATTCGATCTGGGCCACTCCGACGCCGACGATCGTGTCTGCCGGCGATCCGGATGGCGCCGAGGTCGGAACGAAGTTCGTCAGCGCGGTCAGCGGTTACATCACCGGCGTCCGCTTCTACAAGGGTGCGGCCAATATCGGCGCACACATCGGCCATCTGTGGGACCGCCACGGCACGCTGCTCGGGAGCGTGACCTTCACCAACGAGACCAGCTCCGGCTGGCAGTATCAGGCCTTCGCGACTCCGATTCCGGTCCAGGCGAACACGACTTACGTCGTGTCGTACTCGGCCCAGACCGGCAACTATGCGACTGACACCGAATACTTCGGAGTGGATGCGGCGAACGGACCCTTGGATGCGCTCGAGGACGGCACCGACGGACCCAATGGCGTGTTCTCCGCCACCGTCGGAACCTTCCCGATGACCGGCTTCGCCGCCTCCAACTACTGGGTGGACGTCAAATTCACCGAGGTTCCCTGACCACCCCGCTGCGCATTCCGCCGTCGCTTTTTAGTGCGGAATTTACTTCGGGCCGGTGATCGGCGAGGTCCGTCTCAGCGATGAGACGGACCGAAACTCTCCTTTTGACCTTCCCGCGGGGGAATGCAACGTGGTGGTCCCAAGGAGTGCCCGACCCGCCTCGACTCTCCCTCCAACGCTCGTCCCGACATGTCAAATTCCACCTCCCTGTCACCCGCGCGCGGCCTCGATCCTGATGTCGGCCTTCGACCCGTGCTTGAGATGGCGATTCGCATCCGCAATTTCGAGAATGCGCTGCAGGATCTGTTCAAGCGGGGACTTCTCTTCGGAACCGTGCACACCTGCGTCGGCCAGGAGCTTTGCGCGGCCGCGTTGCATCCCCACTTGCGCCCCGGCGAGGATGCCTTTTTCGCCACGCACCGGGGCCACGGCCACTATCTCGCCTATGGCGGCTCGGAGGAGGCCCTGCTTGCGGAGCTGATGGGGCGCCAGGGGGCGCTGTGTCTCGGTCGGGGCGGCACGCAAAACCTGTTTTGGCGCCGATTCTTCTCGGCCGGCATCCAGGGTGGCAGCGCGCCCATCGGCGTTGGCTTCGCCTGGGCGATGAAGCGCCGCCAGGAGCAAAGCATCGCCGTGGTTCAGGTGGGCGACGGCACCCTGGGTGAAGGCACGCTGTACGAGGCCTTCACCTTCGCCGCCCTGCTCAAGGCGCCGGTTTTGTTTCTGCTCGAGTGCAATGGCTGGGCCCAGTCGACCGACGTGCGCACCACCACGCCCGGCGACGTCGCCGCGCGCATCCGCGGGTTCGGCCTCGAGGTCGAGACTGCTTCCGACGAGGACCCCGCGGCGCTGCATGAAACTTTGGGGCGCGTCGTGGCCAACGTTCGCCAGGGGCGGCCCTCCGTGGCGATGATCCGCACCCGCCGCCTGCTCGCCCACAGCAAGGGCGACGACAATCGTCCGAAGGATCTCATCGAGAAACTGTGGCAGGACGACCCGCTCAGCCGTCTTCTTGCCGCCCAGGCCGAGCTGCGTTCCGCCCAGGTTTCCTCGGCGGCGGAAATCAATGCCACCGCGGAAACGGTTGCCCAGCGTCCGAAAGTCGCCGATCCGGGCAATCGCGCGCTGCCCGCCTCCAGCCGCACGCTGTCGAGCCTGGACCTTCACGCCGACTCCGCGAAAAACCGCGCCTTGGGCCGCATCGCCGAGGAACTGAACCGCGGACTGCACGAGGCCATGGCCGCCAATCCGGAAGTGATCGTCCTGGGCGAAGACCTGCTCGATCCCTATGGCGGCGCGTTCAAGGTGACGCGCGGACTGTCGACCAAGTACCCCGACCGGGTCTTTTCCACGCCCATTGCCGAGGCGGGCATCGCCGGCGTCTCCAACGGCCTCGCGCTGGCCGGATTCCGGCCGGTCGCGGAGATCATGTTTGCCGATTTCGTCACCCTGGCCTCCGACCAGCTGATCAACTTCGCCGCCAAGTTCCACTACATGTACGCCGGCAACGTGACCTGCCCAACCACGATCCGGTTGGTGTCCGGCGGCGGACGCGGCTACGGGCCGACCCACAGCCAGAGCCTCGAGCGAATTTTTTGCGGCGTGCCGGGCCTGCAGGTGGTGGCGCTGTCGCATCGCCACGACTGCTGCCGCCTGCTGCAGGAGGTCGTCCTGCGCAACGACCGGCCGACCGTGTTCGTCGAGAACAAGCTGCTTTACTCCGAACGACCGGCGGCCGAGCCGCCGCTCGATGCGCGGATCGAGCCCGTGGAGGGAAAAGAGGGCGAATTCCCGCCGCTCCACTATGTGTCAGCCTCCAGGAATCCGGATGTGACGGTGGTGACCTATGGCGGCTCCGCCCCGATCTGCGAACGGGCGATGAAACGCCTTTTCGAAACGGATGAGCTGGCGTTCGATTATTTCATCCTCACGCAGCTCTGGCCGCTCGATCTCACCGGGATCCTGGCCTCGGTCGGCCGCTCCCGGCGCCTGCTCGTCGTCGAGGAGAATGTTCCCGCGTTCGGCATTTCCGCCGCGGTGATTTCCGGCGTGGTGCAGGCGGCGCCCGGCACGAGCTGCCGCGCCGTCGGCGCGCAGCCGCTTCCCATTCCCAGCGTGCGCCACCTCGAGGATCTCGTGCTGCCGGGCGAGGAAGCCGTCATCGCCGGCGTCCGAAATCTTTTCTGATTTCCCGCATCGTCCTTGCCTCGCCCGCGCTCCCCCGGCTCAGTGTACCCGCCCCCCATCCAGAACCATTGCCCCGATGTCCCAACCCGTTGACATCATAGTCCCTCGTGAAGGAGTGAACGACGACCGGGCAAAACTGGTCGAATGGCTGGTCGCCGACGGCGGCAAGGTCGCCGCCGGGCAGGCGGTGGTGGTGCTCGAAACGACGAAAAAAGTCTTCGAACTCGAGTCGCCCGCGGCGGGATTTGTTCATCATCAGGCGGCGGCGGGCGCCGAGGTCGACATCGGGGCGAGCGTCGGCGTGATCACGGCCGGTGCGGAGCGCCCGGCCCGGCCGGCGGCCGCGGCTCCGGCCCCCAAGGCGGCTGGCCCTGCGGCGGGGGACCCGACGGTCTCGGCCAAGGCGCTCGACTTGATCCGCAAGCATTCGCTTTCGCTCGAGCAGTTCCGCCACCTGGCGGTGGTGCGCGAGGCCGATGTCCAGGCGGTGCTCGCCGCGAAACCCTCGTCCGCGCCGGTGCGCCGGTTTGCCGGCGAAACGCTCGATCCCGGCGCGGACTGGGACGCCATCCTCGCTTCCCAGAACCATTCCGAGCTGCAGGAACTGCTGCGGGCCCTCCGCCGTCGGCTGCGCGCCAAGTTCAACCGGCATGTTCCCCTGGGCACCCTGCTGAACGACCGCTGGAACGTCGCGAAGGAAAATGGCTTCGGCGAGGGCTCGAATGTCTACGACGAATGTCTGATCCTGGGTGACGTGCACATGGGAAAGAAATGCTGGGTCGGTCCGTTCACCATTCTCGACGGCCTGAATGGCACTCTCACCATCGGCGATTACGTCGACATTGGATCCGGCACCCACGTGTATACGCACAACACCGTGGAGCGCGCCCTGACCGGCCACCGGGCGCCCCTGTTCGGAAATTCCACGTCGATCGGGAACTGCTGTTTTATCGCGCCGCAGGTCACGATCGCGGCGGGAACGCGGATCGGCAATCACTGCTTCGTCGCCGCCGGCAGCTACGTCGAAGGCTCGTTTCCCGACTACAGCTTCATTCAAGGCAACCCGGCCAGGAGCGTCGGCCGCGTCGAGATCTCCGGCGACCGGGCCCGCATCCGGCACCACGACGCGGGCAAATCCGGACCGGCCTGAACCCGTTTCCACCCCTTTTATTACCCATCGAACCCTGATGAACTACAAACGTGCCCTGATCACCGGCGGTGCCGGCCTTATTGGATCCAACATCGCCGACCTGCTCGCCGCGCGCGACGATATGGAGGAGCTGGTCATCCTCGACAATTTTACCCGCGGACGGGACCAGAACCTCACCTCGGCCCGGACGCATTGCAAAATCACGCTGGTCGACGGCGACGTGCGCGACGCCAAGCTCGTGCACAAGCTGACCGAGGGCATTGACATCGTCTACCACGAGGCCGCCATCCGCATCACGCAATGCGCCGAGGATCCGCGCCTCGCCCACGACGTTCTCGCCACCGGCACGTTCAACGTGTGCGAGGCCGCCGTCGCGAACAAGGTGCAGCGCGTCGTCTATGCGTCGTCCGCCTCGATCTACGGACAGGCCGAGGAGTTTCCCACGACCGAACACCATCATGGATACGGCAATCGCACGATCTACGGCGCGATCAAGCTCTACGGCGAGGGCATGCTGCGCAGTTTTCACGAGATGTCCGGCCTGAACTATGTCGCTCTGCGCTATTTCAACGTCTACGGGCCCCGCATGGATGCGTTCGGCGTCTACACCGAGGTCATGATCCGCTGGATGGAACGCCTGTCGCAGGGCAAGCCGTGCCTGATCTTCGGTGATGGCAGCCAGACGATGGATTTTGTGTACGTCGGCGATGTCGCCCGCGCCAATCTGCTCGCCGCGCAGTCGTCCATCGCGGACGACGCGATCAACATCGCCAGCGGCGTCGAGACCAGCCTGCACGAGCTGGCCGTCACACTCGGCAAGGTCATGGGCGTCAACCTCGACCCGGAGTATGGCCCGGCGCGCAAAGCCACCCCGGTTTTCCGGCGCCTCGCCGAGACGAAAAAGGCCGAACGCCTTCTCGGCTTCAAGACCCGCGTCACCATCGAGGAAGGTCTCCGCCGTCTCGTCGAATGGTGGGCGAAGGAAACCAAGGCCAACAAACCGGTCCCCGTGCCCGACCGGGGATAGGAGCGGAACAGGAACCACGGACGACAGACGACAGCAGGCGGACTCCTGAATTCCGCCCAACCACCAGACCGTCCGTCCTATACCCTGCAGCCTGCTCCGCGCGCTCCTCATTACCCGCTACTCGCTCCCCGCTACTCGCTACCCGCTACCCGCTACTCGCTACTCGCTACTTTCCCATGATCCCGATCGCCAAACCTGTCCTCGATGAACGCGAAGCCGATGCCGCCCGACGTGTGATCCTCTCGGGCTGGACGACCCAGGGCCCTGAGGTCGCCGCGTTTGAGAAGGAGTTCGCCGCCGTCGTCGGCGCACCCCACGCGTGCGCCGTTTCGAA
>DASYDZ010000102.1:0-2455 GCA_036499305.1 Candidatus Didemnitutus sp.
GCCACCCACGTCAGGACGGCGCCGAAACGTGCTCTCCGAAACGTTGCCTGAGCCGAAACTGAGCGTTTCGGTCGGGCAGTGCTCCGACAAGGGACGCAAGCCGGTCAACCAGGACTTCTACGGCTTCCGCGTGCCGGCGGAGCCGCAGCTCTCGTCCAAGGGGGCTGCGGTCGCGCTCGCCGACGGCATCGGTTCGAGCGAGGTGAGCCAGGTGGCGGCGGAATTCGCCGTAATGGGCTTCCTCGACGACTACTACTGCACGTCGGAAACCTGGTCCGTGAAAAAATCGGTCGAGCGCGTGCTCGATGCGACGAACTCCTGGCTTCACTCGCGCACACACCAGAGCGAGTACCGCTACGACAAGGACCGCGGCTTCGTCTGCACGCTGAGCGGGCTGGTCCTCAAGTCGACCACCGCGCACGTTTTCCACGTCGGGGACACGCGCATCTACCGGCTGCAGGGCGGCTCGCTCGAACAGCTCACGCAGGACCACCGCGTCCGGGTATCCGGCAACGAGAGCTATCTCAGCCGTGCGGTCGGCTTCAACCCGCAGATCGAGATCGACTACCGGTCGCTCGAGATCGAGCGAGGCGACGTCTTCGTTCTTGCCACCGACGGCGTCTACGAGCACGTCGATGGCCCGTTCGTGGCCGCCGCGATCCGCGATGCGCCCGGTACCCTGGACGACGCGGCCCGCGCCATCGTCGCGGAAGCCTACCGCCGCGGCAGCGGCGACAACCTTACCGTGCAGATCGTGGCGGTGGAGGACATCCCGGAGCACGGCATCTCCGAGCTCCAGCAGCAGCTGGCGCGGCTCGCCCCCGCGCCGCTGCTGGAGGCCCGCGCCGAAATCGACGGCTACCGCATCGTGCGCGAGATCCACGCATCAGCGCGCAGTCATATCTACCTGGCTATCGACCTCCAGACGGAGGCGCTGGTCGCGCTCAAAACGCCTTCCACCGATCTGCAGGGCAACCGCGGCCATCTGGAGCACTTCCTGATGGAAGAATGGATCGCGCGACGCCTGAACAACCCGCACGTGCTGAAGCCCTACCCGCGCATGCGCGAACGCCGCTTTCTTCACGTCGCGATGGAATACCTCGAGGGCCAGACGCTCGCGCAGTGGATGACCGACAACCCGCGACCCGAGCTCGAAAAAGTACGCGGGCTCGTCGAGCAAATCGCAAAGGGCGTGCAGGCTTTTCACCGCATGGAAATGCTGCACCAGGACCTGCGGCCGGAAAACATCATGATCGACGGCACCGGCACGGTGAAGATCATCGATTTCGGATCGACGCGCGTGGCCGGCGTGGTGGAAAACGCGGCGCCCGACGAACGCGCTTATCCGCTCGGCACCGCGCAATACACCGCCCCGGAATATTTTCTGGGTGAAGCCGGCACGACGCGATCGGACATCTTTTCCCTGGGCGTGATCGCCTATCACATGCTGAGCGGAAAGCTGCCGTACGGAGCGGAGGTGGCAAAAACCAGGACCAAGGCCGCGCAACGCAAATTGCGCTACCAATCGCTGCCCGGCGAGCATCGCGAGATTCCGGTGTGGATCGATGCCGCGCTCAGAAAGGCGGTGCACCCGGATCCGTACCAGCGTTACGAGGAATTATCCGAATTCATCCACGATCTGCGTCATCCGAACCAGGGGCTTTTGAACGAGAAAAGCCCCCCGCTGATCGATCGCGATCCTCTGTTTTTCTGGAAATGCCTGTCTTTTATCCTGACGATCTCTATCGTCCTGTTGTTGTTGCTCAAATAGTGCGCGCCGGGCGGATTTTCGATTAGTCATTTCCTTTGCGCTCTTCGCGCTAAGGCTATTCTGTTCCTCGAAGAATTGACGCCCTTCGCGGTGAGGCTGCGTCCTCGCCGGGCGCCCCGGTATGCTAGGCTTCGCCTTCCGAAAAGGAGGTTGCATGAAGTCGGAATCGGCCCTCGCCCGCACGGGCGGTCAACTCCTCGTCGACGCGCTTGTGGTCCATGGAGTGGATATGGCGTTCGGGGTCCCGGGCGAGAGCTACCTCGAGGTGCTCGACGCCCTGCACGGCGCGAGCGAGAAGATCCAGTTCGTGACCTGCCGCCAGGAAGGCGGCGCTTCCTATATGGCGGAGGCCTACGGCAAGCTGACCGGCCGCCCCGGCATCTGCTTCGTCACGCGCGGCCCCGGCGCCACCAACGGCTCGATCGGCGTGCACGTCGCCTTCCAGGATTCGACGCCGATGATTCTTTTTGTCGGCCAGGTCGGCAACGACATGGTCGAACGCGAAGCCTTCCAGGAAATCGACTACCGGCGCATGTACGGCCCGATGGCGAAGTGGGTCGCGCAGATCGACCGCGCCGACCGCGTGCCCGAGTACATCAATCGTGCGTTCCACACCGCGGTGTCGGGACGCCCCGGCCCCGTCGTGCTGGCGCTGCCCGAGGACATGCTGACCGAAACCGCGGC